>JAYTMQ010000058.1:0-70806 GCA_043728355.1 Bacteroidota bacterium
AAGCAGACCTATAAGCCGGGTTCTGTCTCCGAAAAAATCGAAGCCTTATCATTTATCTAGCCTTGCAATTGCTCACAAGATCAATCTTTCTACCCTTTGGCAAGAACGAGAAGCTCTTTCCCGTCCCGAAATTTCGGGATCGGGAGCCAATATACTTGAAATTTCACCGCATAGAGTTTACCTGGTTTCACTACAGCATTACCTGTACATACTTTCTGTTGCACTTGTCCTGAATCAATTGCTTGACTCGACGGGCGTTACCCGCTATGCTTCTCTTTGGTGTCCGGACTTTCCTCTCATTATTTCTAACAAGCGATAAGGCGGTCTGCTGTGGCAAATATAATACTTTTGATATTAGATACTAGATTTTAAATATATTTAAAATTTAAAATTTGATATTTGATATTTGAAACCTATATTTGTACACCAATAAAAATTTATGGAACAATTTGTAGTATCGGCTCGTAAATATCGTCCACAAACGTTTAAAGACGTTGTTGGTCAAAAAGCCATTACCAACACGTTGCTCAATGCTATCGAAACCAATCACTTGGCATCGGCATTGCTTTTCACAGGTCCACGAGGTGTTGGTAAAACCACTTGCGCCAGAATTTTGGCTCGTAAAATTAACCAACCTGGTTATGACGATCCAAACGAAGATTTTGCATTTAATGTCTTTGAACTCGATGCTGCATCGAACAATTCGGTTGATGATATTCGAAGTTTAATAGACCAAGTTCGCATTCCACCACAAACTGGTCAATACAAAGTTTATATTATTGACGAGGTTCACATGTTGTCTTCTGCTGCATTCAATGCTTTTTTGAAAACCTTAGAAGAACCGCCAAAACACGCCATTTTTATATTGGCTACGACCGAAAAGCACAAAATTATTCCAACTATACTTTCTCGTTGTCAGATTTTTGATTTTAAACGGATTACTGTCAAAGACGCCAAAGACCATTTAGCAGAAGTTGCTGCAAGTCAAGGCGTTATTTGCGAAGACGATGCTTTGCACATTATCGCTCAAAAAGCTGATGGTGCGATGCGTGATGCTTTATCAATTTTTGATAGAGTGGTTTCTTTTTGTGGAAACAACCTTACACGTCAAGCTGTTACCGAAAACCTGAACGTTCTTGATTACGAAACTTACATCAATATTACCAATTTAATTCTCGAGAATAAAATTCCAGATTTGCTCTTGGCTTATAACGAAATTTTGTCAAAAGGATTCGACGGACATCATTTTGTTTCAGGATTAGCGAGTCATTTTCGAGATTTACTGGTTTGCAAAACGCCATCGACTTTGTCATTGTTAGAAGCTGGCGAGCAAGCTCAAAAGTTATATGCAACACAATCTCAAATTGCTTCACAAGATTTTCTTTTGAAAGGTATTGAAATTGCCAATGATTGCGATTTGAAATACAGAGTATCGCAAAATCAAAGACTTCTTGTAGAACTTTGTTTGATGCAATTGGCCTCTATCACTTTTGATGGAGAAAAAAAAAAGTTGACCAATTTATAATTCCTCCTACCTATTATAAAAATACTGAATATTCGATTAAAGAGGTTATCAAAGTCAATAACAATGACAATAGCAATGACAATATCAAAGTAAATGAAAATTTAAATAACAATGATAATGTCAATTTAGAAAATTCTAATATTGAAAAGGTTACTGAAATTCAATCTCTTTCACAACCAGAAAACCAACAACCTACAACCCAAAACTTACAACTTACTACTAACAACCTACAGCCAAAAGTTTCAGCATTTTCTCTTTCTAGTATCAAAGCAAAAAAAGAACTTCAAGAAGCCAATAAATCATTAATTAAAGACGATATTTATTTGCCAAATGAAGCATTTACAGAAACCGAAATGTTAATTTTTTGGAACAAATATGCACAACGTTTGAGCGATAAAGGTCACAAAATAATGGAATCGCTTTTGCAATTGAATGTTCCAAAATTAGAAGGAAATTTAATCATTCACGAATTGCCCAACGAAGGTTCAAAAATTGATTTTGAAACCGAAAAACACGAATTATTACAATACTTACGAAGTCATTTAAAAAATCACGATTTGTCAATTCGGGTTGATGTTAACGAAGTAATTTCTCAGAAATTTGCATTTACAGACCAAGATAAATTCGAACGATTATTAAAAATTAATCCAAATTTAGAATTGTTGAAAAAAGCTTTTGATTTGGATTTTTAGATAGTTGTGAATGCGTGAGGGATTAAAGTGAAAATCCTTTTTTGAGGCTTTTTGCCGATAAAAAGATTACTTCATATTAAATTATTTTCATTTGTATTCAGTGAACTTTGTTTGTAACGTAAATCCCGACACTTTTCGGGTCACGCCCAAATTTTCTAAATCTTTCCATAATACATTGCTTTGACAATTCCGTCCGAGAGTCCAATTTTTGGAACATAAATTTTGGTTGCACCACTCCATTTCATAGCATTTATATAGACGCGCAATGCTGGAACAATAACATCAGCTCTATCTGGATTTAATTCTAAATCTGTAACGCGTTGGTCGTAAGTTAATGAATTTAAGAGTGAATATTGAGATGCTAAATACATGTAAGACAAAGGTTTATCTATCGCTTTGCCTGACATTTTGAATATTTTATTGATATTTCCTCCTGAACCAATTAGAGAAACACTATCAAATTCTATGGTATTGGTTTTAATCCAATTTTCTATTTCCTGCCAAACAATATCACTAACTACTTCGTTTAAAAGTCTTACAGTTCCCGCTTTGAATGATTTAGAGGCAATCATTTTGGAATTCGAAAACAAGGAAAATTCGGTGCTTCCGCCACCTACATCTACATATAAATAAGTTTGATCGGTTTTTAATAAATGGTGCAATTCTGTTGAGGCGATTATTGCAGCTTCTTTTTTACCGTCAATTATTTCGATTTTTAAGTCTGCTTTTTTCTTTACAATTTCCACAACTTCAGTTCCGTTGTATGCTTCACGCATTGCCGATGTTGCACAAGCCATATATTTATCAACTTTATGAACTTTCATTAATAGCTTAAATGCTTTCATTGCATCGACCATTCGATCAATATTTTCATCAGAAATAGTTCCGACAGTGAATGAATCTTGCCCTAAACGAATCGGAACTCGAACTAATGCATTTTTAGTAAAATGGGTTTCTTTGCCTTCGTTTTCGACAATATTCATTATTAACAAACGCATTGCATTTGAACCAATATCTATAGCTGCGTATTTTTTTATATTCATTTTTAGTTGTAAGTTGTAGGTTGTGGGTTTTGAGTTTATACTTTAAGTCAAATGTCTAAAAATCAAAAAATCGAATAATCGAACTATCAAATAACTTAAAAATCTTAATACTTAAATCTTAATACTTATTCCTCCAATTTAGATTTATAAAAATTATAAGTCTCAAATTGTGCTCTAAAAATTTCTTCATTTTCTTTACGAATTCGGTATTTGTTGTCTAATTTATGTGAATGAAACCTGACTTTTACGTTTCCTCTAAACCCAATATCAAAACTATCTATTAATTCTTGCTTGATGGATTCGTCATAAATCGGACAAGAAACTTCGACTCTTCCGTCTAGATTTCGAGTCATAAAATCGGCCGATGAAATATAAATTTCTGGATTTCCTGCATTTCCAAAAATAAACAAACGTGTATGTTCTAAATAATTATCGACAATACTTACTGCTTCAATATTTTCGCTCATTCCTTTTATCCCTGGCACCAATGCACAAATTCCTCTTATAATTAATTGAATTTTAACTCCAGCTCGACTTGCTTCATATAATTTATCAATCATTGCGTAATCAGATAAACTGTTCATTTTTAGTTTAATAAATGTTTTTTTACCCAGAATTGCATTGGCAATTTCTTTGTCAATTAATCTCGAAAATCGAGTTCTTGAGTAGTGTGGCGAAACTATTAAATGCTTGTATCGATGCAATCTATAATTAACTTCAAAGAAATCAAAAACTTTCGAAGCATCTTTCAAAATCTGTTGGTGACTTGTTAATAAAGTGACGTCTGTGTAAACTTTTGCTGTAGATTCGTTAAAATTTCCTGTTGAGATTAAACCATAACGTTTCAATTTACCATCTTCAATTCTATCAACAACACAAACTTTGCTATGGACTTTTAAGCCTTTTACTCCAAAAATAAGTTCGATTCCCTCGGTTTGCATTTGTTCTGAATAAAAAATATTACTTGCTTCGTCGAATCTGGCTTGTAACTCGATTTGTACAGTAACTTTTTTTCCGTTTTTTGCGGCATTTATTAAAGAACTTATAATTTGAGAGTTTTTTGCTAATCGATACAAAGTAATTTTTATTGCAGTAACTTTTGGATCTAAAGCCGCTTCTCTCAAAAACTTAATTACATACGAAAAAGATTGATAAGGTGCGTTGACCAAGTAATCCTTTATAGCTATTTTCTTCATAATATTTTCGTCCAAACTCAGACCAGGAATTTGCAAAGGCGGATTGTTTTTGTACAACAAATCAAATCTTCCAAGGTTTGGAAAATCCATATAATCGCGACGGTTGTGGTAACGACCACCAGGAATTATTGAATCCGAAGCATCGATTCCTATATTTGAAAGAAAATATTTAAGTGTATCTTTTTCGATTAATTGATCATAAATAAATCTTACAGGTTCACCAATTCGTCTTTCTTTTACACTCGATGAAATTTTTTCCATCATTGATTTACTCAAATCCGAATCGATTTCGAGTTGTGCATCTCGTGTAATTTTTATCATGTGTGCAGAAACAGATTCAAAGTCGAAAATATTAAAAATACTTTCTAAATTAAAACGAATTACATCATCTAGCATTATAACATACTGATTTTCATTTACTGAAGGTAAAACTACAAACCTATTTATTGACTTTGGAATTTCGATAACTGCATATCTTATTTCTTTTTTAGGTTTAGAAAGTCCCAAAAGTTTTGGTTTTTCTGTTGGTTTCATAACCAATTTTACAGCCAAATAACCCGATGTGTCTTTCAAGATTGGAAATTCGGCTAAATCATTTAAAATAATTGTTACTAAAGCTGGACTGACTTTTTGAATGAATAAATCTTTTACAAAAATTTCTTGTTCTTTTGAAAGTTCGGTTTCGCAAATCATAAAGATTTTGTTTTTCTCTAACTTTTGCTCGATTATTCCCAGTATTCTGAGACTTTCTGCTTGTTGTTTGATTGCAATTTCGGTAATATCTTTGACTAATTGTTTGGCAGAAACACCACCCAAAAGTTTTTCTCCAGTTTCATTTGTCAAACTCAAACGTCTAATTGCAGCAAAACGAACCCTAAAAAATTCATCTAAATTATTAGAAAAAATACCTAAAAATCGCAATCTATCAAGTAACGGAACATTTTCATCTGCAGCTTCTTGCAAAACTCTAGCGTTAAAATTAAGCCAACTTTTTTCTCGATCAATATATTGGTTTTCTTTGTGTTGAATCATTACAATTGGTTTGGGAATATTGTTTTTATTGTTTTTCCGTTTTGGATATTTTCCCAATTATTAGTTTCAAAATCGATTGAAACCAATCCAGATGTTGGTACATTATCGATGTAAATATCGCCAAAATTATTCACAAAATCGGTTATCGCATCGTTGTGACCAAAAATTAATAAATTAGTAACATTGTTGTTGGTCGATTTTATGATTTTTTCGAGTTCACGTCCATCAAATGTGTATAAATCGTCTGTAAATTCTATTTCGTCTTCGAATACTACAAATATTTTTGCAAATATTTTTGAAGTTTGCCAAGCTCGAGTTGCAGTGCTTGACATTAATAAAAAATCAGATGGCAAATTCGGCAAATATTTTTGAGCAATAAGCTTAGAATTCTCAATTCCTTTGTTGGTCAATGTTCTTAGTTTGTCAGATAAACCAAGTTCATAACCTGATTTTCCGTGTCGAATGATGGTTAGGTTTTTCATGATTTATTTTGCTAAAACATTTTTTTTATTTGCTTATAAGTATTAAGGTGAAAGTCTATCGGTTTTCCAAGATTTATCGGTTTGTAATTGATACAAAATACGATCATGTAAGCGATTTGGTCTGCCTTGCCAAAATTCTATAGAAATTGGTTTCACAATAAATCCGCCCCAGAAATCGGGTTTTGGAATTTCTTGATTATCAAATTTTTTTTCTAAGTCAGACAATTTTTCTTCGAGAAATTTTCTATTTGGAATAATTTCACTTTGATTAGAAACTATTGCGCCTAATTGACTGCCAATTGGTCTGGAATTGAAATATTTTGTTGAAGTTTCTTCTGAAACTTTTTCTGCTTTGCCTTTTATTATAACTTGTCGCTCCAGTGAATGCCAAAAAAATGACAAACAAACATTTGGGTTTTCTTGAATGGCTTTTCCTTTCTCGGAATCGTAATTGGTATAAAAAACGAAACCTTGTTCTGATAAATTTTTCAATAAAACAACTCTAGATTTTGGAAAACCGTCTTGACCAATTGTGGCAACTGTCATGGCATTTACTTCTTCAGTACCTTTTAAATCTTCGACTTCTTTAAACCAAATATCAAATAACTCTATGGGGTTTTGTGGAATATTAATTTCAAGTAGTTCGCTTTTATCATAAGATTTTCTGTAATTGCTTAGGTCGTTCATTTCACTTTTTTATTGAAATGTAAAGTTAATAAGATTTTTGATGAATTGCAATTGATTGTGTTTTTTTAAATATTGAGGTTTTAAAGATTTTAGAAATATAAAAAACTTTCTCTAAAAATTACCAAATTTTCCAAAGATTCAACAAAGATTCCCATTTAACCCCGATAGCAGCAAATAGCTTTTTGGTCTAGTTTTTTCAACTAGACCAAAAACTATGGCTAATAGCGGGAATGACCATTAAAGAAAAAGCCCCAAACATTCGTTCCTGAAAAATTACAACTTTCCTTTTTTAATTTCATCAACTATTTCGGGATTTAATAAAGTTGTGATATCTCCGAAATTCGAGAAATCGCCTTCTGCAATTTTACGTAAAATGCGTCGCATTATTTTACCAGAACGGGTTTTAGGTAAACCACTAACAAACTGAATTTTATCTAGTTTTGCTATTGGTCCGATATGATCTGAAATGTGTTGGTTGATTTCTATTGCTAAATTTGTTTTATCTCTAGTTTCGCCAGTTTCTTTGAGTATTACATATCCATACAGTGCGTTGCCTTTAATGGCGTGCGGATAGCCAACAATTGCAGATTCAGCTACGGCTGGATGTTCGTTTATGGCGTCTTCAATAGGTGCAGTTCCTAGGTTGTGACCAGAAACAATAACAATATCGTCAACACGACCAGTTATTCGGTAATAGCCCACTTCGTCGCGCAAAGCGCCATCGCCAGTGAAATATTTGCCTGGAAATGTCGAAAAATAAGTTTCTTTGTATCGTTTATGATCGCCCCAAATGGTTCGTGCAATTCCAGGCCACGGAAATTTTATGCACAAACTTCCTTCTTTTTGATTGCCTTCTATTTCGTTGCGTTTGTCGTCCATTAAAACAGGTTGAATTCCAGGTAATGGTAGGGTTGCATAAGTTGGTTTTGTTGGTGTTACAAATGCAATTGGCGAAATTAATATGCCTCCAGTTTCTGTTTGCCACCAAGTGTCAACTACTGGACATCGCCTGTCGCCAACGTGATTGTTGTACCAATGCCAAGCCTCTTCGTTGATAGGTTCTCCAACAGAACCAATGACTTTTAGAGATTTTAATGGATATTTTTGAACAAAATCTAAGCTTTCTTTGGCTAATGATCGAATGGCTGTTGGTGCGGTATAGAATTGGGTAACTTGATGTTTTTCAATAACTTCCCAAAAACGCGAAAAATCAGGATAAGACGGAATTCCTTCGAACATCACTGTTGTTGCACCGTTCAAAAGTGGACCGTATAATATGTAAGAATGTCCCGTAATCCAACCAATATCGGCGGTGCACCAAAAAATATCGTTGTCTTCGTAATTGAAAACATTTTTGAAAGTATAGGCTGAATAAACCATATAACCAGCCGTTGTGTGCACCATTCCTTTTGGTTTTCCTGTTGACCCTGATGTGTAAAGAATAAAAAGTGGATCTTCGGCATCCATAATTTCGGCTACGTTATTGTCTGATGCTTTGTCGAGTAATTCTTGCAACCAAAAATCACGCTCTGATTGCATTTTTATTTCAGAATTGATGCGTTTGACAACCAAAACTTTCTCAACAGATGGACAATTTTCTAGCGCATCGTCGACGATTGATTTTAAATCGATAGTTTTTTCGCCTCGATGACCGCCATCAGAAGTGATGACCATTTTACATTCGGAATCATTGATTCTTGATGCAACCGCTGTTGCCGAAAATCCGGCAAAAACTACCGAATGTATAGCTCCGATTCTGGCGCAAGCTAAAACTGAAACCGCCAATTCGGGAATCATTGGCAAATAAATGCAAACACGGTCACCTTTGGTCATGCCTTGCTCTCTTAAGACATTTGCCATTTTGCAAACGCGTTCGTGCAATTCGTTATATGAAATATGTTTTGCTTCTTCGTTGATGTCGTTTGGTTCGAAAATAATTGCAGTTTTATTGCCTTTTCGAGCCAAATGTCTGTCGATACAATTCTTTACAATATTGACTTTTGCGCCTTGAAACCATTCTATTTTGGCGGTTGCCATATCAAAATCGATAACTTTATCCCATTCTTGGTACCAAACAAAGTTTTCTTGGGCTATTTTTCCCCAGAATTTTCTTGGTTCACGAATAGATTTGTTGTAATGCTTGAAGTATTGTTCTAGGTTTTGGATTTTGTAGTATGACATTTAATAATGAAGTTTATTGAATTTGAATTTGATTTTTGAAATTGAATTTGATTTTTGAAATTGAAATTGAAATTGATTTATGAAATTGAATTTGATTTTTGAAAATGTTATTTTTTTAAATACAATTCCTTAATATACTTGACAGGAGCCGAACCATAACTCAAGAATTTTTCGTGGAATTTTTTTAAATCAAAATTTTTATCTTCTTTTTTTAATGCTTCTCTAAAATCATAAATCTCGGTATAACCAGTAAAGTACGAACACAATTGTACCTGACTTACAGAGGCTCGTTTCCATTTTCCGTCAGCCTCAGCTTGTTGCTGAAACGCTTGGTTTATTAGTAAATCTAAAGCTTTTTCTTTGCTCATTGCTTTAGTATGAACCGATATATCAAGAATGGTGTTGCACGTTGAACGTAAATTCCATTTGTAATACATTAACCACATTTCGTCGGAGTTTTTGTAACCACTTTCGAGCATCATTTTTTCGGTATAAACCGCCCAACCTTCGATCATTGCTCCGTTTCCGAAGATCGATTTGATGATACTTGGCGATTGATTGCTGTAAACCAATTGTGTATAATGTCCAGGAATCGCTTCATGAATATTCAAAATCTGAAGTATATAATCGTTGTATTCTCTCAAATAACTTTCGGATTTTTCTTTGTCCCAACCTGACATACTTCCTACATTATAATAGGTATTGGCATTTTTATCATAAGGTCCAGGAGACGAAATACTTGCGCCTGCGACTCCAGCCATATAATCGGGTTCTTTTCTGACAACTAATGGTTTAGTTGGATCAATGAAAAGTAAATTTTTTGCTTTTACAAATGCTGTAAGTTCAGGAATTTGCTTATCGATTTCGGATTGAAATTTTTCTGGCGATGTGTGTTGCTCGGAAATTTTGTCGATAACTTGTTTTATTTGTGCTAATTTATCTGATGGTTTTTGTGTATTTGCTAAATACTTTGACCATAATTTTTCTGATAATTCAAACATTTTATTGTGTAAATCTTTTTTGTGAGCAATTGCTTTTTCAAGCATTTGATCTGAAGTGTAACTCGATTGAATGTCAAAATTAAATTTTTTTGCAAATAAATCTTTTCCAATTCGGAAATCGCCTTCTTTTCTAGTTTCTATTTTATTCAAATATTCAACGAAATTGGTTATAGATTGAACAGCAATTTTAGAATCGGCAATAATTGTAGTTTTTTCGGTTTCGGATAATTTTGATTTTGAAAGTGCTGCAACCAAATCAGTTTTAAAAATAGATAATCCGCCTAAATTCTGATCACAAGCCAACTTAGTGTGTTCAAAAGTAGGGTTTTTGAGATTTGCTTTAGCAGCAGCATAAAAACTAGGAATATTTTTCATTTTTAAACCAAAATTTCGTAATCGGTTTTCTAATGGTTCGTAATTGCCATTTAAAATTTCGGCAAAACTTCCACAAACATTATATTCTAATGGATTCCATTGGTATGATTTGAATTCATTGATGTTAAACGCTGTACTTTCTAATTGATTTTTAATCATATAGAAATCGGTTTTATTGTTGTCGTTCAAACTTTCTATTGGATAATTTTTTAGAGAATCAATATTGGCATTGACAAAATTTAGATGAGATTGACGCAATTTATCATCAGCAGGAAATAAAACGGAATCATACTTATGATAACCTTGACTTGAAGCCCAGTCTGGATTCTTTTCCCAAAGATTTTCAATAAATTTATTTTTGTATTTATCAAATGCTAAATTATTGTCTTTTTTTGAACAAGAAATCAATAAAAAAAATATTGAAATTGATAATATAGTGTTTTTCATTGGTTGTTGTTTTTTTAAGAATATAAAAGTATAAAAAAATTATATATTAAATTAAGTTAAATTATTTTCCTTGCAAAAAATAAATAAAACTAAACTCAATAAAATTAGAATTCTCAAAGTACTATTTGTTTTCATATTCACTCAATTTATCATTCAATAATCCAAATAAAACTTCATTTTCGATTTGATTATAATGCTGCAAATTTTCTAAAAAACTTGACAAATCGAATAAAAATGCTTTTAAGTTATCCGAAGTGAAGTCGTCAAAATGAAGACCAAAACCCATTTTATCAATATAGGCAGCATTGACAAATTGCTCAAATTGGTTTTTTAAAGGAAAGGAAAATACTGGCTTTTTTAAATAAACGGCTTCTGATATAAACGAAAAACCACCATTGGCAATAACTGCTTTTGCAGAAGCCAAATCGGCAACAAAACCATCTTCACTAAACGATTTGAAGATTACATTTTTATCAATTACATCTTTATTAAAACCATAAACATAGAAAATTTGATTCGGAATTTGATGCAAAATTGTCGATACATCGTTTTGTTTGCTTGATGTTTGATACATTAAAATGTGTTCGCCCTTTTGTGTTTTTGCATCAATAATAGATTGGCGAACTATTGGTGGCACAAGAGTTGTGTTTTCTTTTTGAATAACAGCATCAAAAAAACTTGTTATAAAATAATGGTCTGCCTTTGGCACTTTCATTTTAATAATCGATTTTGAAATAGTATGATTTTTTTTCTCATCCGATGGGATTTTAATGTCTAATTTACAACGATTTATAACCTGCATGTTGTCAATACTAATGAGTGGCAAATCGTGTCTTTTGGCAAATAAAGTCGTAAAAGTTTCGAAATCGCTAATAACCAAATCGACTTTAAAATCTTTTTTTAGATGCAAATATTCAATGAAATTTTGGAATAATAAGTTTGGAGCATTTTTTAAATTCAATAAGAAAGTACCTGTTTTCGAAACCTCTGATCCTTTGAAAGCAAAATGCATTCCTTCGATTTCGTGAACTCTATTTGGGAAATTTTTATTCAAAAACTGAAAGGCTCTAGAACTTGAAACTACCTCAACGTTATGATTTTGCAACAAATAATCTATTACAACTTTGCTTCGGGTTGCGTGACCCATTCCTTCGCCTGGAACTCCATATAATATGTTCATTTTTATTTGTATTACTATTTTAAACCAAAAAATCTGACTGTAAACGTTGTTTTAAACGGTCAATTGGTTTCAAATCCACATCTGTTTTTCCGTTAGTTACATCAAATGGATCGTCTAAACCAATAATCAAAAGATACAAATAGCCAAACAAAAAAGTGATTATTCCGGTTACTAAATAATCTGCTGTTGGCGATTTAAATTTGGTTACTAATAACAACGATGTTACAATTATAAAAATACTTTTGAGTAGTGTGTAGGCTGGTTTTATGAATTTATTTCTAGAAATTGTATAAGCACGTGTTAGTTGTTTTCGCATTGCATTGGTGTTTTCTTGAATGCCTTTTATGGCTTCTTTGTCAACCCCACACTCTGCAAAATAATAAGCAATTTCATTAGAATTTCGAATCAACGGAAAAATAATATTCGAATCTTTTTCTTTGCTGTAAATCCAAGAAATTATTCCTTCGGTGATTTTTATTAATTCTTCTCGCAGGTAAGTTTTATCTAAATCTTCTTTGCATAAATCAGAATTTCCTGTTCTTGGTGCTTTGAATGCTAAATAAATCCAATCTTTTATTGCTTCGAGATTTGACGCAATTTCACCAGGAATTTTTTCGCTTTCTTTAAAATCTGACATTGTTGCGGCCAATAATAATCCAAAAACAAAAAAAGCACCTGTAAAAACGATAGTGATATCGGACAATTCTATCAAATCATGAAAATCTTGACCATAAAATGAAAGATTCTTAAATATAAAATTTTTTACTAAAAGTACAATGATTGCAACTAAAATTGCTTTAGAAAGCATTGAATTTTTTATTAAAATTTTCATTTAACTAATTGAAATTGTTATTGAAATTGCTATTGAAATTGTAATTGAAATTGCTATTGAAATTGTAATTGAAATCTATTTTAATCCTGCATTTTTTAAATAAGGCTCAATTTGCATTTCATGACCAATAAAATCTTTGAAAGCCTTGTTCAAATCAACCGAATTTCCTACTGATAAAATGTACTTTTTGAAACGGTCGCAATTGGCTCTAGTCAATCCACCATTGGCTTGCATCCAATCGAAAGCGTTGTAATCTAAAGTTTTTGACCAAGTATAAGCATAATATCCAGACGAATAACCACCACCCCAAATGTGAGCAAAATAAGGCGAATGATAACGAGTTGGGACTTCATTGACCAATAAACCGTATTTTTGTAAAGCATCTTTTTCGAAGTCTAACGCAGGTTTAAAATCGGCTTCGTTTTCTACGCTATGCCAAGCCATGTCGAGAGTCGCAGCTGCAAGAAGTTCGGTAATATCATATCCTTTATTGAAAGTTTCTGCTTTTTTGATTTTTTCTATCAATGCTTGCGGAATTACTTCTTTTGTTTGATAATGAATCGCATAATTTTTCAAAATTTCTGGATCTAAAGCAGCGTGTTCATTGATTTGCGATGGAAATTCGACATAATCTCTTGGCACATTTGTTCCAGAAAGTGTTACATATTGTTGGTTGGCAAATAATCCGTGAAGTGTGTGTCCAAACTCGTGAAACATTGTCGTTACATCGTCAAAACTTATCAAAGATGGATTGCCTGTCGATGGTTTTGCAAAATTATAAACATTGACAATAACTGGTTTTTGCTTTAAATAATGTGATTGACTTACAAAATTATTCATCCAAGCACCACCATTTTTGTTATCGCGAGTATAAAAATCTAAATAATAAATCGCAATTGATTCGTTTTTATCATTAAAAACTTCATAAACCACAACTTCTGGATTATAAACTGGCAAATCTTTTCGAACCTTGAAAGTAATTCCGTACATTTTTTTGGCTGCAAAGAAAACCCCTTTTTCAAGAACAGTATTGACTTCAAAATAAGGTTTTATTTGACTTTCGTCCAAGTCATATTTTGCTTTTCGAACTTGTTCAGAATAGAAATTCCAATCCCAAGGTTCGAGTTTGAAACCTCCTTTTTGAGCATCAATTAAATCTTGAATGTCTTTGGCTTCGATTTTTGATTTTTCAACTGCTGGTTTAGCTAAAGTTGCCAACAAATTCATAGCATTTGCTGGTTTTTGTGCCATTTGATCTTGCAAACGCCATTCAGAAAAACTCTTTTTACCCATTAACTTTGCTTTTTGCAAACGCAACTTTGCCATTTTTTCTAGTGTTTCTCTTGTATCGCCATCATCACCTTTTTCTGAACGAGTAAATGCCGATTTAAATAATTTTTCCCTTGTAGAACGATTTTTCATATTCTGCAACGGCGGTTGTTGTGTTGTGTTCAACAATCCAATTAAATAACCCACTTTTCCGGCTTCTTTTGCTTTGTCTTTTGCAGCAGCAATATCTGCGGCACTTAATCCATCTAATTCTTTTTCGTCGGAGAATAAAACTGCTCCGTTTTTTCTTGCAATCAATAACTTATTTGAAAAAGTGGTTCCTAAAACTGCTAATTCTTCATTGATTTTCTTCATTTTTTCTTTATCTGAATCAGATAAATTAGCTCCAGCCAACTCGAATTGTTGCAAATAATATTGTGTCAATGTTTTATCTTCGCCTTTTAACTTCTTTAAATCTAAAGATTTAATTCGGTTGTAAATTTTACTGTTCAAATAAATTTTATCATTGTGAGCCGAAAAAATCGAAGCATATTCTTCCTCAATTTTTTGTAAAGTTGGATTGGTATTCGCACCCGTTAAGTTTCCAAATATTCCAGTAGCGCGACCTAAATCAACACCAGAAGTTTCTAAAGCCAAAACCGTATTTTGAAAAGTTGCTTTTGCTTTATTGTTTGCAATATTATCAATTTCGGTATCGTGAACTTTTAAACCATATTCGAAAGCTGGTTTAAAATCGGCATCTTTTATTTTATCAAAAATGGGTGCTTGATATTGTAAAGTACTTTTTTGTAATAACGGATTTGTCATTTTAATTGATTTATCTTGTGCTACAATTGTTGGTATTTGCATTGAAGCAATTACTATTAATGTTAATTTTATTACTGTTTTCATTTTGATTTTATTGAAATTGATTTTAGAATTAATTTTTGAAATTGAGATTGAAATTGATTTTTGAAATTGCCATTGATATTGTTATTGAATCTCTTTTCTACCACGAATAATATCTTCGAAACTAGCGCATTTTACGAATTCTTGTTCACCGTCTATTATCATTGGCAAGAATACAAATTCGACTTCTGACAAGTCTTCTTTTAAATGATATTTCATGTCTTCGAGATAAAAAAACCATTCTTTGTCATATTGTACTTTATTGATTGTCGCATCTTTAATCAATAATTTTTCTTTTAACGGCGTCATATTTTTAGTTCAAAAGTTTTAAGTTTCAGGTTTCAAGTAGTTGAGCGAACTTGAAACCTGAAACTTGAAACAAAAATTTAATATTTCAACAATTCCAACAATTCTTTTTCGAAACGAACTTTCGGCATATATTGATCTTCTAATGCTTTAACAAATGGAATTGGAGTTTCTAAACTTGCCACACGTTTTACTGGAGCATCAAGATATTTAAAACAATTTTCCATAATTAATGCTGAAATATCACTTGCAATTCCACCAAACATAGAATCTTCTTGAAGAATTATACATTTTCCAGTTTTTTTGATTGATTCGAAAATTGTTTCAGAATCTAATGGTTGCAAAGTTCGCAAATCAATTAAATCAGCAACAATTTCTGGATTTTTAGATAAAGTTTCTAAAGCCCAATGCACACCAGCACCAAACGAAATTATTGTTACTTGATTTCCTTCTTTTATTAAAGATGCTTTTCCGAATGGAATGGTGTAATAATCCTTTGGAACGTCTTGATATACTGAACGATACAAATGCTTGTGCTCAAAAAACATAACCGGATTTGGGTCATTAATTGCAGTGTTCAACAAACCTTTGGCATCGGCTGGAAATGCTGGATAAACGACTTTTAAACCAGGCGTTTTGGTAAACCAAGCCTCATTAGTTTGCGAATGAAATGGTCCTGCTTGTGTTCCGCCGCCGCAAGGCATTCTGACAACTACATCGGCATTTTCGAGCCAACGATAATGCGATTTTGCTAACAAATTTACAATTGGATTGAAACCTGTGGAAACAAAATCGGCAAATTGCATTTCTACAATTGCTTTATGTCCATTAATCGATAATCCCATTGCAGCCGCAACAATTGCGCTTTCGCAAATAGGCGTATTTCTGATTCTTTCTTTCCCAAATAAATCTACAAATCCGTCGGTTATTTTGAACGCACCGCCATATTCTGCAATGTCTTGACCCATAATTACTAAATTTGGGTGGCGTTGCATCGATTCGCGCAAACTGTTTGAAAGTGAATCTATTAATCTTATGTTTTCTGTTTCTGATGATGGATTTATAGCTTCAAACTCATAATGTTTGTAAACATCATTTAATTCTTCTGATAAACTAGCAATAATTTCTGGTTCCTCTTGCACTTTTGCCCAATCTACATCAATTTCTGATTTAATAAATGCTTTGAATTGCGCATCTAAATCGTCCGATAAAACGCCAATACTTTCAAGATATTGTTTAAAATTTGCCACTGGATCTTTTTCTGCCCATAAATCCATTAATTCTTGTGGAACATATTTTGTTCCGCTAGCTTCCTCGTGACCACGCATTCTAAAAGTTTTGAATTCCAATAATATTGGTCTTGGGTTTACTGACATTGATGCTTTTAATTCAGATATTAAGTTATAAACATCAAGAATGTTATTTCCATCTACAATGTGCGATTCCATTCCGTAGCCTTTGCCTTTATCGGCTAAATTTTCGCAACGATATTGCTCGTTGGTTGGTGTCGAAAGTCCATAACCATTGTTTTCAATTACGAATAAAACAGGTAAATCCCAAACTGCTGCAATATTCAATGCTTCATGAAAATCGCCTTCGCTAGTTGCGCCTTCGCCTGTGAAAACAGCAGTTATTTTTCCGTTTTTCTTGAGTTTATTGGCAAGTGCTATTCCGTCGGCAACGCCCAATTGTGGACCAAGATGCGAAATCATACCTATTATATTGTATTCTTGTGTTCCGAAATGAAAACTACGATCGCGACCTTTAGTAAAACCATTGGCTTTGCCTTGCCATTGCGAAAACAATCGATGCAAAGGAATGTCACGACCTGTGAAAACTCCCAAATTTCGGTGCATTGGCAAAATGTATTCGTCTTTATCCAAAGCTGCAGTTATTCCGACAGAAATAGCTTCTTGACCAATGCCTGAAAACCATTTTGATACTTTTCCTTGACGGATAAGTATGAGCATTTTTTCTTCAATTAATCTTGGTTTGAGTAATCTTTTATATAAATCTAAAAGTTTTAGATTGGATAGGTTTTGTCTGTCGAAATTCATTTTTAAATTTTTTGTAAAAGTAAGAAAAAAAATGAACGCCGATGACACGGATTTGACTGATTTTTGCAGATTTTTTTATGAATTGAAATGTTGAATTGAAATTTAAATTTTTAGCCGTGATAGAAGGGAAAATCCTTTTTTAAATTGCCACGGGTTTAAACCCGTGGCAATTTAAAAAAGATTTGGAATGATAGCGCGATTGGCTCCAAAAAACTTTGAATTGTTAACAACTTTGTTTTTTTTGATAAATAAATTTTCTTTACATTTGTTATCAATAGCATTTATTGCTTTAAAGTTATTAACAATAATATTTTAGTATGCAAAACATTCCTAGTGTTGACTTGCGTGATTTCCTTTCGGGTGAACCGGAACGCAAACAAAAATTTGTAAATGAAATCGGTGCAGCCTTTGAAGATATTGGCTTTGTAGCCTTGAAAGGACATTTTTTGAATGATAATTTGGTATCGGAATTGTACGGAGAAATTCGTAACTTTTTCTCGTTGCCATTAGAAACCAAATACGGCTATGAAATCCCAGGAATTGGTGGTCAACGTGGCTATGTTTCGTTCGGAAAAGAACATGCAAAAGGTCGAAAAGAAGGCGATTTGAAAGAATTTTGGCATTTTGGTCAATATGTTGCTAAAGATTCTAAATATGCAGCTGAATACCCTGACAATGTAGAAGTTACTGAACTTCCTCGATTTAATGTTGTTGGAAAAGAAGCTTATCAAATGTTGGAAAAAACTGGAATTACGGTTTTACAAGCATTGGCATTGCATCTTGGTTTAGACGAGCATTATTTTGATCAATATGGCTATGAAGGCAACTCGATTTTGAGACCAATTCATTATCCGCCAATTACTTCCGAGCCTGAAAATGCAATTCGTGCTGCTGCCCATGGCGATATTAATTTAATTACACTTTTAATGGGTGCTCAAGGCAAAGGTTTGCAAGTAAAAAACCACAATGGCGACTGGATTGATGCTATGGCTGAGCCTGACGAATTGGTAATTAATGTTGGCGATATGCTGTCGAGACATACTAACAATAAACTGAAATCGACTATACATCAAGTAGTTAACCCGCCAAGAGAGTTATGGGGAACGTCGAGATATTCTATTCCGTTTTTTATGCACCCAGTGAGTGATATGCGTTTGGACGTTCTGAAGGATTGTATTGATGCTGAAAATCCAAAATTATATGACGATATTTCTGCAGGAGAATTCTTGTATGAAAGATTGGTCGATTTGGGGTTGATTAAGAAGTAAATTATTTAAAATTTCTAAACCATTAAGTTATTAAGGTGCATTAAGATACTATATTTCTTAATGCACCTTAATAACTTAATGGTTCAAATAAAAAATATGGATTTAAAAGACCAATTAAAAAACCTTTTCCCTGATCACAAACCTGCTCCTGAAGAAGCAATTCAAGAAGTTGAACACGAATTATTCATTCAAAAAGAGCCTTTGATTTGCAAGTTCGAAAAGCGAAAAGGAAAAGCAACTACGATTATTGAAGGTTACGAAGGTTCAGCCGAAGATTTTAAAATTCTTGCAAAAGAAATTAAAACCAAACTAAGCGTTGGCGGCACTTTCAAAGACGATTCAATACTTATTCAAGGTGATTATCGCGATAAAATAATGATCATCTTGAAAGAAAAAGGCTTCAAAACTAAACGAGTTGGTGGGTAATGTTCATCAAATAAATTTTAAATAAAAAAATAAAAAACTTTGTGAACTTTGTGAAATCCTAGTGAACTTTGTGGTTAAAAAAGAAAATATGATAAAATCATCAGAATTAATATTAAATACAGACGGAAGTGTTTACCACTTAAACCTTTTGCCAGAACATATTGCCCATGACATTATCTTCGTAGGCGATCAAAATCGTGTTGAAAAAATTACACAATCGTTTGATTCAATAGAATTTTCGACTCAAAAAAGAGAATTTAAAACCCAAACCGGAACATTAAAAGGCAAACGAATTACGGTTATGTCAACCGGAATTGGTCCAGACAACATTGATATTGTCATGAACGAACTTGATGCTTTGGTTAATATTGATTTAAAAACCAAGATGCCAAAAGAAAATCTAACTTCATTGAATATCATTAGAATAGGAACGTCGGGTTCGTTACAAGCCGATATTCCTGTAGATAGTTTTGTTTTGAGCAAGTATGCCATTGGCTTGGACAATATGCTCCGCTCCTACTTGATTGACGATGTATCGAATGCCGAGATGGAAGATGCTTTTGTTAAACACACCAATTGGGATTCAAAAAAAGGAAAACCTTATGCAATTGCTTGTTCTGAAACTTTAGAAAAAAAAATATTTTCAGATAAAATGCATAAAGGTATAACAGCAACAGCTGGCGGATTTTATGGTCCACAAGGTCGTATTTTGCGTTTGAATATTCAGGATGAAAACCTGAATGACAAAATGGATAATTTTATTTTTGATGATAACAGAATCACTAATCTTGAGATGGAAACGGCAGCAATTTATGGTCTTTCGGCACTTTTAGGACACAATGCACTTTCATTGAATGCGATAATCGCCAATCGCGCATCGGGAACTTTTAGCGAAGATCCATACAAAGCAGTTGATGAGTTGATTGCTTATACTTTAGAGAAAATGATTGCAGAATAATGAATGACGATTTTTGATTTCAGATTTAAAAAATGAAACTACGATTTGCTCGACATACCAACAATTTAGAAAAAGTAAAATCATTTTATATTAATGTTTTAGGATTAGAACTTTTAGGAAGTTTTGAAAATCATAATAATTATGATGGAATTTTTATTGGAAAACCTAATTTAGGTTGGCATTTGGAATTTACAAAATCTGATGGAATTGTATATTTTAATTTTGGGGAAGAAGATTATCTAGTTTTTTATCCTGAAAATGAAATTGAATATCACGAAATTATAAATAGAATTTTAGCAAATAAAATAGAATTTATTGAATCAAGAAATCCTTATTGGAATGATCCCGAATTGTCGGGAGGCAAATTAATTCTTGATCCTGATGGATTTGGAATAATTATTTCAAATTTAAAAACTTTATAAAAATTATGGATTTAATTATAGAAACAGAAAGGCTAATTCTTCGCCCATTTGAAAAGTCAGATGCAGAAGCTTTATTTGATATGGATAAAAATCCAGAAGTACATAATTATCTTTGGCAAAAACCGTGTACAAATATTCAAGAAGTTTACGATTACATCGAAATGGTTCAAAAACAATATGTTGATCGAGGAATTGGACGTTTTTCTACAATATTAAAAGAAACAGGAGAACTAATTGGTTGGACTGGAATCAAGTTTGTAAACGATCATATTGAAAACGGAAATACAAATTTTTATGATTATGGTTATCGATTGAATGAAAAATTTTGGAATAAAGGTTATGCAACCGAAGCTTCAATCGCTTGGTTAAAATATGGTTTCGAAACAATGAAAATTGATAAAATGAACGCTTATACTCATTTTGAAAACGGCGCATCGAATCATATTTTAGAAAAAATAGGCTTTAATTTTATGGAAAATTATCCTGATGAAGATGGCGTAATTTGGAAATGGTGGCAAATAGAAAACAGTTTTCAGATAGCAGTTTTCAGATAGCAGATAATAGTATGACTTTCCAAGAAACCATAAACTTCGTTAAACAAATTCCTTATGGAAGAAATGCCAATCGCGAAAATGTTTCGTTGGTAATTACAGAAAACAAAGGAACTTGTAGTTCTAAACACGCTTTTTTAAAAAATTTCGCTGATAAAAATAATATTCAAAATGTTCAACTTATTATCGGAATGTATAGAATGAACGACCAAAATACTAAAATCGGGACTTTACTTTCTGATAATAATATAGATTTTATTCCCGAAGCACATTGTTATTTGAAAATTGACGGAAAAACAGTTGATGTAACAACTAATGATGCTGATTTTGATAAAATAAAAGCAGATTTACTAGAAGAAATCGAAATCGAAACTAATCAGGTTGCTGATTTCAAAGTCAATTATCATCAAAAATTTATTAAAAATTGGTTATCAGAAACCAATTCTAAATTTACATTTGACGAAATTTGGAAAATTAGAGAAATGTGTATTTTAAAATTAAGTGTTTTTTAAAATTAAGTGTTTTTTAAAATTAAGTTTTTTTTTAAAATAATTGTATAAAAAAAACCTTCTAAAATTAGAAGGCTTTTAAATTTTGTTTTTGGACAAAAAATTACATTTTTGCAACATGCTTAGTTAACTTAGATTTTAAGTTAGAAGCTTTATTGTCATGAATAACGTTTTTCTTAGCCAATTTATCAATCATAGAAATTACTGATGATAATTTTGCGGAAGCGTCAGATTTATCAGTTGACATTCTTAATGCCTTGATTGCATTACGAGTTGTTTTGTGTTGGTATCTATTAAGTACTCTTCTTTTTTCGTTACTTCTAATTCTTTTTAAAGCAGATTTATGATTTGCCATTTTTTCTTTTTTTAATTGTAATAATTATTTATAAACTACTAGCTAAAAAAGGAAAACCTCCCACACTCGCGTCGACGAACACTTTGGTTTTTACTAATAAAATAAAAATTCGAGACACCAAATTGTTATTTTATAAAACTTATTTACAACTAATTGTAGCCCGTAGGGGAATCGAACCCCTCTTACATGGATGAAAACCATGCGTCCTAACCGATAGACGAACGGGCCAATATTTCTTTATTGCGAGTGCAAAGATACACCTATTTTTTATTCTCGCAATAGTTTAAATAAATATTTTTACCTTTTTTTTATCTTTTTTTAATACGCCTTTGCAAATAGCACTCTACCAATAGATTGCATTCCTGTTAAAACACAATTTCCTGCTTCTTCAACCCTGTCAATTGCGATGCATCTGATGGTTGCCTTGGTCAAATCCTTAATTTTTTCTTCGGTTTCTGCCGTTCCGTCCCAATGTGCAGATACAAATCCACCTTTGTTTTCTAAAACTTCTTTGAATTCTTCGAAAGAATGCACTTCTGTAATATGATTATTTCTGTAAGTCAAAGCACGATTGAACAAATCTGTCTGAATTTGGGCTAATAAATCATTAATATAATCAACAATTCCTTCTTTTGGTTGTATTTCTTTTGTTAAAGTATCACGTCTTGCAACTTCAAAAGTACCGTTTTCTAAATCTTTTGGACCTATAGCAATTCGAACTGGAACGCCTTTCAATTCCCATTCTGCAAATTTGAAACCTGGTTTTTGGGTAGTTCTATCATCAAATTTTATGGCTATTTTCAATTTTTTGAATTCCGCCACAAGTCCATTTGCCACGAGCGAAATTGAATTAAATTCTTCATGGGTTTTAAATATAGGAACAATAACTACTTGAATCGGAGCCAAATTTGGAGGCAAAACCAATCCATTATCGTCTGAATGTGTCATTACTAATGCTCCCATCAAACGGGTTGAAACACCCCACGATGTTCCCCAAACATATTCTTGTTTCCCTTCTGCAGATGCAAATTTTACGTCAAATGCTTTTGCGAAATTTTGTCCTAAAAAATGAGAAGTTCCTGCTTGCAATGCCTTTCCGTCTTGCATTAATGCTTCTATACAATAAGTTTCTTCGGCTCCTGCGAATCGTTCGGTTTCGGTTTTATAACCTTTTATGACAGGAATCGCCATAAAATTTTCGGCAAAATCAGCATAAACGTGCATCATTTTTTCTGATTCTTCTATTGCTTCGGCTTTTGTGGCGTGTGCTGTATGACCTTCTTGCCAAAGAAATTCGGCTGTTCTAAGAAATAATCTGGTGCGCATTTCCCAACGCACAACATTCGCCCATTGGTTGATTAATAAAGGTAAGTCTCTGTAAGATTGCACCCAACCTTTGTATGTACTCCAAATAATTGCCTCGCTTGTTGGTCGAACAATTAGTTCTTCTTCGAGTTTGGCATTTGGGTCAACCATTAATTTTCCTGGTTTGTCTGGATCATTTTTTAGTCTATAATGCGTAACAACGGCACATTCTTTGGCAAAACCTTCAGCATTTTTTTCTTCGGCTTCGAACATACTTTTCGGAACGAATAAAGGAAAATAAGCATTGCTATGTCCAGTTTCTTTGAACATTCGGTCTAATTCTGCTTGCATTTTTTCCCAGATTGCATATCCGTACGGTTTAATGACCATACAACCTCGCACGGCTGAATTCTCGGCCAAATCAGCTTTGACAACCAATTCGTTGTACCACTTTGAATAATCTTCGGATCGTTTTGTAAGGTTCTTGCTCATATAATATAGTTTGGCACAAAAATTGTTTAACTTAATAATAACTAAATAGGTTCGCAAAATTAACTATTTTTGTAATGTCCAACAATAAAAAAACCATAGATATGAAAACTATTTTATTTTCTCAGAAAAAAGCTTCCATTTTTTCAATATTTGGAATGCTTGCTATAATGATAACTTCTTGTGGCTCTTATCAAAACAAATCTTATTACGACCGCGATGGTATTTATGGAAGTAATGAAAGACCAGTAGCTAAAACTCAATCACAGCAACAAGAGACAGTTGTTAATAATGACAATCAGCCAAAAAATTATTTCGCTCAATTGCGTGACGAAAGTCAGAATCAAGAGGTAATTACTGATGTTGATAATTACAGTTCGACTCCAAACGCTACTGCAAATACCAATCAAGCACAAAATCAAGAATACTCAACAGGATATTCAAGTTGGGGAAACAATCCAAGTGATGTAACTGTAAATATATACGGCAACAACTGGAATAATGGTTGGGGAATGAACAATTGGGGTTGGAACAACGGCTGGTATGGCAACAATTGGGGTTATAATAATTGGGGTTGGAACAATGGTTGGGGTTGGAATGATCCTTACTTTGGTGGTTGGAATGGTGGTTTTGGTTGGGGTTGGAATAACGGCTGGAACAATGGTTGGTACGGAAACAATTGGGGTAATAATGGTTGGGGTTGCAATAATTATTATGGCAACAATGGTTATTATAACGGATATAACAATAACAACAACGGCTACAACCGTGACAATAACGGAACGTATTCTTACAATCAAAATAGAGGTCGTCGTGGCGAAGCAAAAACTAGCAGATATACAAGCGAAAATTTCAATAGTTACGGAACCAATACACGAAGAAATTCGTCGAATACAAGAAATAATGATGCCAATACGGAACGTGTAACAACAACTAGAAATAACAATACTACTAGAGAATATACTCCAATTAGAAATTCTAGCAACAACCAAACTACACGTTCGGAAAATCAAACTACTAGATCACAAAATACTAGAGAAAATACTCCTATTAGAAACTATAACAATCAAGACAATAACCAAACGACAAGATCAGAAACAACTAGGTCAAGTTCTCAATCTACAAGATCAGAATCTGCGCCAACTAGAAGTTATTCTCAACCAACTAGAAGTTATTCTCAACCTTCTTATTCTCAACCAAGCTCAAGTTCAAGTTCATCTAGCGGTGGCGGAAGATCTTCTGGTGGTGGTGGAAGAAGATAAATAATAATAAAAATTTATAAAAACCTGTGTTTGATTAATTTGACATAGGTTTTTATTTGTCTAATTTTTTAAATTAATTACAATGAAAAAATATTTCTCATTATTAATATTCGGATTTTCAATTGCATCAATTCAAGCTCAAAATACTGCTGATGCAATTCGGTTGTCTCAAACGAGCATTAATGGAACGGCGCGTTTTCAGGCAATGAGTGGTGCATTTGGTTCTTTGGGTGGCGATTTTTCGGCTATAAATATTAATCCAGCGAGTTCTGCAATCTTCAATAATAACCAATGGAGTGTTTCTTTGAGCGATAATATATTGAAAAACGATACCAATTATTTTGGAACAAAAACCAATTCTGATAAAAACTCAATATCTTTTAACCAAGCTGGTGCCGTATTAGTATTCGAAAATAATGACAAAAAAAGCGATTGGAAAAAGTTTTCGCTAGCAGCAAATTATGAAAATGTTGGCAATTTCAACAATGATATTTTTTCGTCTGGAACCAATCAAAATTCTTTAGCTAATTATTTTACAAGTTATGCTAATGCAAATAACGGAGTACCAAAATCGTTTATTACAACAGAAGTTGGCGAAACTATCGGAGATTTATATAGTTATTTAGGAAGTAATTTACCCTTGAATAGTGCGCCCGAAGTGAGCGGATTTCAGGCACAACAAGCACTATTAGGTTTTCAGGGATTTATAATTGAAAATGCAATTTCTACTTCAACCAACGACGTTTATGTAACTAATGTACGTCAAGGAGGAAATTATCAGCAGCAAAATTCATATTCTACAAAAGGTTATAATGGCATTTTAAATTTTAATGTTTCAGGTCAATATCAAGATTGGTTGAGTGTTGGTTTGAATTTGAATTCGCATTTTACAGATTACAGACAAACTACAATTTTTACAGAAAAAAATACAAACGCAAATATAGCTGTAGATAGGGTGAAATCTATTCAATTTAAGAATGATATTTACACGTATGGATCTGGATTTTCATTTCAATTAGGCGCAATTGCTAAACTTCAAAACGATTTCCGAATCGGATTAGCGTATCAATCTCCTACTTGGTATGAATTGAATGACGAATTAACCCAATCTGTGCAAACAATTCAAAGCAGTAGTGCATTTACCGATGACAATTTTACTACTATAGACCCAAAAGTTGTCAATGTTTATGAACCTTATCAATTGCAAAGTCCAAGTAAAATTACTGGAAGTTTGAGTAAAATTTTTGGCAAAAAAGGATTAATTAGTTTAGATGTTTCTACTAAAAATTATAATCTTGTAAGTTTTGGTCCCAAAAGTGAAGATGCAATCATAGAAAAAAATAATGATTTGACTACAAGCCTAAAAAGAACAATCGATTACCGAATTGGAGGTGAATATAGAATCAAGAAATGGAGCCTTCGTGGTGGTTATCAATATGAAGAAAGTCCTTATTTGATCAAAAAAATAATGGGCGATTTATATGGAATTTCGACAGGTTTTGGATACACTTGGGGCGATACCAAACTTGATGTTTCTTATGCTTATGCTAAAAGAAAATCGCAACAACAGTTTTTTGACAGAGGTTTAACTGATTATTCTACAACAACAGCTATTAATAATAATGTGACAATGACTTTGGTTTTTGAGTTGTAAAAAATATTTAAAAATAAGAGTTAGACTAGTTTATAAAAATTAATTTATGAAAAAAACATTTAAATTATTGATTAGTCTAATTTTTATATTTGTTATAGATAAATGCTATTCACAAACTGTAAATGGAATAAATATCTCAGAGCTTCCAACAGAATACATTCAATTTACTATTGCTTCTAATTTATTTTCAAATAAGTACAATGTTTTATTGGATTACGGTCAAGAACAAGAATTCTATAATAAAAATAAAAAAATATTAGATTTTAAAGGAAAAGAAATTGAATTCAATTCCGAAGTAGACATTCTAAATTTTATGAGTAAAAACAATTTCGAATTTTTAAGCAAAAATACAATCGTAATTGAAAATAAATCCCACGATGAATATTTTTTAAAAAAGAAATAATAAAGCCAGATAATTTGTAGGCAATTCTTGATTGAATCCTTTTCAAATCTGCTATAATATTTTAAAATTTAATTCGTATTTTTGCATCCAAATTAAAAAATAAAATGCGTACCAAATCGTTAAAAAAAAATAAAATCAACGTAATTACCCTAGGATGTTCCAAAAACGTCTATGATAGCGAAGTTTTAATGGGGCAATTAAAAGCCTCAGGAAAAGATGTTGTCCACGAACAAGAAGGCAATATTGTTGTTATAAATACTTGTGGTTTTATTGACAATGCCAAGCAAGAATCTATCAATACAATTCTAGAATATGCCGATAAAAAGCAACGTGGAATTGTAGATAAAGTTTTTGTTACTGGTTGTTTATCAGAAAGATACCGTCCAGATTTAGAAAAAGAAATTCCGAATATTGATCAATATTTTGGCACAACCGAATTGCCAAGTTTGCTTAAAGCTTTGGGAGCCGATTACAAACACGAATTGTTGGGCGAACGCATAACAACAACGCCAAAAAATTATGCTTACCTAAAAATTGCCGAAGGTTGTGACCGACCTTGTAGTTTTTGTGCAATTCCGTTAATGCGTGGCAAACACGTTTCTCAAACTATCGAAAAGTTGGTTAAAGAAGCACAAGGTTTGGCTCGAGATGGTGTTAAAGAATTGATTTTGATTGCTCAAGATTTGACTTATTACGGTTTAGATATTTACAAAAAACGTAATCTTGGCGAATTACTAGAAGCGTTGGTTAAAGTAGATGGAATTGAATGGATTCGTTTGCATTATGCATTTCCAACTGGTTTTCCGATGGACGTTTTAGAAATCATGAAACGTGAACCTAAAATTTGTAATTATATTGATATTCCGTTGCAACATATTTCTGATTCGATTTTAAAATCGATGCGTCGTGGAACAACTCGCGAAAAAACAACTAAATTATTAAAAGAATTCCGAGAAGCTGTTCCAGGAATGGCAATCAGAACAACATTAATTGTTGGTTATCCAGGAGAAACGCAAGAAGATTTTGAGATTCTGAAAGATTTTGTTCAAGAAATGAAATTTGACAGAATGGGTTGTTTTGCTTATTCTCATGAAGAAAATACGCACGCTTATTTGCTTGAAGACGATGTTCCGGCTGATGTGAAACAAAAACGATCAGAAGAAATCATGGAATTGCAATCGCAAATTTCGTGGGATTTGAATCAAGAAAAAATAGGTCAAACTTTTAGATGTATTATTGACAGAAAAGAAGGCACACATTTTGTAGGTAGAACCGAGTTTGATTCGCCAGATGTTGACAACGAAGTTTTGATCGATGCAACCAAATTTTTTGTAAAAACCGGAGAATTTGCAATGATAAAAATTACCGAAGCAACAGAGTTTGATTTGTACGGAGAACCTGTTTAGGTTGTAGGTAGTAGGTTTCAGATTTCAGGATTTTTGAATACTTATTAATTATGTATTAATAAAAAAATAAAATGAAAAACTTAAAAATATTATTAGCAATTTTAGTATTGATTTTTTCAATAAATTCAGTTTCAGCTCAATTTGGTCAAGGCGGACAAGGTGGTGGTTTTGGACAAAACGGACGAGGACAATCTGGTGGTGGTTTCGACCAAATTGGATCAGGTCAACGTGACAATACTCCAACCGAAGAATCAGATAAATCAAAAAAAGAAAGACTGGATAAAGAAGTTGCCAAAATTAAAGACGAATTAAAACTAGATGAACTTCAAGTTATTGTAGTTCAAAATATTTTGGCTGAAAACCAGAAAAAACAAATAATTTTATTCAAAAAAGAAATTCCACAAGACGAAAAAATCGCCGAAATTGTTGCACTTTCGGAATCAACCGATAGAAAAATTATGGAATTTCTTAATAAAGATCAAAAAATTAAATACAAAGATTTAACTGCCGACCGAAAAGCCAAAATGCAAGAATTAATGGATAGAAATTCTAGATAAAAGTATAATAAACCGAATTACAGTAAAAAAAATCCCATTTCTAAACTAGAAATGGGACTTTTTTTGGATGTGTTTTTATATGAATTAAAACTGCTCTCTTCCTGCGAAATGAAAAGCACTTTCTATTGCTGCATTTTCATCAGAATCTGAACCGTGAACGGCATTTTCTCCGATAGATTTTGCATATTTTTTGCGGATTGTTCCCTCTGCAGCATCAGCTGGATTGGTTGCTCCGATTAAGTTTCTGAAATCTTCGATTGCGTTTTCTTTTTCAAGAATTGCAGCAACAATTGGTCCACGAGACATAAATTCTACTAATTCGCCATAAAATGGTCTAGCGGCGTGAACTGCATAAAACGCTTGAGCATCTGCAACTGTAAGCTGAGTCAATTTCAAAGAAACGATTTTGAAACCACCTTCTGTAATCATATTTAATATTCCACCAATGTGTCCGTTTTCTACACCATCTGGTTTAATCATTGTAAAAGTTCTATTCGAAGCCATTTTTTATTTTTTTAAATTCGGTGCAAAATTAATAAAAATAATTGAAAACTCAATCAATTATTTGGATTGGCTTTAGTCTGATAAGCGTATGCTTTTTTTATGCCACTGATTACACAGATTAGCACAGATTTTTATCACTAAAATGAAGAAAATCTTTGAAATCCTTTAAATCTGTGGCGAAATAAACTGAAAACAAATATATTATTTAGACCATAGCCTTTGGATTCTAAATTTGTTTATAAATTATTAAATTCTAGTATTTGCTTGAGACTACTTCTGACACGAGCCTGAAAATGCAATCTGGCGGAGCAATGACAAAAGTAAGAGCAAAAAAAAATCCCTTAAATCTTCTTCAAGAAATAAGAGATTTCAATCTAATTATAACTATTCTTAGTTTTTAATCAATTTTACTGTTTCAACTGCATTTGCAGAAGCAATTCTAGCAAAGTAAACTCCGTTTGACAATGCAGAAGCATCAACATTAATTTCATTTGCAATTGTATTGCTTGTGTAAACAACTTTTCCTAAAACATTAACAACCTGAACAGAAGTAATATCGTTAGCAGAAGCTATTTTCCAGTTGTTGTTTGTTGGGTTTGGCGAAACGCTGAACGTTTTTGTTGCAAAAGAATTGTTTGCCAAAGCAATTGTACCTGGAGTGGCTAAAGAATATGCGCCAGTTAATCTATTAAATATTACATCATAAGTACCTGCAATAGCAATTAAATTACCACCTGTTGTAGAAGCTACTCCTGATAAAGTGAAGGTTCCACTACCACCCCAAGCTTTATCATAATTTTGATCTAATCTGAATTTAAAACCATTTGCAGTAAAAGCTTTATTTGGTAAATAATAAGTAATTCCGTCAGTTGTAGTCATTTGAACTTCATTTGCATCTCCCCAACCACCTATTGCTTCACCAATAATTCCAACTTTTGGAGTAAAGAAATTATAAGTATTAGTTACTCTATCTAAAGTAACACTATATGTTCCTGAAGGTGTAACGGGAATGTTTCCACCACCAAGTGCATTAGCTTGTGTAGGAAATCCACCACCCCAACTAACAGCCCAAACATTATTTTGTCTAAATTTTACATTTGCAGCAGTAAGTACTAATTCACTTGCTCTATATTTTAAATTTAAATTGTCAACATTTTTTAATTGATAAGTATCAATCCCAGAAGGATTATCTGTAAACCCTTGAGGTGTACCATCACCAATTAAAGCTATACTTTTAGGTACAAAACCATCAGCAAAATTATAATCTCCTGTTCCATTATTGTAAGTAACTTTATAAGATTTAGCTACAGCAATTGGTGTACTTTCCGTTGGAGATCCTGCAGTACCTGTTGGGAAAGTCAAACCACCAACAACAGTTCCATCAATATCAAACTGAACGCTACCTAAACCAAGATTTACAGTAAGTTCGTAGGTATCAGCACCAATAAAAGTCATAATATCACCTCCAGCATTTGCTGAAGAACCAACAATTTTGACTACTGGTATTGCTGCACCACCAGCAAAATTATACACTTTAGTAGCTGTATTGAAGGTTAGCGTGTATGTTCCTGGAACAACGCCCACGGCAATGTTTCCAGGATTTGCGCCTTCGTCAGCAGTAGCAGTTGGCCACTGTGAACCTGATGTTGGAGCCCCCCAATTTACAGGATTCCAGCTATTATTGGCTCTAATCTTAATATCAATACCACTAACAAAAAGGTTTTCTATTTTCCAATCGTCACCACCTGGAGTTACTCTTGTTAATTGATTTACATCAACTTCTCCCGCAGTATTATTTGGCCATCCACCAACACCTGCACCTACAACCGCAACAGATGTAATTTGAGCATTTACCGTAAAAGCAGAAAAAAGAACTGCAATAAATAAAAATAATTTTGTTTTCATAATTTATAATTAATTAATTTTCAATAAAAATAATACATTTTATTTAATATAATAATTTAATAATATAAAATTAACAACGAAAACGTTTTCGTGTTGACAAATAAAGTTTTTTTAGGTTTTGTTTAGGTTAATTGGGGTTTAAAAAATAAAATTCGTAATAAATTTAGATTTTTTTTAAAGTATTCGTTTAAATGAAAAATACAATCTAATAGTTAATTTTTTTGGCTCTGGTCTAAAAAGTATATTCATGTAAATACATTTTGTCCCAGATTTAAATAATTTAAACGGATTTATTATTCGGTAACAAAAAATCTGTGATAATCTGTGCAATCTGTGGCTCAAAAAAAACTCATATATTAACTAGACCATAGCCATTATTTTCTATTTATCATTTTAAAACTTGCTAAAGAAATAGCCTCGGCATATATGTTTTTAAAAGCTAGTAATTTTTTGTCGTCAGTAACCAAAATTTTGGAGTTGGTTTGTATTGCCAAATCATATAAAAAATCGTCTTTTAAATCTGGACTTCCAGTAAATTGTATTTGGATTTTTTGGTAAGTCGTCAATTTTTTATGAAGCTGAATGTAAAAATCTATTGGAAAAGTAACTTGATTTTTGAATTTTTTTCTCGAAATTACATCAATAATTTCGTCAATTAATTCTTCACAAGTAAATACTTGACAATCTGAGTCAATAATTAATTGTGTAATTTCTAAAAATCTTTTGCTTATAAAATAAGAAATCCACACATTGGTGTCAATAACTATTTTACTTGGCATTTTCAAATCTTAGTTTTCGAACAATATTACATTCATCAACTATCTCTTGCATTGAAAAAATTGGTTTTTCATTACTACTCATTTTTTTTGCAATTTCAAGAAGTAATTTATTTTTTTCTGATTTTGATTTTGCACTATCAATTTGAGAAAAAGCAAGTTCAATTTCTTTATTCAAATTTTCAGGATTATTAACTTCGACTACTTTCTTTGTTTTTTCGACAATCTCAATACCATTTGCATTGGCAAAAAAAGTATCTTTCATTGTCATAAATGCTTTGCCAGCTTTGGTGCGTTCGTTGATTTTGAATGTTATTGTTGTCATAATAATAAAATTGATTTACAAATATACAAAAAACTAAACCTTAAAAATTAATTTGTTTTTGAAAAAAATCCATAATATAAATGTCCAAATAACAATATAAACCAACGAGCCAACAAATGAAGCATTGTATGGATTTGTGAAGAATTGGGCAATGCCGTTGTTGTAAATATAGGTTTGGATGTTTATTTGTTCTCCAATAATCTCAGCATTATCAAATTTTATTTTAAACATAATTCTAGGGATTAATCCCGAGAAAAAGAAAACCAACATTGGGTTAACGCCCCAAAACAGAAATGGTTTTGTCCATTTTTTAAAATTGGCAATATCGATAACATAATATAAAATTGTTAGTGTAATAGTTCCCAAACCAGCCGTGTAAACCACAAACGAACTTGTCCAAATTGATTTATTTATTGGGAAAACATAGCTCCAAACATATCCTATAAAAGTCAAGATAATTCCAATTAGAAGTAATTTTTTTACGATTTCTATTTTACTAAAATTGGCATTAATTATTTGACCAATTAGTGAGCCTATTAAACAACCACCAATAGTTGGTAATGTGCTTAAAAACCCTTCTGGATCCCAGGTTTTAGTTTCAATATACATGTGATTCTTCAACACAATACTGTCTAACCACGAAGCAAAATTAGTTCCAATTTCTAAGTTTGCTGCTCCAATTCCAGGAACTGGTATCAAAGTCATAATTGCCCAATAACCTAGCAAAATTAAAGTTGCAATTGCAATTTGGGTTTTGTAATTGGTTGTAAGATAAATTAATGAAGTCACGAAATATACAATTCCGATGCGTTGCAAAACGCCAGGCAATCTTGTGGTTTGGTAGCCTTCAAGTCCAGATAATGCAAGTGTTAAATAGAATGCAAGAATTGCAAAAACCAAATATTTTTTGGTAGTTAAACTAAAATTTCCCATTAATGCGTAACACATTATCAACGAAAAAGCTGTTTTGAATAATAATGCTGGAATGCCTTCGAGGTCGAAAATATTTATCCAAGAGAAAAAATTGAGTGTCAATCCGAGACAAATTATTCGTAATGAACGAACTAAAATTTTTGCAAAAGTTGCACCATCAAATATTTTTTCTGGCATTGCAAACGGAATTGCTGCTCCAACAATAAAAACAAAATACGGAAAAACCAAATCTGCAAACGTACAACCATTCCAAGTTGCGTGTTCTAATTGTGGATAAACAAATGACCAACTGCCAGGATTATTGACCATTGTCATTAATAAAATTGTAAATCCACGGAAAACGTCTAGCGAGGTTAGTCTTTCTTTTAGCATTTTTTGATTTATAAGATTATATTAAATTCATTAGATAATGGTTTCAATTCTAAAATCAATTTTTCAATTAAATTATTTCCATTATTCAAATAAAATTCTGCGAAATTGGCTTGGCGTTCTTGTAAACTTTTATTGGGAAACAATTCATTTTGTAAGTTGGATATTCTTTCTAAATCGTCGGCTAAAACTCGTTTTTGTGCTTTCAACAAACGTTTTTCGAGGTTTTCTAAACCTTTTATTTGTTTGGTTTCTTGCGCTTTTACAGCTCCTAGAAAAGATTTGTCGGTTTGGTTTGCAATTGCATACAAATCTGAAAATTGTTTTTGCAAATGTACTTTTTGAGTTGTAAAATCAATTTCGAAAGCTGATTTTTTAATTGTTTGAGATTTCAATAATTGGTTTTGATTTTGGAATAAATCTTGCCAAGACAAATCGAGTTTTGTCGTTTTTTGGACTTGTTTCTCATTTGCTATAAGCGCAGAATTTCTAAGCAACAACATTGGAAAAGTGACTTTGTGGTGCTCAAAAGTAGCTTTTAATTCTAACCAATAGGCAATTTCTCCGCCACCACCAATGTAGCAAAGATTGGGCAAAACAACTTCTTGGTACAAAGGACGCAAAATTACATTTGGACTGAATCTTTCAGGAAAATTAGCTAATTCTGCAAGAATTTCGGTTTCTGAAAATTCGAATTTGGTATTATTAATTTTATAAATGCCGTTTTCTAAGACAATTCGTTCTCGAAGATTATCCAAAATATAAAACATATTTATCTCACGTGGATTGACTTGAATGGCGTAATTTTGAAGTTTCGAAATAGTTTCGTTTACTTTCGTAAATGATTTTTGATACAATAATTCTTCCTTTATATAAGGAGAAAAAATTGATTTTAAATTTCGATTATCAGAATCTAGGATTACTAATCCATATTTTCCAAACAATTCATTTGCCAAAAAACGAGTTGCATCAGCCAAATTCGAATGTTTCAAATACGATTCTTCAAATAAGTTCTTAATGAAATTTGCATTGGTTCCAGAACCTAATTCTTTTGAGAAAATCTCAAAAACATTAGTCAAACCATCAGTTGATAATCGTCCAACTGGTCCAAAACTTTCCTTATTCCAACGGAATTTTCGACCTTTAAAATTAAAATAATTTATTTCATCAAAATCGTGGTCTTCGGTCGCCATCCAATAAATAGGAACAAAATTTTGGCTTGGATATTTAGATTTTAATTCGGTACACAAATTAATTGTCGAAATTATTTTATATAAAAAATACAATGGCCCAGTAAATAAATTGAGTTGATGACCCGTAGTTATTGTAAAAGTAGTGTCGTTAAATAATGAAGTAATGTTTTGTTTAGTCAAATCAGAAGCCCCAATATTTTGGTATTGATGCTCTAATGTTTGAACTAAAATTGTTCTTTTCGAATAAGCTGCATCATTATAATTAGCGGATTTTTCTTTAATTTGTCCCGAAGTTTCAGGATCAAAATTTTCAATTTTAGGTAAACGATTGTAAAATGGTTTTAATGTGGATTTTTCATTTAAATAATCAATCATTATTGGAGTGAAATATCCCGAATTCTGAAAAGTGATACAGTCGTTTGGCATTTTTAAAAAAATTTATTTTTTTGTAAAAATACTCAAAAATTCAAATTCAATTCATAAAATTAAACTTTACTTTTGCAAAAACAATTTCAAAAATTTGCAAACTGATATTTTTTTAATAACGCCACCATTCACCCAACTCAATACGCCGTATCCAGCAACAGCCTATTTGAAAGGATTTTTGAATACTAAAAATATTGCTACAAGTCAAGCCGATTTAGGAATTGAAGTTATTTTGGAATTGTTTTCGAAAAAAGGTTTAGAAGAAATGTTTCAAGTTTCAAGTTTCAAGTTTATCAATTATACTAAATCAATCTCTGACAATTCAAAACGAATTTTCGCTTTACAAGACGAATATCTAAAAACAATCAATCCGGTTATTGCTTTCCTACAAGGTAAAAATCCAACATTGGCATTGCAAATTTGTCAAGAAGATTTCTTACCAGAAGCATCGCGTTTTGCACAACTCGAAGACACCGATTGGGCTTTTGGAACAATGGGAACACAAGACAAAGCAAAGCATTTTGCCACTTTGTATCTCGAAGATATTTCAGATTTTATTGTTGAATGCATCGACGAAAATTTTGGTTTTTCGAGATATGCAGAACGATTGGGTCGAAGTGCCAATAGTTTTGATGATTTGTATAATGAATTAAATCAAGATTTATCTTACATAGATAAAATCACTTTAAAGTTATTAAAAGATAAAATCGAAACCATAAAACCAAAATTATTTTTGATTTCGGTACCGTTTCCAGGTAATTTATATTCGGCTTTTCGATGTGCACAATTTGTAAAAAACCATTATCCAGAAATAAAAATATCTATGGGTGGCGGTTTTCCAAATACTGAACTTCGCTCCTTATCAGATGCTAGAGTTTTCGAATTTTTCGATTTTATTACTTTAGATGATGGAGAATTGCCAGTAGAATTGATTCATAGTTTAGTCACATCAAGCTCAGTCGAGACGCAATTTAAAAGAACTTTCATCCTCGAAAACGGAAAAGTAGTTTACAAAAACAATTCTATTCGCCAAGATTACAAACAAGCACAAGTTGGAACTCCAGATTATTCTGATTTGCAGTTAGATAAATACATTTCGGTTATCGAAATTGTCAATCCAATGCACAGAATGTGGTCAGATGGTCGCTGGAACAAACTCACAATGGCGCACGGTTGTTATTGGGGAAAATGTACTTTTTGTGATATTTCGTTAGATTATATAAAATTATACGAACCAGTTGCTGCCAAAATAATTGTAGATAGAATTGAAGAATTATCGATACAAACTGGTCAAAATGGATTTCATTTTGTCGATGAAGCTGCGCCGCCAGCATTAATGCGTGAAGTTGCTCTTGAAATTCTGCGAAGAAAAATTGCTGTAACTTGGTGGACAAACATCAGATTCGAAAAAAGTTTTACACAAGATTTGTGTGTTTTGCTAAAAGCTTCTGGGTGTATTGCTGTTTCTGGCGGACTTGAAGTGGCATCAGATAGATTATTGAAACTAATTGACAAAGGTGTTACTGTTGAACAAGTTGCCAAAGTCACCAGAAATTTTACCGAAGCAGGTGTGATGGTTCACGCTTATTTAATGTATGGTTATCCAACGCAAACCATTCAAGAAACTGTCGATAGTCTAGAAATGGTTAGGCAATTGTTCGAAGTTGGTGTTTTGCAATCTGGATTTTGGCACCAATTTGCAATGACAGCACATTCGCCAGTTGGCATGAATCCTGAGCAATATGGAGTGATTCCAGATATAAATCCAATTACTTTTGCTAATAATGATGTGAATTTTAAAGACAAAACTGGAATCGATCACGATAAATTTAGTTTTGGTTTGAAAAAATCGTTATTCAATTTTATGCACGGAATTTGTTTTGATTATGATTTGCAAGATTGGTTTGATTTTAAAATTCCAAGAACCAAAATTGATGAAAATTTTATTTCAGATTCTTTAAACGAAGAAGAAAATTTCAATATAAAAACAACTGCCAAAATAGTTTGGATAGGCGGAAAACCAACTTTAGAACACACTGTAAAAACAAAAAAAGGCAATTCTTGGGAAATTTTAACATTAACTTTTCACGATAAAAAAGAAAGTTTTGTGATTCAAACTAATAAATTGGAAGGAGAATGGTTGTTTGAGATTTTAGAAAAAATTTCAGTTTCAAATAATAAAATTTATAGTTTTAATGAGTTGAAAACTGATTTCGAATCAAGTTTAGAAGATTTCGAATTATTTTGGTATTCTAAACCAATTAATACTTTACGAGATTTTGGGTTATTGGTTCTTTAATTTATTTTATAATTAAAATTTGATTATACAACTTATTGAATTTTATTATATATTTGTAGTGTTAAAATTAATTAAATGAAAAAAATAATTTCAATAGTTTTATTTTTTCTAGTACTTGTTGTTAATGCTCAAGAAAAAAGTATTTTTGATATTGCAAGAACTGGAAGTTTAGAAGAAATGAAAATTGCTTTCAAAAAAAATCCTGAAAGTATTAACTCGTTGAATGAAAACCAATCTAGCACATTAATCTTGGCAAGTTACCGTGGAAATATTGAAGTTGCTAAATTCTTGATTGCCAATGTAAAAGATATTAATTACAATTCTGGAATGGGAACAGCTTTAATGGGCGCAACTTACAAAGGTCAAACCGATTTGGTAAAATTATTGTTAGAAAATAAAGCCAACCCCAATTTGGTGGATGCTAACGGCGCAACGGCTTTAATTTTAGCAACACAAACGGGCAATGTCGAAATGATAAAATTATTGTTGCAATTCAAAGCCGATAAAACGCTAAAAACCAAAGATGGTAAAACAGCATTTGAAATTGCTGCATTTGCTGGAAACGAAAATATTATTAATGCTTTAAAATAATTATCAATCAACTAAAACTAAATTATTATGAAAAAAATTACTCTTTTTTCTTTATTAATGGTTTCTGGATTTGGATTTTCTCAAAGTAAATCAACTGGAAATATAAGTTTGCCATTAGCGACTGGTATCACGGCAAATATTACATTAGATAATACAACATCAACAGTTACTTTGGTGTTATCTGGTCCAAATGATAGGTGGTTTGCTTGTAAATTTGGAGGTTTTACCACGGGAATGGCTCAAGGCAATGATGGAGTTTATTATAATGGTACAACACTTGTAGATTCTTACGAAGGAGGTTTTGGTGCTGTGTCTCCAGATATTTTAGGATTAAACTCTGATGGTGTTGCAAATCAAAATTGGACAATAATCACTAACTCTTTAACTGGAATTACCAGAACTATTACAGCAACTCGTGCATTTAACACCGGAGATGCAAAAGATTACGTTTTTAATTATTCTAATAGCACAATTGCAATTTCTCAGGCACACAGTAAAAATGCTTCTTTTTTAATGAATTCTTCAAATGATCATGGACATCCAAGTGTCGCAAACCCAAATCAATTGTTTTTTAGAGAATTTGGAACTGCTCAATTTACTACATTGAGTACTGTAGATTTCACTCTAAATACTGCAGTAATTTATCCGAATCCATCGTTTGGCGAGTTTAAAGTTCAAAGTAAAACTAATTTAGATCAAATAAATATTTATTCACAAACTGGTCAATTTGTAAAAAGTATTGATGTTGCTGATAAATCTGATAAAGTTGAAATAAATGTAAAAGGATTATCAACTGGAATTTATTTGATTGAATTAAAAAATGCATCTGATAAATCTTGGAAAAAGGTTGTTGTTGAGTAAGTGTTCAGTATTCAATTACAATTACTATAAAAAAACTAATTTCACCCTACACTTCGGGATTGAAATTGATTTTTTTTATTAAAATAGTATTTGATTTTTAAATCTGAAATGCTTCGCCAGTTCGCTCTTTCAGGATCGGGTCAATAATCGTTAATCTGTATTCACAAATCTAAAACCTATTCCGTGCAAATTTTCTATAGAAATTTCTTTTTCATTTATCAAAATTTTGCGCAATCTAGATATAAAAACATCTAGACTTCTGCCCATAAAATAGTCGTCATCGCCCCAAAGTTGTTTCAAGATTTGCTCTCGTTTTAATACTTTATTTTTATTATCAAGAAAATATTTTAAAAGTTCAGATTCTCTTTCAGTTAACGAAATAACTTGAGAATCGGTTTTTAGAATATAATTTTTTGGTTCGAATTCAAATTTTCCAAATTGATAAATCGTGTTTTCAATCTTTTCTATTTTGTGTGAACGCTTTAAGAAAATTTCGATTTTCAGGATTAATTCTTCAATGCTAAATGGTTTTATCAAATAATCATCAGCACCAATGCGCAAACCTTTTATTCGATCTTCTTTCAAGGTTTTTGCAGATAAAAATATAATTGGAATTTCAATATCGAGTTTTCTAATTTCGGTTGCCAATTCAAATCCATCCATTTTTGGCATCATAATATCGAAAATACAAATATCAAATTTTTGTTTCTTGAAATTTTCTAAACAAGAATTACCATCAGAAAATTGAAAAACTTCGTAATTGTTTTGTTCCAAATTGTCTTTGGTTAAAAATGCTAATGTAGCATCGTCCTCTGCATAAAGTATTTTATATTTAGACATAATTTATTTTTATCATTTTAATTGACATTGAAATTTGTCATTGCTATTGAAATTGAAATCCCTTTTTTCGAATTGTTTTTCACAAAAATTTTCCATTTATGCAAATCGCAAATTTTCTTTACATAATACAATCCCAAACCAAAACCATTAACTTCGTTGCTTTTTATAGTTTTAATTCTATAAAATTTATCAAAAATATGTTTGATGTTTTCTTCAGAAATTCCAATTCCGTTATCAATAAATTCTATAATTGTATTCGATTGTGTTTTAGTAATTTTAATCAAAATTTCAGGTTTGGAATCACAATATTTTATAGAATTATCTAATAGATTATAGATTAAGTTTGTAAAATGAAAAATATCTAAATTAATAACAATATCAATTTCAATATCAATTTCAATACTAATGTCAACATCATTATATTTCAATTTAATGTTTTCGATTACATCATTAATAATTGGAATAATTTTGATTGTTTTTTTTTCTAAAACCATTTCCGAATGGTCAGTTTTTGCAATTGTCAATACTTTTTCGATATGTTTATTGAGTTTATTACTTTGATTGATAATGATTTCGGTGTAATTAGAAAGCTTTTCATCAATACGAATTTCGTTTTGATTTTTAAGGTAATTTGATGCTATCAAAATTGAAGATAAAGGCGTTTTAAATTCGTGAGTCATGTTGTTGATGAAATCTCGCTGTAATTCAGAGTATTTTTTTTGTTGCAAAATCGTGAAAATTGAGTAAACATATATCAACAAAATTAATATCAAACCAATTGATAGTAAGAACCAAAATTTTAATGAACTAAACAAATAACTATTTTCATTTGGAAATCGAATCGCAAAATAATAAATCAAATTTTTATGTTTTGGAAAATAAACCGAATTTTTTTTCTTAGAATTATCTGAAATTGCAACATAATTGCCATAAACCATTTCGTCGCTTTCGCAATTGTACATCGCATATTCGAAATCGGTTGTTATATTTAGTTTTACAAATTCAGATTTTAAATAAAATTCAAGAATTTGTGGATCAAAATCGTTGTCTATGTTGACAATGTAATAATCATTTGAAATTTTTTTAACTGGATTTTCCGATGGTAAATCGTGATTAGTACCTTCATATAATTTTTTTGTAACTTCTAACAATGCAATATGAACTTTTTGCGAAAATTTTTTTTCTTCTAACGAAAAAGCTTGTTTTGTCCATAGTAATTGTGCCACTAAAATACCTATTATGGCAATTAATCCAAGAACAATTATAATGTTGAGTTTGTTTATTTTCATTTTCTTTTCCAAAAATACTCTTTTTTATCAATGAAATATATCATTAACAACTCGTTAACAATCATTTGAAATTGATTAACAGCAACAATGGTTTTATTGAAATACTTTTGACTTATCAAATTTGATGAACCAATTAATAAATTAAAAAAAAACTTTTATGAAAAATTTAAAAATCTCAATTCTTGCATTAACATTAGGATTAATGTCTTTTACATTTTTACCAACATCAACAGGTAGCTATAAAGCAAAAATTACAAATTCTGTAATTTCGTGGAAATCAGAAACAATCGATTTGGGCGAAATACCACAAGGAAAACCAAAAGCTATGGATTTCGAATTCAAAAATACTGGTTCTAAATCAGTTTTGATTACCAATGTTCAAGGTTCTTGTGGTTGCACAGCTACTGATTATACAAAAACTGAAATTTCAACAGGAAAATCTGGTAAAGTAACTGCAACATTTAATGCTGCAAATAAAGGAGCATTTACAAAAACAGTTACAGTTACTACAAATGCAGAAACAACTCCTAAAGTATTAACTTTCAAAGGTACTGTTATTTAAGATCTCTAAAAAAATCAAATATTAAAGACTACTATTTTTGGTAGTCTTTTTTTATTTCCAAAAATTATAAATACATTTATAAAAAATTATAAAACTAGAGAATGGAACTGATTTTAAGACCTTACGAATTGCAACTCAAACACACTTTTACGATTTCTAGAGAATCTATCGATGTGCAACCCTCATTAATTGTTGAATTAAAAAGTAACAATTATTCTGGTTTTGGTGAGGCAACTTCTAATCCTTATTATCACATTACAGTTCCGATGATGATGGCAGATTTAGAACAACTTCGTTTTATTATCGAAAACACAAATGATGAAACACCCGAAGAGTTTTGGTCAAAAATGCAACCTCATCTTCAAGAAAATATGTTTGCACTTTGCGCTTTAGATATGGCTTTTAATGATTTATATGCCAAAAAGAAAAGCAAAAAACTATACCAACTTTGGAATTATTCAATAGATAAAAACCCAAAGACCGACTACACAATCGGAATTGCATCTATAGATAAAATGGTTTCGAAAATGCAAGAATTGCCTTGGCCAATCTATAAAATAAAACTCGGAACAGTCAATGATATTGAAATCGTAAAAGAATTAAGAAGTCATACTAACGCTATTTTTAGAATCGATGCCAATTGCGGTTGGGAAGTCGATGAAACCATAAAAAACGCTATTGAACTAAAAAAATTAGGTGTCGAGTTTATCGAGCAACCAACAAAAGCTGATAATTGGGCTGCACACGCAGCAATTTTTAAACATTCGGTATTGCCAATTATTGCTGACGAAAGCTGTATAATTGAGTCAGATGTGGCAAAATGCCACAATCATTTTCATGGTGTTAATGTCAAATTGGTTAAATGTGGCGGACTGACTTCTGGTCGAAGAATGTTAGTCGAAGCGAAGAAATTAGGATTGAAAACAATGGTGGGCTGTATGACCGAATCGACAGTTGGTATTTCGGCAATTGCTCATTTGTTGCCATTGCTTGATTATGTCGATATGGACGGAGCTTTACTTCTAAAAAACGATATTGCAACTGGTGTAACTATTAAAAACGGTATAATCTCTTATTCTGAATTGAATGGAACAGGAGTTACTTTGCTATAAATTTTGTCATAAAGTTTAGAATATTACTAATAGTTTGAGCACAATCGAAAACAATTCTAGCATCTCGACTGCGCTCGATGAGACAAAATTTAGTATTGACGAATTGACTAATCAAGCAAATATCATCAAAATATAGCCCATTTTAAAAAGAGTAAATGATAGTAAACCAATTTCCAGATAGAAAAATAACCATCGATAAAGAGTCATTTCTATATTTTGGAGGAACGGCCTATTTGGGATTGCCTACCAACAAAGATTTTCAGAAAATCTTGATTCGTAATTTAAAAAAATGGGGAACAGCCTACGGAAGTTCTCGAAATACTAATATTCAACTTTTGGCTTATGATTCTGGCGAAAAGTTTCTAGCTAATTTTATAAAATCAGAAGCTGCATTGACAATTTCTTCTGGAATGCTAGCTGGTAAATTAGTCATTGATAATTTAGAAATTCAAACAGATTGTTTTTTTCATTTTCCTAATTTGCATAATGCAATTAAAGCCAATAAGAGTTTACCGATTTTTGTGAACGGAAAACCAAATCCTAGATTATTGGATAATAAAATCGAAAAAATCACAATTCTTACAGATTCCGTTCCGTCGTTTTGCATAAAACCTATTGATTTGTCTGTTATAGATTTAGTTCCAAGTAACAAGAAAATTACTTTGGTAGTAGACGAATCGCATTCGTTAGGAATTGTTGGTAAGAAAGGTTGTGGCATTTTTTCGGATATTAATTATCCAAATATTAAACGAAAAATAATGGTTGCTTCTTTAGGAAAAGCAATGGGTTTGACTGGCGGAATGATTGGTAGCGATTTAGAATTTATCAATCAAATAAAACTAAATAATTCTTATGCTTCGGCTGCAGGAATGAATCCAGCGTTTGTTCAAAGTATATCAAAATCCAAAAATATTTTCGGAAAACAGCAACTAAAATTACTCGATAATTTAAAATTTATTGATACTAATTTAAATAAAAGCAACTTGATAGATTTTGATGTTTCATATCCGTTATTGTATCCAAAAATCGATAATATTTATCAAACTCTAAAAGAAAACAAAATTATTATCACAAATTTTCCCTATCCAAACGATGCTGGCGAATTGAACCGAATTGTAATTACGGCAAATCATAAAACTAGTGATTTGAAAAAATTGGTTGAAATTTTGAATAATTTAATTTCATAAAAAAACCTGAATTAATTAAAGATTCAGGTTTTTTTTAAATAATATTATAAAAACTTATGACAAAGCAGCTTGTACTTGATCTGCAGCTTCTTGAAACTCAACAGCACTCAAAATTGGCATTCCAGAATTATCAATCAATTCTTTAGCAATTTCGGCATTTGTACCTTGCAAACGAACAATAATTGGTACTTTAATAGCATCGCCCATATTTTTGTAAGCATCAACAACACCTTGTGCAACACGGTCGCAACGTACAATTCCACCAAAAATATTGATTAAAATTGCTTTTACATTTGGATCTTTCAAGATAATTCTGAAAGCCAATTCTACACGTTTAGCATCGGCAGTTCCACCAACATCCAAGAAGTTAGCGGGTTCAAAACCTGCATATTTTATTAAATCCATCGTTGCCATAGCCAAACCTGCACCGTTAACCATGCAACCAACAGTTCCATCAAGATCAACATAATTTAAACCTGCAGCTTTTGCTTCTACTTCGATTTCTCTTTCTTCACGAACGTCTCTATATTCTGCTAATTTCGGGTGACGAAACAACGAGTTATCATCAAGATTTACTTTAGCATCGACAGCAATTATTCTATTATCTGACGTTTTTAAAACTGGATTAATTTCGAACATCGAAGCGTCAGAACCAACAAATGCGTTATATAATGAACCTACAAATGCAACCATTTCTTTGAAAGCATTTCCAGACAATCCTAAATTAAAAGCAATTCTTCGAGCTTGAAAACCTTGCAATCCTACATTTGGATCAATTTCTTCAGTAAAAATTAAATGTGGTGTATGCTCAGCAACCTCTTCAATATCCATTCCACCTTCAGTAGAATACATAATCATGTTACGTGCACGACCTCTATTTAATAAAACTGACATATAAAATTCTTCGATTTCAAATTCACCAGGATTATAAACATCTTCGGCAACCAAAACTTTATGAACTTTTTTACCTTCTGGCGGAGTTTGAGGTGTAATCAATTGCATTCCAATAATTTGCTCAGCGATTTCTTCGACTTGTTGCAAGTTTTTTGCCAATTTTACTCCACCACCTTTACCACGACCTCCAGCGTGAACTTGAGCTTTTATTACGTGCCAACCTGTTCCAGTTTCGGCAGTCAATTGCTTGGCAGCTGCAACCGCTTCTTGCGGATTATTAGCTACATAACCCCTTTGAATTCTTACGCCATAGCCGGCCAATATTTCTTTTCCTTGATATTCGTGAATGTCCATAGAACTAGTTTATTTAATAGAATTGCAAAAATATAAAAAATCATTAATATACAAGGTATAAATTTCAATAGTTTTTTCAGGAGCTATTTCCTGCTATCATTCCAAAAGTTTTTTAAATTGCCACTGTTTAATCCTTGGCAATTTAAAAAACGTTTTTCCCTTCATTCGAGCCTGCAAGTGCGAACTGGCGAAGCAATCAGGGCTGAAATTCCAATTCAATCAAATTTTTATTTTACTTTAAAATTCATTCTAAAGCATTAAATCTATAAAAACACATTTTTATAACAATTTGTTATAAAAATAAATTATCTTGCTATAAATAAATTTAACAACTACTTTTGCTAAAAAATAATAAAATGTTAGCAAAAGATTTACTCCAACTTGGCAATGAATTCGAAACACCTTTATATGTATATGATGCTTCGAAAATCGAATTTCAATTCAATCGATTAAACAATGCTTTTTCGAAAGTCCAAAGATTAAGGTTAAATTATGCCTGCAAAGCTTTGTCAAATATAAGTATTTTGCAGTTAATGAAAAATATTGGTGCCAATCTCGATACTGTTTCTGTTCAAGAAGTACAATTGGGTTTGTATGCTGGTTTTGCTCCAGAACAAATTATTTTTACACCAAACGGAGTATCAATTGAAGAAATTGAGCAAGCAATTGGTTATGGAAACATTCAAGTAAATATAGATAACTTATCAATATTAGAGCAATTTGGTGCAAAATATCCGCGTATTCCTGTTTGTATTCGATTAAATCCGCATGTTATGGCTGGTGGAAACGCCAATATTTCGGTTGGACATATTGATTCAAAATTTGGAATATCGATTCATCAAATGCCACATATTTTGAGAATTGTCGAAAACACAGGAATGCATATTAACGGCGTTCACATGCACACAGGTTCTGACATACTTGATATTGAAGTTTTCTTGTATGCTGCCGAAATTTTATTCGATGCCGCCAAAAACTTTAAAGAATTAGATTTTCTAGATTTTGGTTCAGGTTTTAAAGTGCCTTACAAAAAAGACGATATCGAAACAGATATTGAAGAATTAGGTAAAAAACTCTCAAAACGTTTCAACCAATTCGAGAAAGAATATGGTCGAGATTTGACATTGGCATTCGAACCAGGGAAGTTTTTGGTTAGCGAAGCTGGATATTTTTTAGCAACTGTGAACGTTGTAAAACAAACAACATCTACAGTTTTTGCTGGTGTCGATTCGGGTTTTAATCATTTAATTCGTCCAATGCTGTATGGTTCTCAACATCACATAGAAAATATAACTAAACCCAAAGGCAAAGAACGATTTTATACTGTTGTTGGATACATTTGCGAAACTGATACTTTTGCTCAAAACCGTCGAATTGCCGAAATAACAGAAGGCGATGTTTTGTGTTTTCGCAATGCTGGAGCTTATTGTTTCTCGATGGCGTCAAACTATAATTCACGCTACAAACCAGCCGAAGTTTTATGGAAAAATGGCAAAGGACATCTTATTCGCGAACGCGAAGATTTTCAAGATTTATTAAGAAATCAGATTTTGTTAGAAGAATAATTTTTTTAATTGAGTTTTATAATTTTGTAGATTTTATTTAATTTGTAATTTTTTGTCATTTCGACGAAGGAGAAATCACATTAATTGCTCACGTTATGAGATTTCTCCTACGTCGAAATGACAAAAAACACCAGTAAGTTATATAATTTATTGATTTTAAAAATCAACAATATTCTAAAACAGAATAATTTTTTTAAAACTCCTAAGATTATTTTTTAGGAGTTTTTTGTTTTTATTAAAAATCACTTTATCGTTTAAAACAGCCAATCATCGACTATTAATCAATGTTTTAACTTTTTATTATACATTTGTTTCAATCAATCAAAATCGTAATAATGAATAAAAAAACTACTACAATTTTTGCTTTCTTTTTATTTTTCCTATCTTTAATAAGCAACTCTCAAACTGTTTCTATTTCTGATCAAAATGGCAATAATAACATTGCAACACCAGCGCCTCAAATAAATATTGATTGTAATTATAATTTTGTTCCACCAAAAAAAGTGCTTTTAACAGCCACTTTTCCTGTAATTCAAAATGCAACAAATTATTCTGTATTACCAATTGCTTACTCACCAATTGGTTTATATAATGCAGGAACACCAATAACTATCTCGGCTGATGATACTTGGTCGTCAAATATTCCCATAGGTTTCCCGTTTTGTTTTTATGGAAACAATTACTCAACTTTAAATGTTGCCGATAACGGAATCGTTCGTTTTGGATACAACAGTTCGATTATTGAAGGCGGATTTTCATCTATAAACAATGCCATTCCAAGTCCTTCATTGATTAAAAATGCCATTTTTGCAGGATTTCAAGATTACTTGGTTTCTGTTGGTGCTTTGGGCTGTTTGCCAGGCGATAATTGCGGAACAATTACCCATTACACAACAGGTGTTGCTCCGTTTAGGCAAATGATTATTAACTATAATTTAGTAAATCATTTTGGTTGTTCCAATACATTAGACCCAATAAACTTAACAAAATCTACATTTCAAGTTGTTTTATATGAAACTACCAATGTTATTGAAATTTATGTAAAAGACAAACCAATTACTTGCACAGGAAATTCTAGTGCCAACGGTGGCGTAGTTAATTCTTTGATTGGATTGAATAACAGTGATGGAACTATGGGAATTCCTGCACCACTCAGAGATACCGGCGTTTGGTCTGCAACAGATGAAGCCTATCGATTTACACCAAGTGGTTCAAGTACAACTGTTGTAACTTGGTTTGATAATCTTGGAAATCCAATTGGAAATATCAATCCAATTGAAGTTATTCCAACCATTAACACATTTTATACCGTAAAAGTAAAATACAATACCTGCACACCACTTGAAATTCAAAGTCAAATTGATATAGAGTTTGATTTAAATTATCCAATTGCACCAAATATTATTGAAAAATATTGTGATCTTGCGCCACCATTCCCAGACCAATCTGGTATCGATGTCGAAGCTTTGTTACTTGATCCAACCGATTTACTTGGAACTACTAAAACAATTTATAATACGCAAAACGAAGCCAATGCTGGATCACCATTAGCAATACCATTGACTGGAATGAATAACTACACAATGACAAGTGCAACGCAAATTTTTTACTATCGTGAAGAAATTGGAATTTGTTTTGTTACTGGAAAAATTACCTTAAATTTATTTCAAACACCAGTTATTGCTGACCAAAATCTTGATATTTGCGATGCAGGAAATGATGGCACCGAAACTGTAAATTTATCGACATTAACCAATCAAATTATTGGGTTAAATCCATCGACAATGGGAATTGGCTATTATCAAAACCCTATAAACGCTAATCTTGGTGGCACAAATACCATAACTAGTGTTCCCGTTTCTGCACCGCCAGGTTTTTTTGATGTTTATATTCGGGTTTATAATTTATTGAATCCAGCTTGTTTTAGCGTTTCTAAATTGACAATCACAATTTTGCCTAATTTAGTTTCAGATTTAATTCCAACTTTTTGCATTCCTGACCCAAATTTTGATGGAATTGTAGTAGCCAATTTAACTGCAATTGTAGTTACCAATTTGAATATTCCTTTTGTAAATCCGACTTATACCTATCATACAAGTTTGTTCAATGCTCAAAATAATATACAAATACCAAATCCGTCTTCATACAATCTTGCCATTCAACCAGCACCAGCATTTTCGACGATTTACATTAAAGAAGAACTTCCAGGGTATTGCCTTACGATTCAAACTGTTAACATCACAATTTGTGTGCCAACTGGCAATGGTAGCGATGGTGGAAGTGGCGGAAATGGCGGTTTTGGTGGTGCAGGATTTGCAGCTTGTTTGAATATTGGCGACCAAATTCCGAGTTTCAATTTAGAAGCTTTGTTTAATGTTGTTATTTTGCCAGCAGCTCCAGTGCCTACTCCAACTGGATATTATACAACACTTGCAGGTGCTCAAACTCAAGACCCATTAGTTCAATTATCGGCTGCTCAAGTTGCTAATTTTGTTCCTACGCCATTATTTTCATTAATTTGGGTCAGATATCTAGACGCCAGTAATAATCCAGGAATAAAACGCTTGGTTATTCCAGTTAAATATAAAAAACCGTTACAAATCATCACTAAAGAATTGTGCGATGTGAACAACGATTTACAAGAAACTATTAATTTAGGCCCGACTTCGCCATATATTCAAGAAATTCAATTATTAAATCCTGGTGAAACAATTACTTGTTATCCGACACAACTAGATTATGACAACAATACTAATGCGATAGTTGCACCATTTAATTTCACTTTAGATTTTAGTGCAGTCCCGATCGAAGATACTGTTTACATAAGAGTTTCGTCTTATGGTTGCGATACCGATTATCAATTAGTTTTTAAGCTAAACCCATTTATAATTCAACCACCAATCGATGAAAAAATCTGCGATATTGCACCGTTTGGATCTCAACCTTTCCCGAATTTGCAAACTTTGATAAACAATATTGCATTTAGTTATCCGACATCTACTTTTTCATTACATTCGACATTAAATGGTGCTTACGACAATAGTGCAATAATTACAAATACAGTAAATTATAATGTAACTCCAACTACATCTGTTTATATTCGAATTATCGAAAATCCAATTTTATTTCCTTTGGCTTGTCCGACAATTCAAGAAATTACGTTTAGTTTTGCAGGTTCTGTTCTTATCAATTCGGTTGCGCCATTATTGGTTTGTGATGTTGATAATGACGACAAAGTTGTACTTTCTAATCTTAATAATTATGTTGCATCAATAATAAGTAGCTTGAATACCGACCCAATCAATGCACAACTTTACACCACAGAAGCTGCTGCTTTAGCTAATGATTTTGCTTTTAAAATTCTACCAAATTGGGATACTTATGAATATAATCTTAATGCTTTTTTGCCATTTTCTCCTAACAATTCTATTTGGTTGTATTTGCAAAATACAGTTACGGGTTGTTTTAGAGTAGTCGAAATCAAGTTACAAATGCAATCGGTCGTGTTGCCTGTTTTGAATAATCCATTAAAAATATGCGATTATCAAAATGACAATCTAGAAACCATTGCCAATTTTAATATTTTCAACACTCAAGTTGTTCCATCGTCTTTTTTATATAACTTCGAATATTTTCTTTCGCAAGCCGATGCAATTGCTGGAACACCTACAATTCCTGCTAATTATGTTTTAGCAAATAACACAACCGTTTGGATAAAAATTTTAACAAGTGCCAATGCAGCGTGTTCAAAAATTAAAGATTATGTCATTAATTTTACTCAAAGTCCAGTTGTTAATAATATTCAACCCAAAATTTGTGATAATTTATCAGATAATTTAGAAACAATTAATTTGAATCTCTATCAATCTAATGTTATTCCAATTCCACTGGGACACACTTTTCAATATTATTTTTCAGTGGCGAATGCCATTTCGGGTTCGAACCAACAATCGGCAAGTTATAATATGACATTTGCAGCCAATAATCTGGCTGTTCCAATATTCGTAAAAGTTATAAATAACATTACGCAATGCTACTCAATTGCTTCGATTATATTTGAGCGTGAATTATTGATAGATGCTTTCGATGCTCAGATTTTCACCTGCGATATTTCATTAAGCAATACACTCGAAGGAATTTTTGATTTAACAAGCATAATTCAAAGAACCGGAACAGTAGGAATGATTGTAAATCCATTAAATTACAATATAACATATCACACCGATATTCTAGCAACTGTTGCAAATATAATTTTAAATCCGACTGCTTTTACTGTTTTAACTGACCAAACATCTTATGTTTATGTAAAATTTGTAGATAAAATAACCAATTGTTTCACAATTAAACGCATCGAACTTCAAATCTATCAATTACCAAAATTTCTTGATGGAGAAGTTTTTATTTGTGACGATAACATTGACGGTGTTTATTCCATAGATTTGAATACATTAAGTTCAGTTGTGGTTTTTAATCCATCACCATTTACTTTCGGATATTTTAATTCAAATGCTGATGCGGTTTTAAATTCAAATCCTATTACAAACTTGATTAATTATGCTGTTCCTTTATCAAGTTTTCCTAAATCAATATTTGTAAAAGGTACAAATGCAAATAATTGTTCAAAAATTCGAGAGGTTATTTTACGTAAAAAGCCAAATATTATATTAATTTCTAGCGATGTATCACTTTTAAAATGCGATGCCAACAATAATGGTTTAGAAATTTTTAATTTAACCGATGCAAACACATTAATTACAAATGAAGTTGGTGTAAGTTTTCAATATTTTGCAACTTTTGCTGATTTACAAGCTAATTCAAATGCAATTACAAATTCTATTAATTATCCAAATCTAACAAACGGACAATTTATTTATGTTCGGTTGTCAAAACCAGCTACCAATTGCGACAGTTGGGCGAGAATTACTTTAAATGCATTTTATGAAAATTATGTTTTTCCTATAAGTGAAACTTTATGCGACAACAATAATGATGGAACAGAAACCTTAAATTTACAACAAATAGTTCTAGGATATATTGCGCCATTAACTTTAATTGAGGTTAATTTGCAGTTTTATAATTCCTTAGCCGATGCAAATACCGGAACAGCAGTTGGATTAATTCCAAATCCGTTGACTTATACTTTTACAAATTTTTCTACTGATATTTTTGCACGATTGACTAATATATTGACTGGTTGCCCAATAGTTAAAAAAATAAATTTTTTAAATCCCGCACCAATCATTTTAGTTGATGTCCAAAAAGAAGTTTGCGATTTTGATAGAAACAATCAAGAAACTGTAAATTTATCAGACTATTTTCAATCAATGTCTGTGCCTTTAATAACATCTTTTACAATTACAAGTTATTTAACCGAACCTAATGCAAATACCGGAACTAGCGCAATTTCGAGTACCAATTATTTACAAACAATTCCAAATCAAGTTTACTGGATTCGTTTTCAAGATTCGAATGGCTGTTATTCTGTCAAATCGATTACTGTACAAATAATTCCATTGGCTAATCCAAACTTAAATCCTACAACTATCGAAATTTGCGATAATACAACACCAGCAGTTTTGTCAGAAAATTTTAATTTAACTACAAACGAAAACTTTATTCGCAACGGAAATGCAACCAATATTGTTTCTTATCACACCACTTCGGCATTCGCAAATGCTGGAACAAATGCAATTTCTGTTGCACAACTTGGTGCTTATTTAGTTTCTGGAATAAACAATTCGGTTTGGATTCGTGTTGCATCAAATACAGCAACAACATTGACAAATTGCGCCATTGTTATTGAACAAAAATTATTGATTGTTCCAATTCCAACGCCTAATCTTAATCCTACGATTATCGAAATTTGTGACAATACAACGGCAACCGTTTTGTCTGAAAATTTCGACATTAACAGAAACGAAACTTTTATTAGAAACGGAAATACAACCGATATTATGACGTATCACACAACTTCTGCTTTTGCAAATGCTGGCACAAATGCTATTCCAATTGCACAACTTGGTGCATTTCCAATTTCTGGAATTAACAATTCGGTTTGGATTCGAGTGGTTTCCAATGTGCCAAATTCTTTGATTGGTTGTGCAGTTATTATTGAACAAAAATTATTGATTGTGCCAATTCCAACGCCAAGATTAAACCCACAAATAATTCAATTATGCGACGATTTATTATCAGGAGATTTAAAAGAAAATTTTAATTTAGCTGCTAACGAAACTTTTATTAGAAATGGTAATTCAAGTTATATACTAACCTATTTTCCAACAAAACCAGATGCAGAAAATAACATTATAGCAAACCAAATAACTGGTTTTGGTTCTTACTTTAGCTCAACTGGAAGTGTATGGATTAGAATCTTATCTAATACAATTACAACTTTACAAACCTGTGCAATTGTCATAGAACAAAAATTGCAAGTAAACCCTTTACCATTAGCCGGAACAATGCCCAACTTATACAGTTGCATAAATGCTGGAACTATTCAAGCAACTTTTAATTTGAATTCTAGAAAAATTGATGTTTTAGCAGGACAAAATCCAAATTACTTTTCAGTAACTTTTCATTTGCTTCAAGCAGATGCGAAAATAGGTTTGAATGTTTTACCAACAACCTATTTAAGTAATTCAAAAATCATTTATGCGAGTGTGAAAAACAATTTAACTGGTTGTCGAAACACTGCTGTATTGCAATTAGTGGCAGAAACTACGACGATTGCAACACAACCAAATGCTAATTTGACTTTTGTTTGTGATACCGATATCGATAACGACGGTTTTACAAAATTCAAATTATCTGATTTAAATGCTATAATTTTAGGAACTCAATCTGGTGTTAATTATTCAATAAATTATTATGCAAACCAAAACGATTTGAATAATAATATTGAATTGAATCAATCAGCATATAAGAACATTACAAATCCCCAAACGATTATTGCAAATGTTATAAACACAACTAGTAATGTTGTTCCAAAAAAATGTGCTTCACAAATAAATATTGTTTTAAAAGTTAATTTACTTCCAGAAACCAATCCAAAAGATGGTTTCATTTGTAAAGATCAAACCAGTGGCGAATTATTATCGACATACACAATTAATAGCGAATTGAGTGATGCATCACATACTTTCGAATGGTTTCTGAATTCAGAAACAACATCAATTTTTGGAGAATACGATTCTATTCTAGAAGTTCAAGAAGCTGGAGACTATACTGTGACTGCCACTCAAATTGCTTATCCGAATTGTAAATCTATTCCAAAGAAAATTGTTGTTACAAAGTCTGAACCTGCTCTAGCAACTGCAAGAGTTGAATATTCTTTTACAGAAAATCTTAATGTTTTAACAATTGCAACTGGACTTGGAAATTATGTTTATCAATTGGATGATAATGACATTCAAATCAGCAATTTATTCGAAAATGTTGAACCTGGAACACATCAGATAGCCGTTATTGATAAAAATGGTTGTGCCACTTTTTATTTGAATGTAATTGTTTTAGATTATGTTCGATATTTTACACCAAATAGCGATAATTTTAATGATACTTGGAATATTCGTGGAATAAAAGACCAACCAAATGCCAAGGTTTATATATTTGATAAATACGGAAAATTATTAAAACAAGTTATTCCTGAAGAAATTGGCTGGGACGGGACATATAATGGACAACTTATGCCATCAGATGATTATTGGTTTACGGTAACTTATGAAGAAAACGGCGAACAAAAGGAATTTAAATCGCATTTTGCAATGAAAAGATAGCTTTGGATTTATTCTGTCAATTCCTAAAAAACATAAAATAATTTGTATAATTAAAAACTTCTCGTTTAAATATAACTATTTTCTAACTATAATTTTATGTGTATTTCTTATATTTGCAAAAAATATTAAAACAGTAATGGATAGAAGGAAATTTTTCAGAAACGGTTCGCTTGCAGCTATTGGTTCAACTATTTTAAATCCTTTTCAAGGTGTAGCACAAGAGGTTGATTTTGATACTTTTAAGAAAAACAAAAAAGCCAAAAATATTATTTTTTTGGTTAGCGACGGAATGAGTTCTGGAACTCTAAACATGGCTGATTTGTATATTAATCGCAAATTAGGTCGAAGTTCGAAATGGATTCAACTATATAAGGACAACGTAGTTTCACGAGCATTGATGGATACTTCATCGGCTAATTCTATCGTAACCGATTCGGCAGCAGGAAGTTCGGCTTGGGGAACTGGATTTAAAGTCAATAACGGATCAATATGTGTCGGCGTAAATGGAGAAGAATATTTACCAATTTGGCAAAAATTCAAAAAAGTAGGAAAAATGGCTGGTTGTGTTACGACTGTTCCTATAACGCACGCAACACCATCAGGATTTTGTGTAAATAGCAAATCAAGAAAAGGACAAGAAGAAATTGCAGAAAAATATTTAGACATCAATTTTGATGTGATGATGGGAGCTGGAATTGAATATTTTGATGCTTCCAAGAGAAAAGACAAACGAGATTTATTTGCGGATTTTGCTAAAAAAGGTTATCAGATTGTAAAAAATAGAGACGAAATGCTTGATGCAAATAGCTCTAAACCTATTTTGGGGGTTTTTGGTTTAGAAGAAGCATTACCATTTGAATTAGACAGGCAGAACGATGAGTCTTTAAAAAAATCATTGCCAAGTCTTGCAGAAATGACTCAAAAAGCAATAGATAAAATGAAAAATAATCCAAAAGGATTCGTTCTACAAGTCGAAGGTGGAAAAGTCGATTGGGCTGCACATTCTAACGATATTGGTGGATTACTATACGACCAAGTTGCCTTTGACGATGCTATAAAAATTGCTATAGATTTTGCAGCAAAAGATAAAGAAACATTAGTGATAATAACTACTGATCACGGAAACGGAAATCCAGGAATTATTTACGGTAAAAAAGCCGATGAAAATTTTGATAGCTTGCAAAATTATAAATATTCGAATGAAAGAATTTTAAATTCGATTCATTATGATACTTCGCCATCGCAAATTCGTGAAATTATTGAATTTGGAAATGGAAAAGCAATTTCTGAAGTAGATGCTAAAATTTTGATGGGATATTATACTGGTTTGAAAGTAGAAGAAGGATTGTATAATTACAAAAAATTGCCTTATCAAGAATTGGCAGATATGCAAACCAAAAACACATCAGTAGGTTGGATATCTATGGAACACACAGCAGATCATGTTGAACTAGCAATGTTTGGTCCTGGAAGTGAAATGCTAAAACCGTTTATGAAAAACACTGATTTGCATTATTTAATGTTGAAAGCTGCAGAGGTAGAGAATAAATTTTAAGAAATTAAAATTTATTTTTTCATATTCTCGATATTATAATTCAAAATCAAATCATCGAAATTAATATATAATTGCATTCTATTATTCTGATTTTTTCTGGTAATAATAGAAATTGTACAGTTTTCGCCATCGTTGCTTTTACAAACAAATGAAACGGTATTATCAGTTGGAGTTACAACCTCATCAATATATTCGATGATGTCGAATAATTGCAAAATTTCTGAATAAATAATAATTCTATCTTTTTGAGAATCTAAACTTATTACCAATTTTGCTTCTTTGTCTTTTGACCATTTGTCCCATTTACCTGAAGCTAATTTACTAGAAATAGACACCGATGATGTTTTAAATCTATATAGTTGACTAAAACTTTGCAAACCAAAAAATAATACTACTATTAAAATTATGTTTTTTAAATTCATTTTTATGTTTTAAAATTCAATTTTAGATACTGCTGTTTTTGCAGTTTCAAATTCTTGAATGAGGTTTTTAATAATTTTTTCTACAGGAAGAATTTTGTGAATTAATCCTGCAATTTGTCCTATTTCGAGTTCGCCTTCGATTAAATCACCTTCGAACATACCACGTTTAGAACGACGTTTTCCTAACAAATTTTCTAAATCTTCTTTGGTTGGACATTTGGCATATAACTCTTGGACATCATTATAGAATTTATTTTTTATCAAACGAACAGGGGCTAACTCTTTTAATGTCAAAACTGTATCTCCTTCGTTACTTTCAATAATTGTGCGTTTGAAATTTTCGTGAGACGAACTTTCTAAACTCGCAGCAAATCTAGAACCCAATTGTACACCATCGGCACCCAAAGTCATTGCTGCTAACATTCCTTGTCCTGATGCTATTCCGCCAGCTGCAATTAATGGAATATTTATTTTTTCTTTAACCATTGGGATTAAAGTAAAAGTTGTTGTTTCTTCTCGACCATTGTGTCCGCCAGCTTCAAATCCTTCAGCGACAACTGCATCTACTCCTGCATCTTGAGCTTTTAATGCAAACTTCGTGCTACTTACAACGTGCACGACAGTAATATTGTTGTCTTTAAGAAATTTTGTCCAAGTTTTAGGATTTCCGGCTGATGTAAAAACAATTTTTACACCTTCTTCTAAAATAATTTGCATTATTTCTTCGATGTTTGGATACAACATTGGCACGTTTACACCAAATGGTTTGTTGGTTGCTAATTTGCATTTTTGAATGTGTTCTCTCAAAATTTCTGGATACATTGAACCTGCGCCAATTAGACCTAAACCTCCAGAATTACTAACTGCAGAAGCTAGTTTGTAACCAGAATTCCAAATCATTCCGCCTTGAATTATTGGATATTTTATATTGAAAAGTTTTGTAATTTTATTCATTTATTGATTTGACAAGTTGTGCAAATTTAAAGAGAATTTTAATTTATTGCTTTATTAATGAATTGTTTTTTACCGCTAATTCACAATTTTCTTTTTTTGATTTTTGAAGTTGTTTTTTGAAATTAAAATTCTAGTTATTAAAAAAAATAGAAAAATTTGAAAGAAAACAAAATGTTCTAATCTAGACCCGATAGTCGCAAGTAGCTTTTTGTCTCGTTTTTTCGACGAGACAAAAACTACTGCAAATAGCGGGACAAGTACTGTAAAAAAACGAATTGTTGTTCTGCTAATAAAACTAATTCTTTATGATTTTGCCAGTTTGAGAGTAATTATCAGATTCGATTTTATACAAATAAATACCTGAACTTAAATCAACTAAAGATAATTGAGAATCATTTTTTGATATTTTTGTATTAAAAACTTTTTGTCCTAAACCATTAAATAAACTAATAGTTGCATTATTAAAATTTGTTGGAATCAAAATTTCTATAGAATTATTGGTTGGATTTGGTGCTATTGCAAAAAGTTTATTGTCATTTGAAAAACTTTGTGAAGATAATGTCGCATTGGCTAAGGCCAACTGAAAATTCGGAATTCCATAACCATATTGGTTGTTTGGAGTTGCAAATTTATCGGCAGATTGACGAACCAAATCTATAACTTGTTGGTTGGTCAATGTCGGAACGGCTTGCCAAAAACTGGTAATCATTCCTGCGAAAATTGGTCCAGCAAATGATGTTCCGCTATTTGTACCTATTGTTCCATCAGGATAAGAAAGAACTGAATTGGAACCTTGCGCCATTAAATCTGGTTTGATTCTACCGTCAAAACTTGGTCCTATCGAACTGAAACCCGAACGAATTCTATTGGCTTGTACTGAACCGATAGCAAGTGCTTTAGTGGCTTCGGCAGGAATTCCAACATGAGGTTCTGAATCTCCACCAGAATTTCCTGCTGAAACAACACAAATAATTCCTTTAGAAAAAGCAACATTCAAACCTTTGGATGCGAAGTTTTTATCGCCTATCATGTCTGAATAAGTGTGGCTATAATTAGTATTTGTATATCTAAAATATCCGAGAGACGATGTAATAACATCAGCTCCTACTCTATCTGCTTCTTCGGCAGCTTCAACCCAATAGACTTCTTCGACAGGATTTTCATCGTAAGGCGCAACAGATTCATTGTCTTCGGTTTGGTACAAATAATATTTTGCATCGGGTGCTGTACCTACTAATTGACCATCAGTATAACCGCCCATGCAAGACAAAACGAATGTTCCGTGAGAATCTCCAGAAAAATAATCGTTATTGTCATTCACAAAATCATAACCTCCAAGAATTTGATTGTTATTTATTAGTCTTTGGAATGGCTGAGCTGTATCTACACCAGGAAAACCAGAATCAAGAACTGCAATAACCTTGCCTGTTCCTGTAAAATTTTGTTGGTGCAAAATCTCGCCATTCATTTGATGTATTTGATTGAAAGAATTGCCATAATTAAAAATCGCATTTGGTTGTTGTATAGGATTTGTGTCTATACTTGGTTGGGATTTAACAAATTTTTCTTCTATTGGATTATTTGATCTGTTGTTAATTGATGCATTTAAAAATTTAATGTTTTGCACGAAAGTTAAACTACTTAAAGCAGCAATATCAGTTTGTAAACCTCGAACATAAACACAATTTAGCCATTTGGATTTAGCAAGCACCGTGATTCCATTTGCAGCTTCAATATTGGTTATATATTGCTGATTTATTGGCGCATCATTTATAATTAATGGTATGTTTTGAGCTGTTCGTCTTGCTAGAGATCGAGCAGAAAGTTCAATATTCGGATTTGCAAAAAAAGCGGCCGAGTTGGGTTTATTAGTAAAATAAATAATTGCATCTTCGTCTTGAGAAAACACATTCAAGCTTGAAATTAATACCGCTAAGAATAATAGATTTTTCATTTTGATTCGATTTTTAGATTGATAATGAATTACTTTTTTGATTTATAATATATTAAAAGTAACTATAACTTTTTTAAAAAAATAAAAACGATAGTTAAATTTTTTCTTTTTATGATATTACACCCGACCCAATTAACTCATCATCAATATAAAAAGCAACGAATTGTCCTTCGGTTATTGCTGACTGCGGCTCTTGAAAATCAACAAACATTCCGTTTTCGAATTGATGTAATGTGGCTATTTGTAAAGGCTGACGGTAACGAATTCTTGCCATAACTTGCATTGTTTCTCCAGATTTTAAAGCTAAATCTTCTCGGATAAAATGAACTTCATTTTTAGAAATATACAATGCTTTTTTAAATAATCCGTTGTGGTTTGAACCTTGACCTGTATATATTGTGTTGGTTGTAACATTGGTTTGCAAAACAAATAATCCTTCTTTGGTGCCACCCACATTTAAACCTTTTCGTTGTCCATTTGTAAAATAATGTGCGCCTTGGTGTTTGCCAACAATTTTGCCCATTGTTTGATCATAATCGATGTTTTTAGATTCGAATTTCAGTTTTTCTTCGATGGAATCGAATGTTGGAATGGATTGCTTGTAAACAATATCGTCGTTATTGATTTCGATAATTAGTCCTTTTTTTGGTTGTAATTTTTGTTGCAAAAATTCTGGTAATCTTACTTTGCCAATGAAACATAATCCTTGAGAATCTTTTTTATCAGCAGTTATTAAATCTAGTTTTGCAGCAATTTCTCTAACCTCGGGTTTGGTCAATTCGCCAATCGGGAACAAAGATTTTGACAATTGTTCTTGTGATAATTGACATAAAAAATAAGATTGATCTTTGTTATCATCTTTGCCAGTCAATAATTGATAAACTGGTTTATTACCAATTTCAATTTCGCCTTTTCGACAATAATGCCCTGTTGCCACAAAATCGGCTCCGAGTTGAAGCGCAATTTTCATAAACACATCGAATTTTATTTCACGATTGCACAATACATCAGGGTTTGGTGTTCTGCCTTTCTCGTATTCATCGAACATATAATCGACTATTTTTTCTTTATATTGTTCGCTTAAATCGACTGTTTGGAAAGGAATTCCTAGTTTTTCGGCTACCAAAAGTGCATCGTTGCTGTCTTCTAGCCATGGACATTCGTTAGAAATTGTTACTGTGTCATCGTGCCAGTTTTTCATAAAAAGTCCAATGACTTCATAGCCTTGTTCTTGCAATAAATAGGCTGCAACACTAGAATCAACACCACCAGAAAGTCCAACTACAACACGTTTCATTTTTTTAAAATTTAATGTTACAAATGTACGTAGAAAAAATTATTGGATTGAAATTTTGGGAATTTTTGTGAGTTGTGAGTTATTTGAAAAATAGAACACATACTTCAAAGGTTTTGATAATTTAAGAAGATTTTTTATAAACTGTTTCATACTTCGAAAAATAAAGAACAAAATAATTTTATTTTTTCAAATAAAATAAAAAAACTATTTATCACCTTTTTTAGCAAACTTTTTACCTTGTAGATTAAAGTTGGTTTGACTATCGAATTTGCCACCTTTAAAGAATTTCCAGATTCCGACTTTTTTGCCATTTTTAAATAATCCTTGTGCTACAATGTTATTTTCTGGATCTTTATAAACAGCTAATCCGTCATATTCGTTATTTCTGTAGGGAACAGTTTCTAGAACGATTCCTTTTTCAGTGAGTTTTTTGTAGATACCAACTTTTATACCGTTTTTATAATTGGTTTCTTCTGCAATTGTTCCGCTTTTGTAATAAACAGTTCTTAGACCTTCGAGTTTTCCTAATTTGTAAATCTCTAAAGTCATTAATTCTTTTGATGCTTCGTGATAATATTTCCAGTTGCCTTCTTTGAGTTTATTGATAGATTTTCCCTCGCTAACTATATTTTTCTTTTGATCATAAAATGTGGTATAAACTGAATTGTCTTTGGCGTCAAAAACTCTAACACCTATTATTGTAGACTCTTTCGTATCATCATAATAATTAAAAGTTCCAGTTTCTTTGCCGTGGTCGAAAGCACCTTGGTAACGCAATCTTTTTGATTCTTCGAAAAAACCTTTCCATAAACCATTTTTCAAACCTTTTTCGTCTAGTTTATTGTAATCAGTTTGTGCAAATGAAAAAATTGTATTTAAAAATAAGAGGCAAATTATTTTGTTCATTTTTATGAAATATAAGTTTAGGAAATAAAAATATTAACGTAAATTTTTGATTAAATTGTATGCTTTCTTGAAATTCGTTTCTAGAAATGAATAATTAATTGGTACTAAAAATTAAAAAATCTGATAAAAAATAAATCAAAGAAAGTGATAAAAGCACAGAAAGAAGAAATGTACTGAGTGCTAATTTTTTTAATTCTGGGTCTAATAATTTAGCTTCAGTATTTTTAGAGACACGATTTAAGTGCATTATTAATGGTATATAAGCCACTAAAAAAAAGTATATATCAAAATTAAAAGCTTCCGGATTTTGGTCTCGGTAGCTGAAATCAAAAATTATTGCAAATAATATAACCAAAATCATAGCAGCAATTATCAAGAAAAAATGATATTTTTTTGCCCAAGCACAGCCGTTTTTTACAACAATTGTATTTTTATTAGATTTTCTGTCAGATTCCTCATCTCGCATATTGTTGAGATTCAAAACACCTACGCTTAATAATCCGATTGCAGTTGCTGGCAAAAATAACAACCAATCTAATTGTTTAGAAAACATAAAATAAATGCCCATAGTGCTGACTAAGCCAAAAAATATAAACACGAACAAATCGCCTAAACCACGATATCCATAAGCATTTTTTCCTACTGTATAATAAATAGCTGATGCAATTGCAAGAATTCCTAAAACAAAAAAAGCTAGTGAATAAATTAAATATTTACCTTTAAAAGAGCAATAAATTAACAACATTGCTGAAACTAATGTCAAAAAAGCTGTTATAAAAATGGCATACCGCATTGCCGATGGAGAAATATTACCTGATTGAATGGCACGTTTTGGACCAACTCTGTCCTCATTATCAGTTCCTTTTATACCGTCGCCATAATCGTTAGCAAAATTAGATAGAACTTGTAAACCTAAAGTTGTAGAAAGTGCAAAAATGACAATTTTCCAATTGAAAATTCCTTGTGACATTGCGTAAAAACAGCCAAGTAAAATTCCAGAAACTGATAATGGTAATGTTCGAACTCGTGCAGCTTGTATCCAGTGTTTCATTGTTAAATATTTGATTTTAGTTATCAAGATTAGATTTTAATTAAAACTTTAGATTTTAGATTACGAATATTTAATATCTAAATTTCCAAATCTAATATTAAAATTAAGGTAACCATTTATTTTCTCCAAAATTAGGCTTTCGTTTTTCTAAAAAGGCATTTCTACCTTCTTTGGCTTCCTCAGTCATATAAGCTAGTCTTGTGGCTTCACCAGCAAATACTTGTTGTCCAACCATTCCGTCATCGGTTAAATTCATTGCAAACTTAAGCATTTTGATCGATGTTGGCGATTTTTGCAAAATTTCTTGTGCCCATTCAAAAGCAGTATTTTCTAGCTCGTCGTGCGGAATTACAGCATTTACCATTCCCATATCCATAGCTTCCTGTGCAGAATAATTTCTACCTAAAAAAAATATCTCTCTGGCTTTTTTCTGACCGACCATTTTGGCTAAATACGCCGAGCCATATCCACCGTCAAAACTGGTTACATCTGCATCGGTTTGCTTGAATATAGCATTTTCTTTACTTGCTAATGTCAAATCGCAAACCACGTGCAAACTGTGTCCGCCACCAACTGCCCAGCCTGGAACGACTGCAATAACAACTTTTGGCATAAATCTAATTAATCTTTGCACTTCGAGAATGTTTAATCTGTGTTGCCCATCTTCGCCTACATAACCTTGTTGCCCGCGAGCGTTTTGGTCGCCACCGCTGCAAAAAGACCAAATTCCATCTTTGGCCGATGGACCTTCGCCTGATAATAAAACAACACCTATAGTGGTGTCTTCTTGTGCGTCATAAAATGCTTGGTACAATTCTGAAGTTGTTTTTGGTCGAAACGCATTGCGAACATTTGGTCTATTGAATGCGATTCGGGCAACACCATTGCATTTTTTATAAGTTATATCTTCGAACTCTTTAGCTACTTTCCAGTCAATCATTTTAAATTAATTTTTATATTGTAAAATTAATTCATTTTTTCTTTTAATGAAAGTATTGTAATATCTAATAATTTATATTTTCATAAAATAATGCTATTTGAGTTAATGAATTTTGAAACCTACATACTAAAAATGTAAAGAAAAGTTAAAGTTCATAACTTTTTGAAATTTTAACATTGCTGTATTTAATATTTATATAATTTTAATCTATTGAAAATCAATTTTTTATGTTGATTGGAAATTATTAATTTATTCACTGATTTATTAACTTAAAAAAAGAATATTTGAAGAAGATTTTTTTTATTGTCGCTCTTTCATTTGGAATTTATTTTACAAGTTGTAATAAAAAAGTAAAAACTTCGACTGAAGTAAAATTAGCCATAGAAACAGTATTTCAAGAAAATTTAAATCATTTTAAAATATAAAATAATTGCCCCTTTGGTTCACGGAAAGATTCTTTTTAGCTTTAAAATTAAGCCAAAATCTTTAAATTACTTGAATAACCTTAGGCTGTAACGCAAATATTTTAAAATTGAATTGATTTAGCTTTTATTGATAAAATTTAAAGACAAAAACTCATTTTGCTAAAAAATTAAAAGTAGAAATTAGTTGCAGTTAGTTTTTTAGAATAATTTTAATTTTGTAAAGTATGATTATCACGCTTTATTTTTGTTATCGTTTATTTCTGAACAGAAATAAATAGAAAAATCCCAATCTAAAATTTATAAAGATTGGGATTTTTTGTTTTCTTATGAAATATAAAAAATTATTTTGCGTTTATTAATTAAATTCAAACAAATGAAATCAGTTATATTTATTAAATTATTCCTTATTATTTCAGTGTTTTTCAATTTTAGTTTAGCGCAAGATAACCTAATTAGTTACAATAGTTCTAGAAAAGAAATTTTAAAACATCGATTAATTTTAAATGCTAAATATAAAAAAACGAAAACTGAGAAAGAAAAAAACTTAATTATTGAAGAATCTAGAAAAGAGTTAACTTCTTTTTTAATTAAAAATATTATTCCTTATTGGATTGGTACTAAATGGAGTTTTGAAGGTCACACTGAAATTCCTAAAGAAGGAAATATTGCTTGTGGTTATTTTGTTTCAACAACTTTAAAACATATTGGTCTGAAAATAAATAGATACAAATTGGCACAAAAAAGTCCAGAAAACGAAGCAAAAACAATTCAAGCATATAAAAAAATTGAACTTTTACAAAATATAAGCAACGAAGAATTAAAAAAGCATTTCATCAAAACAAAAAAAGATGGACTCTATTTTATTGGTTTAGATTTTCATGTTGGCTATATTTTGAAAGAAAATGAAAATATTTATTTTATTCATTCAAATTTTATAGAATCAACTGGTGTAATTAGAGAAGATATTCGTTTTTCTAGAGCAATAAAAAGCAATAAATATTATATAGCAGATATCACTTACAATGACGAATTGATTAAAAAATGGATTACTGGAGGAGTTTTAAAAACCTGAAAATTTTTCATTTATTAAATAAATTCCGTCTTCTTTTATTTCAATTAATTTTTCTCTGTACAAAGAACCAACTGCTTTTTTGAAAGTTTTTTTACTCATTTTCAACACGGTTTTAATGTCTTCTGGATCAGAATTGTCGTTAAGTCGCAAGAAACCTCTACTTGCACGAAGTTCGTCTAGAATTTTTTCGGCGTTAGGTTCTATACTCTCATAACCTTGAATTTGTAAGGCAACATCTATTTTATTATCAGGTCGAATGGTTTTTATGTAACCACGCATTCTATCACCAGTTCGAATTGCGTCGTCATAAACCTCATCTTTATAAAGTAAACCTTTGTGTTTTTCGTTAATAATTACATTAATTCCAAGTTCTGTAATATGCGAAACTATCAAATCAACTTCTTCGTTTTTCTCAACCGAAATAGTATCGTTTTTTAAAAACTGATTGGTTTTACTTGATGCGACTAAACGATTGGTTTTTTCGTCAAGATAAAGATAAACTAAATATCGTTTGCCTTTTTCCATCGGTCTAGCTTGTTCTTTAAACGGAACTAGAATATCTTTTTCCATTCCCCAGTCCATAAAAGCACCAACTTGATTGGTATAATTAACACGTAAAAGTGCAAATTCGTTCAATAAAATATAAGGCTCCAAAGTTGTGGCAACTGGACGTTCTTCGTGATCTAGATATACAAAAACTATTAATTCTTCTCCAATTTCGAATTCGTTTGGAACGTATTTATTTGGCAATAAAATATCGTGAATTCCTTCAGGATCTTTTTCTGGGTTTCCTAAAAAAATTCCAACTTTGGTGTCACGAAGAATTTGTAATGTATTGTATTTTCCTATTTCGATCATTTCAATTTTAATTTGGTGCAAATATACGAATAAAGGAAACTGATTTTTTAAAAAATGAATTAAAAGAAACGTCTCATTTCTGCAACGTTTTTTATAAAATAATGTTTTCAAATTATTGTTAGAGCGTGAGTGATTACTTCGTCAGTTCGCAATTTAAGCCTCAGGTGAAGGGAAAATCCTTTTGTAAATTGCTTTTTTTTTGCAGTTAACAAAAGATTGGAATGAAAGCATAATCCAGATTTTTCTTCTGGGTCACGCCCAAATATCTTAAACTTTAATTTCGTTCCAACAAAGCATTACTTTTTTCGAATCCAAACAAATGATGTTCTTTTATGAGTTCAGCGATTCCAATTGGTAACATTTCTTCCCAACCATCTTCGCTTTTACTTATCATTTTTAATACTTCACGAGAAAATATTTTTAAATTTTTTCGGTCATAATCTACAATATCTATTACTTTACCGTTGTAGGCAAAAAATTTGTACAATTCTTTCATTCTAGGGTGAACTTTCAGGTTTTGCGAATCAATAACATTTCCATCTTCATCTTCCATTGGATATAAGAAAACTTTTAAATCTCTATAGAAAAGTTTACCAAAAGCTTCAAGAATTCCGCCAGACATGTGACGGTAATATTTCTCGTCAAAAATATCAATCAAGTTATTTACGCCCATTGCCAATCCCATTCTTGCTTTGGTATAATCAGAGAAATATTCGACTACTTTGTAATATTCTTGAAAATTAGAAATCATAACTGTTTGACCAAGAGTGCATAACAATTCGGCTCTGTCCATAAAATCGCGTTCATCGATTTCTCCTTCAGAACGCAGATTAGATAAAGTAATTTCGAAAATTACTAATGTATTTTTTTCATCAACTTTACTTTCATTTAAAAACATTTTTAAAGAACGCTCATACATATCGATATTAACATTGGTTACAGGGCGAAAACTTCCTCGCAAAGCCAATATGTTTTTTTTATATAAAATTGCTGCTGGCAAAATATTATTTCCTTGCGGATCGAACATTACAGCATCGGTCATTCCGTTTTTGACCAATTGCAAACTCATTAAACGGTTGTCAACATCAGCAAAACGTGGTCCAGAAAAGTTAATTGTGTCAATCTCTAATTGGTCTTTATCAAGATGATCGTATAAATAGCGAAGCAACTTTTTAGGATCATTATATTTATAAAATGCACCATAAATAAGGTTCACACCAAGTATTCCAAGAGTTTCTTGTTGTAAACGTGCGTCGGTTTCTTTAAATCTAAGGTGAAGAATTATTTCATTATAATCTTCATCTGGCTCAATTTGATATTTAATTCCAACCCAACCGTGACCTTTAAATTTCTTAGCAAAATCAATAGTTGCAACCGTATTGGCAAAACTAAAAAACATTTTATTTGGATGTTTGTCTCGACCCAAACGACTTTCAATAAGATTTACTTCTTTGGTAATCATTTTTTTAAGTCGACTTTCGGTTACATATCGACCGTCTTCTTCGATACCATAAATAGCATCGCTAAAATCTTTGTCGTAAGCTGACATAGCTTTTGCAATTGTTCCTGACGAACCACCAGAACGAAAAAAATGTCGAACAGTTTCTTGACCAGCTCCAATTTCGGCGAAAGTTCCATAAATATTTTCATTCAAATTAATGCGCAATGCTTTGTCTTTTATAGAAGGAATTTGTTCTATAACCTTGTCGCCTTTTAATTTTATTTGGGTATCCATTTGTAAGTTTTCGGAATTTTTAACAAAGTTAATAAAATAGGTTATCAATCAAAGATTTTAATCTTATTTTTGCATTAAATAATCAAATATTGCACTAAAATGAAAATTTATTTTCTTGGAACTGGAACTTCTCAAGGTATTCCTATTATCGGAAATAAAAATCCTGTTTGTTTATCTAACGATAAAAAAGACAAAAGATTGCGTGTTTCGATTTGGATTTATGACGAAAATTTTTCGTTTGTTATTGATTGTGGTCCAGATTTTAGGCAACAAATGTTGACTTCTAAATGCGAAAAACTAGATGCTATTTTGTTTACACACGAACATTCTGATCACACGGCTGGGTTGGACGACATTAGACCTTTTAACTTTTTTCAGCAGGAAGCCATTCCAATTTTCGCCCACAAGAGAGTGATAAAAAATCTTGAAAAGCGTTTTGAATATATATTTGAAACCGAAAATAAATATCCTGGTGCGCCAAGTGTGGCTTTAAATGAAATAGTGCGTAATCATTCGTTTCAAATAAAAAACAAAACCATAATTCCGATTGATGCCATGCACGGAAATTTGCAAGTTTTTGGTTTTCGAATTGATGATTTTGCTTATTTGACCGACATTAAAACCATTGAAAAAGAAGAAATTAAAAAATTAAAAGATATTAAAATTCTGGTTGTGAATTGTTTGCAAGAAACAGAACACCATTCGCATTTTAATTTGAAAGAAGCATTAGATTTTATAACTTTGGTGCAACCGGAAAAAACATATTTGACACATATTAGTTATACTTTTGGATTTCACGAAGAAATTCAGAAAAACTTGCCCGAAAATGTTTTTTTGGCTTATGACAATTTAGAAATCTCAATTTAAAAACATGAAACAATCTTTATTACTTTACGGAATAATTACCGCAGTACTACTTAATTTATTTACTTTTATGTTTTATAGAGGTCAAGTTAATCACGAACAAGAAAAATACGCCAAATTAGAAAAAAAACTCTCGGAAGTTCAAGCAAAATTTTCTGATGCTGATTATTTTTCACTAGAAAATGATCAAAACGCCCAAGAATATTTTGATAACGAAGATGTTTCTAAAATTTTAGATTACAAACAGTTAATTCCAGATGTTACCAATAAATTAATCGATTTTAATGACAATCCAAAAGGTAATCCTTACATAGGTCAAGAGCAATTAGGAACTAGTAAATTTATAATTAATAAATTAAAAGTAATAAATCACCGTTGGATTATTGCAGATTTTTCTGACGGAAACCTTTGGGGAGAATGCTTGATAAAATATTTCGTAAATGATGATAAAACTGTTGATTTTGAAACTTTTCAGAGTTTAATTTATCAGAAAAAGTAGTTTTAATTAATATACTAACCAAGCCATTCTTTAAAATCAAAGAAATTTTGTGGCGAAATTCCGTGACCAATCGGGTATTCTTTATAAATATTTTCGATTCCTAAATTATCTAAAAAAGGTTTTGCTTTTCGTCCCCATTCTACTGGAACAACCTGATCTACAGTTCCATGAGATGAAAATACTTTAAGATTTGATAAATTATTTTTAAGATAATCTTGATGTAACATTTCTGGGTTCAAATAACCGCTCATTGCAACTATTCGTTTTATTTTTTCTGGATAAGAAAGTGCAATTGCATAACTCAAAATACAACCTTGACTAAAGCCTATTAAAGTAACATTTTCTGCATCAATTGGATATTTAGCAACTAAATCATCAATAAAATTAGCAACTAAATCTCTCGAAGTTTTGGCTTGTTCTACATCAGAAAATTTATTTTCATCAGCATCAAAATTAATTGCATACCAAGCATAACTGCCATATTGCATATCATAAGGCGCACGAGCTGAAACTACATAATAATTATCTGGCAGTTCACTCGCAAACGAAAATAAATCTTCTTCGTTGCTGCCGTAACCGTGTAATAAAATCAATACTGGGTTTTTATCGAGTTTGGATTTTGGTTCTTTTATTTTATATGTCAACTTCATTTAATTTAATCTAATCTTAATACTTAATTCATTAAATCTTAATACTTATCTAAGAAATCCCACTCAAAAATTTCTGATACAATTTTCCGACTATCGGTAATGGAGTTGTGCTTCCAGTTGCTGCCGAAAAAATGCCATAACTCATTAAAACCAATATGAAAATCCACATTGGCACCGCAATATTGATGTTATTGAAATAGGAAATACTTATTCCTAATAGTATAAAAGTCAAAGTCAAACCCAATCCTTGACGGATATGAAAAGACGCATATTTGTTCTTGTTTTCAGAATTCATTGACATTGCAATTAATACACCTACTATTAATATGTAACTAATTATTGCGATTATTTTTCCTTCTTCGATTTCTTTTTGTTCCATTTTCAATTCTAAAAAATCCTATAAGGTTTTAAAAACCTTATAGGATTGGCTGTAAAACCAATTGTTTGTTATTATAAATCCCGTAAACTGTTCCGAGCATTTTTTCATTTAAAAAAGCCGAATTTTTAGATTTAGATTTGATATTTTCTTTTGTGAATATCCAATTTTCATTTACTTTAAATAAAGAAATATTTGCAACTTGATTTTCATTTATTGAACTTTCTACTCCCGAAAAGTCGGGACAAAAAACTGATTTTCCAGAAGTTAATTTTTCGATTATTTTTTCTAAAGGTAAAACATTCGTTAAACTACCAAATGCTGATTCAAGTCCAATTGTTCCATTTTTTGCTAAATCAAATTCCATTTTTTTATGTTCAATATCAATTGGATTATGGTCTGATGTAATGCAATCTATTGTATTGTCAAGAATTCCAGCTAGTAAAGCTTTTCTATCAAAATCTGTACGCAATGGTGGTAAAACTTTATATCTGGTATCAAAATTATCAAGTTTTTCGTCGGTCATGACCAAATGATGCACGGCAACCGAACATGTTATTTGTAAACCTTTGGCTTTGGCTTCTCGAATTAAATCTACCGATTTTGAAGTTGAAATGGTTGGAATATGTAATTTTCCGCCGGTATATTCGAGTAAAAATAGGTTTCTTGCAATTTGTAATTCTTCAGCAAGATTTGGAATTCCTTT
>JAYTMQ010000059.1:0-16202 GCA_043728355.1 Bacteroidota bacterium
TTACATCTTTTAAAAACAAAATATAAATATTAAAATAAATTACTAACTTTGATAAAAATTATAATCATATTTTACACACTTTTTCGAACACTACCAAAAATCAATTCCTAATCGCTTCAAAACCACCCTGCAATTTATTTTATAATGGGGGTTTATAATTGGATTTATAATTTCTACAGTAGAAATTATTTTTATTTAAGTGTTTTTTGTTTTATTTTCTTCAAATAAACTCTCTGTTTATTTATTTTTTATTCTTCCCAACCTTTTGATGTTTTCTGTCATCTAATTATTAAAAGCTCTTCCTATGAAAAATTATATACTATTTTTTTTATTTTCTATTTCTGGATTTTCGCAGTATTTTAATCATAAAGGAACTTTAATCGATTCTAAAGGTCCAATTGCTGGTGCAAAAATTTGTGTCGAAAGAACAGATTTTTGCACAAGTTCTAATTTAAATGGAAAATATTCGGTTTATGTTAAAGTAGGAGACAAACTTAACGTATTGGTTTCTGGAATAATTACTCAAGAAATTATTATTAACGAACAAATGTTTTATTATTCTGTACATTCTATAGATTTTGAAGAAATTGAAGTAAAAAAACTTGAAAGCAACGATTTTTTAAACCATTTAAAACCGAAAATTGACACTTTAGAAACAACTAAGATTTCTGGTAAATTTTCTGTAAATAAATTCCCGAATTTTGAAAGACGTGATTCCTATTATATTGATAATTTAGATTGGGAAATTAGATTAATTAGAAAAAAAAACAATCAATTGTATAAATTAAAAACTAAGAATGAATATAATAAATTGCATTTCGAATTGAACAATGAAGCTACTTTTTCGAAAATTATTAGGTTGTTCGATTATCAAAAAAGCTATACGCAAGGTCGAAGTCTAAATGGCCAATTGACCTATCAATCACCGTTAGATAATGAGAGTTTTAGTTGGGGGAAAAACGTTAAAGATTTACAAAACAGTAATATTTCTTCAGAATTTTATCCAAACGGAAATATTATAAGTAAACAATCAGAAAATTCAAAACCATTAAATTTATTCAAAGAAAATAATTTTTATGAAAATGCTTTTAATTTTAAAACATCGTTTGCAGCAACAATCCAAAATCCTTCTAATGATTATTTGACATTGAAGTTAGTTTACAATCGCAATGAAAACCCAATTCCAGAAAACAGAAATCGCCAAATAAATTTGAGTATTAATGGATTAAAATATTTTAGAAACAACCACAATATTAATGCAGGAATTTCATTGAATAATTTTGAAAACAGCTTGAGCAATTCGAATTTTATAGTCAATAAAATTATTTTTGCAAATGCAATTACACCAATTCATTTTGATAATAAATCTGGTTTTTTATTGAAGAATAATCAATCACGAAGTTTTTCTAGTTCGCAAAAAAATCCTTATTATTTATTAGAATTTAACCACGACAAAAACAAAAGCAATTTTTCATCATTCAATTTTAATTATGAATTTAAAAAATACCGAAAAACCATAAAATCTGATATTCTTTTTCAAAACAGCAATATAGAAAACAATAATAGTAATTTGCCTTTTAAGACTGATTTTGATTTACTTAAATTTGATATAAGAAAAGAAAATTATAAGAATTTTAGTTTTTCTAATACCTACAAGTACGAAGATTATCACGATGAGTTTATAGAAACAAGATTGGATTACAGGTTTGACCAACGAGAATTGAATCGTAATTTTTATGAAAGTAATTCGAATATTAATATTTCTAATAATAATAATGATATTACAAAAAACCAAATAAACAACATTCAAAACAGACATAATTTAGTTTGGAATATTAATGGGAAATATAAGTTTATTGATATTTTTGACAACTATTATGAAAATTTAATTTTAAAAGTATCGACAGAATTGATTTATTCATCGACTTTAAAAAGTAAATTACTTGCAAATTTTAATGGATCAATTGTTTTAGAAAACATCTTCGAAAGACACTTAGATTTTTTTGGCTCATTTGATGTAAATCAAGTTGAACCATCAATGCAAAATAACAACCTGAATTTTAACACTTTAAAATTCAAACTTTCTGAATTCAATTCAATAAATAATCAATCAGAAATTTTTACGACCAATATTAATAATATAGCGACTTCAGAAAAACAGATTTCATTTGGAGCCAAATATTACTCAAATGGTTTTGATTTAAATGCTAATTTGTATAATAAAAATGTTAGCGATTTATATGCTCCAATTCTAGAAAACAATCAATTTTTTTGGAAACCAGCAATAAATTATATTCAAAATGGATTAGAAATTGATCTTCGAAAAAGTTGGAATGGTCAAAATAATAAAAGTTTTTCGATAGGTTTGAATTTTACGATGTATAGAAACGAAGTTACAAATATAAAAAATGGTCAAAAAAGTATTGCAATTGCAGGATTTTCTGATATTAATAAAAGTTATATCGAAGGGCAACCGCTTGGCGTAATTGTTGGAAATAGCTATTTGAGAAATCAAAATAACGAATTAATTATTGACCAAGATGGTTTTCCAGTTTTAGATACAAACCCAAAAGTTATTGGTAATCCAAATCCAGATTTTGTCGTTGGTCTTGATAATAGTTTAAAAATAAAAAACTTTTCTTTCAACTTGAATTTTGATTGGCACCAAGGCGGACAAATTTGGAATGGAACGCAACAAGCACTTAATTTTTATGGGAAATCGAAACTGACAGAAAATGATCGTAATATTCAAAATTACGTTTTTGAAGGTGTCAATCAATCGGGCGAAAAAAACGTTAAACCTATAAATTTTTATGATTCAAGTCAATCTATCGATAAAAATCGTTGGGTTCGTTATGGAATTGCTGGACTTTCGCAAGACAATATCGAAGATGCGAGTTATTTTAGATTAAATAATTTTTCGATTTCTTATGATAAAAATTTTAAACAAAAATTATTGTACTTCAAGGTTTCATTATTTGCAAATAACATTTTTATTATTTCTAAAAACAAATCGGCTTTTATAAACAATTCGTTATTTAACGCAGCCGAAACTACTGGTTTAGAATATTTTAATGTACCAATGACAAGAACAACAGGATTAACAATTACCGTTAAATACTAAAATTATGAAAAAAATTATTATACTATTTAATTTGATATTTATTCAGTTTTTGTTTTCTCAAAATAATATTCAAAATCTTGAAAATTTTTATTTGAATAATCAATCAGAAAAAACTTATGTGCAATTAAACAATGTACTTTTCGAAAACGACGAAACAGTTTTTTATAAAATTTATGTAACCAATGCAGATAATTCGCCAAGTAAATTCAGCGATTATGTCTATGTAGATGTTTTGGATTCTGGCAATAAAAAACTAGAAACACAAGCCTATTTGGTTAGTAATGGTAGTGCAAACGGCAGTTTTAAAATAAAATCTACGTTTCCGTCAGGAATTTATAAACTTAAAGTTTACACACAATGGCAAAATATTTTAATTGATGCTAGCTGCGAAAAAACTTTTTTTGTCCAAAAGATTATTGCGCCAAGAATTTTAATGTCGTTAGATTTTAAGAAAAAAGGTTATGGAAAAAACGAAGTTTGCGAAGCCGATTTTGAATTAAAAAATCTTGAAAATGTAGCAATAAAAAATTATAATTTTAAATACGACGTTTTTATTGCTGGAAAAAAAACAGATTCACTTTCTGGCAAAACCAATCAAAACGGAAAAGCATTATTAAAATTCAAATTGCCCGAAAATCTAAATTCTAATGACGGAATTATTAATGTTTTGGTTAATTATGACAATTTCAAAGAATCTATAACCAAATCGATTCCGATAAATTTGAATTTTGTCGATTTGCAATTTTTGCCAGAAAGTGGTAATTTTATCGAAAACCAAGATTGTAATTTGTTTTTTATTGCTAAAAATGAATTTGGTTTGCCGCTTGATATTTCAGGAATAATAGTCGATCAAAACGGAAATGAAATTACAAAGTTCGAAAGTTTTCACGACGGAATGGGAAAATTAAATTTTAATCCAAAACCGAATTTGACTTATTTTGCAAAAATCACAAATCCCTTTATATCAGAAATTCAAGTTCAATTGCCAAAACAATTAGCAGTTGGTTTTTTAATAAATAGTATTGAAAATCAAGATAATAAATTTAAAATATTTGCTTCTAATTCAGTTAAAGCCAAAATTTTAATCAGGAATATTAACGAAGTTTTTAAAACTATAAATTTAGATTTAAAATCGGGTTGGAATGATTTCGAAATTGATTCTAAAGATTTTTCGATAGGCATTCAAAATTTATCATTGGTCGTAGATGAGAAAATTGTTGCAGAAAAACTGATTTTTACAAACTATCAAAATGGTTTGAAAATTGGTATTAAAACCGATAAAAATAACTATTTGCCAAGAGAAAAAGTCCGAGTTACTTTGTCTACCAATGATAAAAATGGCAACCCAATTGCAGCAAATTTATCGGTTGCAGTTGTTGACAATAAATTGTTAACTTATATCAACGACAAGCAAAATAATATTTTGAGTTGGTTGTTGCTAGGCTTTGAATTAAAAGGAAAAATCAACTTACCATCGTTTTATTTTGATGATAAAATCGAACTTCCAAAACGATTAAAAGCTATTGATTTCTTGATAAATACTATTGGATGGCGCAAATACAACCAAGAAAATTTATTGAGTTTGCAATATCCAAAAATTCAACTAAAACCAGAAAAAAGCACTAATATTGAAGGTTTTGTCGTAGATCAAAATAACAAATCCACTAGCACCAAGGTTATGTTATTTACAGACAAAGAAAAAGTGTACGAAACCAAAAGCGATGAAAATGGTTATTTTGAATTTGACAAAATTAATTATGATAATATTGCCTATTTGGTAATAGAAAACAAGAAAAATCAAAAATTAAATATTAAAAATTCGGTAACCAATTACAAAGATTTCATAAAAATAAGCGATTCTTTATCAAAAAAAGAACTTGGATTTATTTTTCCAAATTCTAATATTAAACCATCAAAACGAGTCGAAATTGCAAGTGACATCGAACTAAAAAGTGAAAATCGACAATCTATAAATACAAATAATAATGATCTTTTAGAAAGTGTTGTAACTGGTTATGGAATAAAAAAATCTATGACAGCATCTAGTTCATCAGTAAGAATAACTGCGGTTGAACTTTCAAGAGGTTTAGAAGGAAAGGTTTCTGGGCTTGAAGTGCAATCTGGAATGTCTGGCAGTTCAGATAAAGTAATTATTAGAGGTTACAGTTCAATTTATGGCAACCGTACTAACTCGCAACCATTGATTATCATAGACGGAATTCCGCTAGAAAACAACGAAAACACAACTGTTTTTTCTGCTTTAAATGCAGATAATATCAGTTCAATGACAGTTCTAAAAGACGCATCGGCAACAGCAATTTATGGATCGAGTGCAATTAACGGCGCAATAGTTATTAACACAAGAAATAAAAATTACAATCGAAATATTACCAATGGTCTTGATTTAGGACCGCAAAAAAAATATACGTTCGAGTTTCTCAATAAATTAAATTCCAAAAAAACAAATTATCCAGAAGTTTTTTACATTCCAAAATACAACACAACCGAAACCGACGAAAAAAACGATTTTAGAAATTGTACTTATTGGAATTCGACCATTCACACAAATAATTTTGGAATTGCCAATTTCGAATTTTATAATTCCGATGAAAATACATCATTTAAAATTCTAGCAGAAGGAATTTCATATAAAGGCGATGTTGGAAAAAGTAATCACGTTTTTAATGTTTCTGAAACTTTTCAAACAGATTTAAAAGTTCCGTTGTATGCAACAGTTGGCGACAAGATTTTATTGCCGTTGCGATTAAAAAATAATTCTGACAAGCAAATGAAGTTGAATGCATTATTGCATTTGCCAAAAGAAATTGTTTGTAATTCGGTTTCATTCGATTTTGATATAAAAGCCAATGAATCTAAAATGGTTTATTTGCCAATCGAAATTGTGCAGTTCGGAGAAAAATTGCCAATAAGAATTCGGTTAAGAAGCGAAAATTATAGAAACAAAATCGAAAAAGAAATTGATGTTTATGCAAAAGGTTTTCCAATTTCTGTAGATATTTCAGGATCAAATACCAAAACCGAAACATTCTATTTAAAAAATATTATGCCCAATTCAATTCAATCGGGATTCAAATTGTTTAACAATCCGTTTGAAGCAATTTCTGATGGTTTAAAAGATATGTTGCGTGAACCTTCGGGCTGTTTCGAACAAGTTTCGTCGTCAAATTATCCAAATATTATGGCTTTGCAATTGTTAAATCAAGGCAAATTAGACAGTGATTTAAAGACAAAAGCATTGAGTTTCTTGAAAAATGGCTATCAAAAACTTAAAAATTATGAATCCAAAGATGGTGGTTTCGAATGGTATGGCGGAAATCCTGGACACGAAGCATTAACAGCCTATGGATTATTGCAATTCAATGAAATGAAAGAATTTATTGAAACTGATAAAGATCTAGAAGCCAGAACAATAAAGTGGCTTTATTCTCGAAAAGACAACAAAGGCGGATTCAATTTAAACAAAGGCAAATATGGATTATCGCATATAAAATATGAAGTTAACAATGCTTATTTGGTCTATGTTTTATCGGAAATCGGCGAAAAATCTTTCGAAAAAGAATACGAAGCTTCTTATGAAGAAGCTTTGCAAAGTCAAGATTTATATCGTGTGGCGCTTTGTGCATTGGCATCTTACAATTTGAATAAAAAAGACAGATACAACGAGTTGAATAGCATTTTTAGTAAAAAAATAAATTATTCAAAAATTGAAAAAATTACCGCAGAACAATCAATTGTGAGTAGTTATGGCAAATCGTTAAATGTAGAATTAATTGCGTTGTATGCCTTATCACTACTGAAAGAAAACAAAATCACATTAGAAATTATAAACGCATTAGATTTTATAAATGCCTCGAAAACTTCTTATGGTTTTGGCTCTACGCAAGCCACAGCACTAGCTTTAAAAGCAATAACAACCTATGCTAAAATCGCAAAATCTGACAAATTAAATAGTGATATAATTTTTAAAATCAATGATTTAACAATTGATACATCTGTAAAAGACAAGTCTGGAAATATCAATATTAAGAATATTAATAACTTCAATGAAGGCAAAAACAATTTTGATTTAACAATCAACAATAATGAAAAAATTCCCTATTTATTTTACATCAATTACAAAACATTGCTACCTCAAAATTCTCAACTTTGCAAAATAGACCTGAAAACCAAATTATTGCAGAAAAAAGTCAAACTAAGTGAAACCACGAGATTAGAAATCGAAATTAAAAACAAAGAAACAAATATGATATTTAATCCGATTATCAAAATCGGAATTCCCGGCGGTACAATGGTCGAGCCAATGCAATTAAAAGAATTAATTGAAAAACAAATTATAGATTATTATGAAATTTTCGGAAACGAATTGGTACTTTATTTTAGAGTTTTAGAACCTTTTCAAGCAAAAAAAATCAATATCGATCTAAAAGCAGTAATTCCTGGAATTTATCAAGCAGTTGCATCATCTGCTTATTTGTATTATGATAATCAAAATAAATGTTGGAATAAAGGTTTAGAAATAGAGATTGAAAAATAGTTTTTTTTATTTAGAAGCATAAAATTTTCGTTCCAAAATAGCACTTTTCCCGCTTTTCATTCCAATCTTTTTTGATAATTCTAATAAGGTTTTGACAACCTTATTAGAATTATCAAAAAAGGATTTTCCCTTCAATCGGGGCTACCATAAAAATTTATTTTTCTAAAAACAATTTTGAAAAATTGTATTACCAAAAACTTATAGTATAAAAAAAAGTTAAACTAAATTCGTGAAATTCGTGTCAAATATTCTTCGTAAATTTGCATTTCAAGAAACTTAAAAATGAATATTCCAAGTTCTAAAAATCCGAGAATTGTTATAGTTGGTGGCGGTTTCGCTGGAATTGCATTAGCCAAACAACTTCGCAACAAAAACGTACAAGTTGTATTGATTGACAAACACAATTACCACACTTTTCAACCATTGTTGTACCAAGTTGCAACAGGTGGTTTAGAAGCTGGATCAATTGCTTATCCAATTCGAAAAGTGATTCAAGAATATAAAGATTTCTATTTCAGATTGACACAAGTTGTTGAAATCGATAACGATAAAAAAACAATTATCACCGAAATTGGCGATTTAACTTATGATTATCTGGTCATTGCAACAGGTTCTAAAACCAATTATTTTGGAAACAAAGAAATCGAACGCAACTCGATGTCAATGAAAACCATTCCGCAGTCATTGAATATAAGGAGTTTAATTCTAGAAAACTTCGAACAAGCCGTTTTAACTACTGATGTTGCCGAAAAAAACAGTTTAATTAATTTTGTTTTAGTTGGTGCTGGACCAACAGGAGTAGAGTTGGCTGGAGCATTAGCCGAAATGAAAAAAGCCATTCTTCAAAAAGACTATCCAGATTTAGACATTGACAAAATGCAAATTAATTTGGTGCAGTCAGGAGATAGAATCTTGAATACCATGTCAGAAAAATCATCAATTCATGCAGAAGAATTTCTTGAAAGTTTAGGAGTAAAAATCTGGAAAAATGTTCGAGTAACTAATTATGACGGAAAAATCATAACCACCAATTCTGATTTAACATTCGATACAGCAACCGTAATTTGGACAGCTGGTGTTCAAGGTGCAGCGATTACAGGACTAAATGCTGATTCATTAGTCGAACGAGTGGAAAGAATTAGAGTCAATCAATTCAATCAAGTTAAAGGTTACGAAAATATTTTTGCTATTGGCGATATTGCATCAATGGAAACCGAAAAATGGCCACAAGGTCACCCAATGGTAGCGCAACCAGCCTTGCAACAAGGCAAATTATTGGGCGAAAATATTATCAATTTTATAAACAATAAAACACCAAAACCGTTCGAATACAAAGATTTAGGTTCAATGGCAACAATTGGAAGAAATAAAGCGGTTGTCGATTTGCCAAAATATCATTTTTCTGGGGTTTTCGCTTGGTTTGTTTGGATGTTTGTACATCTTTTTTCTCTAATTGGATTCAAAAATAAAGCAGTTGTTTTCTTAAATTGGGTTTACAATTATATTCGTTTTGACCGAGAAGGTCGATTGATTATTCGTCCTTACAAAAAAGCTAGTTTCACGAGTTTCACAAGTGATGAGTATTAAAATTAGATTTCACAGATATTAGATTTTAAAATTGTGTTCAGCGAAGTCTCCGACTTTGTGAAAGCGGTTGAAGTTCTCTGAACTTTGATTAAATAAAAGCGGTTGAAAACCGCTAAACACCACTGCAAAGTCGGAGACTTCGCAGAACTTAATACAACTCATAACCTACAACTTACAACTCACAGCTCCCGACTTTTATAATAATTCACCATCAAATTAACAAACTTGCTGTAACTTTCTAAACCATCTTTTTGTTGGTTTAATTTCAAGAAATTATCATAAAAAATCTTAAACCCAGTTTCGATTGGCGTTTCATATTGTTTCCAAAAGTCTTCGCTTTCTTGATAATTTTTTAGAATTCCGACGTTTACTGTTTTAAGTAATTGTTCTAGAACTTTCGGGTTTCGAACTTCCCAATTCGTCAGGCAATACCGCAATGCTGACGAATATCCTGAATATTTAAAATACAGATTATCATTTTTTATACATGCCAAAAATCCAATAAAATTGCATTCACTTTCGCTTCCAAAACCCATTTGATGCGCCATTTCGTGGTTCGATGTCAATGGCAAATTATAAATTGGCATCAAACTATTGACTTGCGCTTCGTTGGAAAACGGATTCAAATAACCACCAAAACCCATATAAGTTAAAGGCAAACTAAACAATGATTTTTTTACAGAAAGATTTTTATAGTCAATAAACGAATATTCTTTTGACAAGTTTTTATATCCATTCAAATTTATTTTGAAAGATTGATTGTGGCTGTAAGGAAAAACTACTTTTAAACTTTCATTTTTTGTGATTTGAAATTGAATTTCGTTGGTTTTCGAAATTAATTTCTTTGTGAAAATCAATAAATCTTTATCCGAATAATCACGTTCTATTTTCATTTTTTCGAATAACGGAATTCTGTAATAATTAAAAGCCCAAAGTGTGTGAAACAAAAAATAGAATATTGACAAACTACTAATAATTTTAAAAAAGTAATTTTTCCGATTGGTTTTCCAAGTTTTTCTAACTTTCCAAAACCATATAATTATTAATAAAATCAATGTTCCATAAATGCAATCACCAACTGAAAAAGGAATTTTTCCCAAACAAATTCTCGAAAAATTAGAAATCATTTGATAAATAGAATTACTGTAAAATGATTCTACAAATTCAGGAAAAAATTTCAAAATTTGTAGAAAAATTATTTGAATAATTAAGAATATTGGTAAAATGTATTTTCGATTCACGTTAAAGTATTTGACACAGATTTCACTGATTTTCACAGATTATTATTTAAACTAAAATATTATGTTGTAAAATATTGTTGGTAAGTTAATCCTTCAAGGTCTTTTTTGACCTTGAAGGATTAAAATTAATTTTTAAAACACCTACAAGGTCTAAATAGACCTTGCAGGACAACGATTTAAGATTTAATAAAAAATCTACAACATTATAAAACTCAATCATTAAAATAACACAAAGAATTTGTGATATTTGAGTCTTTGAAAATTCATTATTTTAAATATTCATCACAAACTGCCTGCAAAATCTCTTCTTCAAATTTATAAAAAGATGTCGATTTTCCTTTTTCAAACGGAATAAAACAACCATTGGTAATCAAAACAATTCCGAAATTTTTCTTTGTCGAGAAATAGGCATCGCTAATCAATCCATAAGCATCTCCAGCGTGACCAATAAAATCTCCAAAAATTGATGAATCTGACATTTTATCCGAAGCATCGGTGTTAGTTATATGCAAACCTAAGCCGTAACGCCTAAAAAAACCGTTGTAGTTATCGCCATTTCCTGCTGCAAAAGTCCATTGCGCCGTTTTCATTAATTGCAAAGTTGCTGCTTTTAAAATTTTAGGATTCGATTTTCCATCAGATTTTAGAAATTTTAAATATTTTGCCAAATCTTGTGCCGAAGCACGCATTCCGCCTTGTGGACCAAAATAAGAACCATTATTACCAATCACAAAATTTGTAAAATCGGTTGGAGTTGGTTTTACTCCATTATAATCATCTTTTGACGGTTTCCAAGCATTGTTTTCGGTTCTGTATAAAGTTGCAACATTTTCGATATCAGCAACATCTTGAATATTGTAGCCAGAATTTATACCCAAAGGTTTCAAAATTTCTTTTTTCATATAAATATCAAAACGTTGCTTTGAAATTTTTTCTATTAAGGTGCCAATGATACCATAATTGAGGTTGCAATAAGTGAAAAATGTTCCAGGTTTATTGTTCATCCACATATCTTTTGAGTAAAATTTTCCGCTTTCTAAAAAAACAGAATTGATATTCGGAATAGGATTTTCTTTGTAAGTTGCTCCCAAAAAGGCGTCATAACCTTCGCCATCTTGTAAACTTGATGAATGACTTAGCAACATTCTAAATGTAATCTTGTCATTTGGAAAACTCGGATTTGCAATTTTATATCCTAAATAAATCGAAACATCATCATCGAGTTGAAACAGTTTTTTATCATATAACTTCATCAATCCCAAAGCCGCAAATGATTTAGAAATCGATGCAATTCGAAATTTAGTTTCGCTTGTAATTGGTAATTTATTGGCTTCATTTCTAAAACCTAAATTATATGTTTTATCGGTTTTACCAGAAAAAACGTGAACTGTCAAACCCATTAATTGGTTTTTTTTAAGAATTTTTTGTAATTTATTTTGCAAATCTTGAGCAAATAAAGTTGATGTTAAAAGCATTAATGTTAGTAAAATTGAGTTTTTCATAATTGGAATAAAAGTTCGATATAAAATTAGCAATATTTATTCAAGTTGTAGTAATTGTTTTGTAAATTTGTAAAATTAAATGAAAAAATATGGAATATATAGCAGAAAGAATTACGATTGATGATGGATTGTGCAACGGAAAACCTACAATTAGAGGTACTCGATTAACTGTACATACTATTTTAGATTTTTTAGGTGCAGGCGATACACGTGAAGAATTATTATATCAATTTCCGACCTTGGAAAGTGAAGATATTGATGCATGTATTAAATTTGCTGCTGATTTAATGAATAGAAATTACACCATTACAAAAGTAGCTTAAATGGCAATATTTATAATTGATATAAATCTGCCCTACTATTTTGGGCTTTGGAATTCAACTGATTTTGTTCATGTTCGTGATTTAAATTTTAAATGGTCTGATGAAGAAATTTGGAAATATTCTAAAGAAAATGATTTAACCATAATTTCAAAAGATGTTGATTTCTCGAATAAAATATTTTTAAATGTTCCACCTCCAAAGGTTATTCATATTCAATTTGGTAATTTAAAAACTAAAGCATTTCATAAGGTTATGACTGAATTTTGGAGTCAAATTTTAGAATTAAATATTAATCACAAACTTGTAAATGTCTTCATCGATAGAATCGAAGCAATAGAATAAAAAAATAAAATAAATGAGCCAAGAAATTAGAACATTAGAACCAAAAAACCTTTGGAATAAATTTGCCGATCTAAACGCTGTGCCAAGACCTTCAAAAAAAGAAGATCGAGTAATTCAGTTTATGAAAGATTTTGGAAACAATCTAGGATTAGAAACTTTTGAAGACGAAATTCGAAATGTAATTATCAGAAAACCAGCTACATTAGGAATGGAAAACCGTAAAACTGTTGTTTTGCAAGGACATTTAGATATGGTGCATCAAAAAAATAACGATACCAATTTCGATTTCGACAAACAAGGAATCGATATGTATGTTGATGGCGATTGGGTACGAGCTCGTGGCACAACTCTTGGTGCCGATAATGGTCTTGGAGTAGCAATGATTATGGCGATTTTGGAATCGACAACTATCAAACATCCAGCTATCGAAGCACTTTTTACAATCGATGAAGAAACCGGAATGACTGGCGCATTGAACCTAAAAGGTGGCGTTTTAAAAGGTGAAGTCCTTTTGAATATGGATACCGAAGAAGACGACGAAATTGATATTGGTTGCGCTGGTGGAATAGATGTTACCGCAAATAGAAATTATGAGCAAGATGAAACTCCTGAAGGTTCAGTAGGTTATACAATTACTGTTAAAGGTTTGAATGGTGGACATTCTGGTATGGATATTCACAAAGGTTTAGGCAACGCAAACAAAATAATGAACCGTCTTTTGTTCGACGGCTTCGAGAATTTTGGGCTTCAAATTTCTGAAATTTCTGGTGGAAGTTTGCGCAATGCCATTCCGAGAGAAAGTGTTGCTAGAATAATTGTTGCACAAATGTATGACGAAGCTTATGTATTTGACATGCAAGAAATTATATCAGATATTAAAACAGAATTTAAAACCACAGAACCTAATTTGACAATAGAAATTGTAAAATCAGATTTGCCAAAAAAAGTAATGGATTTAGGTGTTCAAGAAGGATTATTGCGATCGATTTATGCAGCTCATAATGGTGTTTATAGAATGTCTGCCGATATGGAAGATTTAGTCGAAACATCGAATAATGTGGCTCGAGTAATTATAAAAGATGGCGAAATTTTAGTAGGATGTTTAACGCGTTCGTCAGTAGAAACTTCGAAATTTGATTTGGCAAACGCCTTACGATCTACTTTCGAATTATCAGGTTGCGAAGTAAATCTTGCGGGATCTTATCCAGGTTGGACGCCAAATGTAAATTCGGAAATCCTTGATTTATTAGTAAAAATATACGAAAAACAAAACTCCCAAAAACCAAAAGTTGTGGCTTGTCACGCAGGCTTGGAATGCGGAATTTTGGGTACAAATTATCCAGATATGGACATGATTTCTTTTGGACCAACCATTCACGGAGCGCACAGCCCAGACGAAAGAGCTAGTATTTCGTCTTCTCAAAAGTTTTATAAATTTGTTTTAGAGATTTTGGAGAATATTCCTGAAAAAAAGTAACTATTTTTTGAGATTATTATAAAAAAAAGCAGCATCATATTTTTTGATGCTGCTTTTTTATTAAAATTACAATTTCTTAGTATGCTTATTGACCAAACCCAAAATAGCATTTTTATCTAAAGGTTTAGAAATATAATCATCAAAACCTGTTTTTACAATTTTTTCTATTTCCTCGGGGAACGAATAGGAGGTTTGCGCCACGATAGGGATTTTTGGATTGAATTCTCTAATACTTTCAAATGCTTGATGTCCATCTTTTATCGGCATCCGGATATCCATGAAAATCATATCAAAATCGGGGTTTTCCTTGCAAAGGTTTATTGCAACTTGTCCATCTTCGGCTCGAATTACTAGGATTTTATCAGATTTGAGTATTTGTTTTATGAGCATAAAATTTACATTGTCGTCCTCGGCAACCAATATTTTTAAAGTGTTTTCAAGTTTTAATTCAACAATTTTAGGAGTATTTTGAGCTAGATTTTTTTCGACAGTTTCGTATTGTAACGGAATCCAAAACTTGAAAGTTGTTCCAATTCCTTCTTGCGATTGCACAGAAATTTCGCCAGAAAGCATTTCGATATAAGCTTTAGAAATAGCCAAACCAAGTCCAAGACCTTCATTTGCAGAAATAGAATGTGTGTTTGTTTTATTAAAACGTTTAAAAATTTTATTTTTAAAATCATCTTGAATTCCAATTCCAGAATCTTTGATTTCGAAATTAATTTTTTTGTTAATTTCGTCTATTTCATAATCTAAAATCACGAAACCTTCGTCAGTAAATTTTAATGCATTTTCTAATAAGTTTACTAATATTTGTTTTAGCTTTATTACATCAGTAATAATGTTTTTTTTCTGAATTGTATCAGGTTTTATGAGTTTAAAATCTAAATCTCCTTTATTATTTGTTATTTTAATGGCGTCAAACGTGGTTTGAATTATGTTTTCTAGATTAACGCTACTGTATTTTGGAGCAACTAAGTTGGTGTCAATTCTAGACATTTCGACCAAATCATCGATGATGTCAATCAAGTTTTTTCCGCTAGATTGAATAATTTCTATATAATCGGTTTTTTCTTGCTTTGAAATTTCTGGATTGGATAATAAATTCGAAAATCCAATTACAGCATTCATTGGAGTTCGGATTTCGTGCGAAAGGTTCATCAAAAAAGCCGATTTTAGGTTATCGCTCTCTTCGATTTTTGCTTTAGATTGTTGGAGTTGTATTTTCTGATGATGGTTTTCTTCAAATAACTTTCCGATGTATCGAAATTCTCCACGTATTTTTTTTAAAGATTGTATGGCGTTTGTATCTCCTTTTAATACGTTTGTTATTAATTTTATTGGAGTTTTTGCCCATTTTTTTGCATAATAAAAAAAGATTAAAAACCCAATAATTGTAGCTAATGCTAAAATCCCAAGGATATTTCGTGTTGCCGAAAAATTTACATTTATGGGTCTTTTGAATATTATTGAATTTATTTTTTCTCCTTTAAAATCCTTAATATCTTTTATGTAATAGATAAATTTTGGATCTAATTTTTTGGTAGTATCATAAAAATTAATTTTAGAACTTGTTATGGTTTCCAAATTACTAAAATATTTAGAATCTAATAGTTTTACCATAAAAAAGTAGCCACGAGGTTTGGTTTTATTCTTGAAAGGATCTTCGGATGGGTGAATTGTTGCTCCAAAAACTTGAACATATCCCTCGGGAATTTTCATATTGAATTTGATAATTTTGTTTTTATACAAAATCGGGAAGACCGCTTTTGGGATAAAATTTTGGGTGGTAATCTTGGTGGTCGATACTTTTGTAACAAAATCCAGATTTAGATTATAAGCATCAATATAGTCCACCTTATTCGTATCCACAAGATAGGCCACGGATGTATTAAACCATTTTAAATCCTTTTCTTCGACAAAGTTTACCAATTCATCCCAAAAAGTAATTTCCCCAATTAGGGTTGTGTAGGATTCTGAATTGAGTACAATTAATGAATTTATTTCTCTCTCAAAATCATCTGTTACTTGATCTGAAACTTGTTTTTGTT
>JAYTMQ010000060.1:0-12878 GCA_043728355.1 Bacteroidota bacterium
CTTCTTATCAAAAAGAGGTAATCGAATTGGTTGAAAAAAACAGCACTTATTTTTATGTAAGAAACATCAGTTCAGATTCGTTTTCCAAACATTGTAATCGAATTCAAGACTGGGAAACAATTGAAGTAAACTATGAAAAAAGAGAAGTTGCATCAATCTTAAAAATTTCGCAACCTGAATTGTCCAAAATAGAAAATGACCAAGTCGAGAAAATCGATTTTTTATTGATGGATAAAGTTTGCAAAGAATTCGACAAAGATTTTGAGTTTTTTAGAGAGCAAGGTCAAATTAATACTATTAAAAAACTTGAAGGCTGTATTAATAACTATGGCACAATAAATTTAACTCCTGAAAACTTACTGGCTCAAATAAAAAATATTTTCGACGAAAATCTTGAAAACAAAGAAATAATTAAGGCTTTGCGAGCCGAGAATAAAATGTTGCGGGGTTAAATGCTTGGTAAATGAAAAAACCAAATATAGATGATATTCAAATTTTTTGTATATTTGAAAAAAAATCAAAATGATACGCACTTTCGTAACTCCAAATAAAAGCAATTTTAATTTTACTTTAGATTTACCACAAGATTATTTGGGGCAAGAGCTTGAACTTATAGTTTTTAAAAAACAAGAAGGTTTGATTATTGATAAACCAAAAAGCAGAATGTCAGATTTTATAGGTATTATTTCTGAAAACGATTATAAAGATTTAAAAATCAATATTGAAGAATCTAGAAAAGAATGGAGCAGAGATTTTTAATTGATACAAATGTAATAATTGACGGATTTGGGAATAAGTTAACCGAAAAAGGAAATTTATTTTTGTGTTCATTAATTCCAATTATTTCAGTAGTGACTAAAATCGAAGTCTTAGGTTGGCGAAATGCAACCATAGATCAGCTTCGACCACTTGAAGATTTTATGGCATTTGCAACAATTCTTCCAATTGACGACCAAGTAATTTCGAAGACAATAAATATTCGACAAAACAATAAAATTGCACTTGGAGATGCTATTATTGCTGCAACAGCAATTGTTTATAATTTAACTATACTAACCCGAAATATTTCGGATTTTAAAAATATTGAAAATTTAATGGTTGTAAATCCTTATGATTTGTAAATATTATTAATTAAAAAATCCTAACCAGTCGTTGAAAACCAGTTAGGATAATTTTTTTTAGAATTTTAATGTCATTCCAGCTAAGAAATTAACACCTGCTTGTGGATAATAAAAATTTTCGGTAATAGCACTGTCATTAGAACCGACTGGTCTGTAAAAATAGCTGTATGTGTAACCATTTGATACATATTTTTTGTCAAAAATATTGTTTATCAACAAATTAAAGCCTAATTCTTTTATCCATTTTGGTTTTAATTTGAATGTTGCGGTTAGGTTGTTAATCACGTAAGAAGGCATACTTTTTGATTTTGAACTAGTGTTATCTAAATATTGTTTGTCAACATATTTAGTTACAAAACCGAAATCTAAATTTTTAATAGGCGAAAAAGTAACAGTTCCAGAAGCAACAATATTTGGCGAAAAGGCAATATCAGTATCTTTATATTGATTTGTAATTGGTTCATAAACAACATCTTCAAAAGTGCTTGGATCAAATTGAGTGTCATAAACCAAATAATTAAATTCTTGAATTTTGTTTTTGCTAAAAGTTACATTACCATCAAGTCTTAATTGATTAGAAATTTTTAAACCAGCTTCAAGTTCGATTCCTGCACGATAACTTTTTGCAACATTTTGACGAATTGGGTCGCCAACATCATCAATTTCACCAGTTAAAACTAATTGATTGTTGTAGTGCATGTAATATAAATTTGCCGAAGCATAATATTTTGGTGCTTTAAATCGATAACCAAGTTCATAATCTATTAATTCCTCAGCAATTGGTTCAATTCGGTTTTTTATTAAATCATCTCCATTTGGTTCACGATTTCCAACTGATATTGATGTGTAAATTGTATTTTTATCATTTAACAAAAAAGTTAAACCCGTTTTTGGATTGAAAAATGCAAATTTTTTGTCAACTTTAATTCCATTAAGGTCAGATGTCAATCCGTTTGATTTGAAATTAACATTTCTAAATTGAATATCTCCAAAAGCCAATAATTTTTTGGTTATTTCGTAATCTCCTTTCAGGTAAGTATTATAATCTTCTTTTACAGTATTACTTTGATAATATTGAAATTTCAAAGGCAAATTTAATTTGAAATTATTTGCTATTACTTCACCAAATTGTATTCCATCATATTTATTAAATCCACCACCAAGAAACAAATTTAGTTTTTCTTTTTTATAATTTAATGAATATACTATTGCCGAGAAATCACTATTGACCCATTTTCTCCGAACAACATCTGCTTTTTTAGAAGCATCGGCATTTTCAGGCAAATATTTTTTTAATTTATCGTTTTCTTTCAACTCTTCATAAAAACCTTTTCCTGTTGTAAGATTTCCGGATATATTTGCTGAAAAAGAATCATTAAATTGATGAGAAATATGTAGTTGATAATGATTTTGTTCAAAGTTATCAACCTGATTTTCATACAAATATTTATTGTATGTTGGACCAGAATTCAATAAATTTTCTGCGTCTTTTCCTTTTACATAATTTCTTTCGATAAATGCTTTTATGCCATCGACATCATTTTTAACAACTGCTTCTGGAGTTCCATACCAAGATTGATATGTAATTTCTTTTCCGCCAAAAACCAATGCTTTTATTGATGTTTTCTTATTAATAAATCCTGTTTCACCAAAAAAAGATTTTAAGTCTGATGACGCACGATCTATATAACCATCACTAGCGATTTTTGACAATTTTCCTGTAGCATAAAATCCGTTTTTTATTCCCGAACTGACAATAATATTGTGTTTTCGTGTGCCGAATGAACCAAATGAATTTGAAATTGATGCAAAACTTTCTGGACTTGCTTTTAATGTTTTGAGATTTAAACTTGCACCAAAAGCGCCAGATCCATTGGTAGATGTCCCTACACCACGTTGTAATTGCACATCTTCAAGAGAAGAGGCAAAATCAGGTAAATCTACAAAAAAAGTGCCTTGACTTACAGCATCGTTGTAAGGAATTCCATTTATGGTCACATTAACTCGAGTAGCATCGCTACCACGAACTCTAATTCCAGTATATCCAACGCCAGCACCAGCGTCAGAAGTTGTGACAACTGATGTCAATTGTTCTAACAATACAGGTAAATCTTGACCTAAATTAGTGACTTCAAGTTTTTCTTTAGTAACCGTGCTAAAAGCAAATGGTGATTTGTCATTAACTCTTGTTGGCTTAACTAAAACCTCATCTAGTTGACCAACTTTGGTGGAATCTTTTGGTTGTTCTTGAGAGTAAGAGAAAATAGAAAATAGAGAAAAGAAAATGAGTAATAGACTCGTAAATTTGCGAGTCTTTGTGCCTTTGCGGCAAATTAAATTGGTTTTCATTCGTAAAAATGTTTTTACAAATAAAAGGGGCAATTATTCTTAGTTAAATTAAAAAATTGCTTGTTCCGTATGACAAATTCACAGCGTGCACACTATTTAATTTGTCATTTTTCCTTAAACAGCATTACCTGTTCTAAGTTCGTTGGGTATAATCTCAGCCTTTTAGAAAAGCACCCCTTTGAGACGGTGCAAATGTATAACTAAAATTATTAATTGACGTTTTGTTAGAGAAATAAATTTATTTTATTTAACAAAAACATTAAATTACAACTCAGGTTTTTTTCGAGTCATTTTAACAACCGAAGTAGTTGCTTTTTGTTTTAATCTTTTTTCGATTACCGATCTTGGAATTTTGGTCGGTTTGCGAGGTTTTGGAATAATAAGTGATTTTTTTATTAAATCTAAAAACCGTTTTGTGACCAATTCTTTGTTTTTGAGCTGGCTTCGATCTTCGTCGCAATTTAAAATCAAAATATTTTCTGATGTTAATCTGGTTGGGATTTTATTTTGAAGCAAAAATTTTTCATCGTCAGATAATGAATTTGAAGCCATTAAATCGAATGTCAAAACAACTTTCGACGAAACTTTATTCACGTTTTGTCCTCCAGCTCCCGAACTTCGCACGGCCTTGAATGTCAATTCTGATATGATTTTTTCTTTATCCAAAATTATTGTGGTTGGTGTGCTTGTTTCAATAAATCGTTTACTGTTTTTACGGGATTAAAAGTAATTAATGGCACTTCAACAAAAACCGAAATCCATTTTGCCATTGCACCATTCCATAATCCGGGTAATTCATAAGCTTTTAAATCGCGACCATTTTTGTTTTTCTCGACAATAAAACCGCGATTATTATTTACAAATTCTCTTAAATCAAATTTCAAGCCAGAATAATCTTTAATACCACAAACCAAATCAACAGGATTGAAATGTGTAGCGTTTTTTAAAATATTTTGCTGATTTTTATCTAACAAATCTACTTGTGAGCTTTCGACAATTTGCAAAGAAATTTTACCTTTAGTACCACGAATCCAAAATGGACCACCACCTGGTTCTCCTTCGTTTTTGACCATTCCGCAAACTCGAATTGGTCGATTTAGTATTTGATAAATGTATAATAATTTATTGTCAAAGGTATATTTATTAAAATCTTCTATGATTTGGATATTCAAATTTTTATTTGCGAAAACAATAATTTGATTAATATCTGATTCTTGAATTTCGTTTTTTTCTATTTGAATTAAATAATTAAAAATTTGATTTTGAAGTTTTAACAAGATACCTGCTAAAGCTTTCTTGTACATTGCAATCAATTCAATATGATTTTGAATAACGTTATCGATATTTTTTATGAATACTATATCGGCATCTAGATTATTCAAATTATCAATTAAAGCACCGTGACCTCCAGGTCTAAAAACTAGCTTTTTGTCTTGATTTCTAAACGGATTATTTTCTAAATCAACAGCAATTGTATCCGTTTTTTTATTTTGATGCGAAAAATTGATGTTAATTTTAGAATGAGATTTTAATTCAATTTTTGGTTTTATATCATTTAAAATAGTTTCGAAATTTTGTTGGTGATTTTCTGAGATCGTAAAGTGTAAATTCGATACTTTTTTTGATGTTGAGTAAAATGCACTTTCGTTCAAATGCTCTTCGATTGGTGTTGCAATATGACTCGAATACTTGTGAAAAGGCAAAATTGCTTTTGGTTTGTTAGCAAAATCTAAATCATTTTCGGATAATAAAAATTTAATAAAATGATAATTTTTTTTGTCTTTTTCCCAAGAATTAAAATTTGGATAATTGATTTTTAATTGAGAATCAATATCATTAAAAAATGGAAATTTTTCTATTCCTGCCAAAAAAATCGTCAAATCAGTGGCGTTTTTTCGATTAATATAACCATTTATTGTTTCGTTATCTAAATCAAAATCATTCAAAAATTCGCTCAAAAACTTGAACATTCTACTTGCTGCGCCAGAAGCTGGAACAAATTTCTTGAGTTTTAAATTTTTATTATTATCCTCAAAATATTTTGATTTTTGCAGAAATTCATACTCTGTAAAAGTCAAGATTCCATCATTTTTGGTTGCTGGTCTGTCTAGAATTGTTTTAGGAATTCCGTTTCTGAAAATTTTTAATTGATTCTTTATGTTTTCAATCGAAATTTCTTGATGATAAATTTGCACAAAATCGTAAGACGATAAACCCATTTTTTTGGCTTTGACTAAATCATTAACTATTGGTATTGCTTTTTGCAAACGTTGTTGTTTGGTTCCAGAAAGTAAAATATAAGGTTTGTTATTTTCTATTAATGAGTTCTTGAAAATATGAAAAAACTTATTCCTATTTTCTTCAGAATCTCGCAATTCGTCTTTTTCGAAAGGCAAATCAATATCAGTCAAAAAAAACAAATCATACTTGTGCTTTTTGGCAGCTTTGTCTAAAATTGGGTCACAAAATTCGTAATATGCTTCTGAATAAACCTTGGTAACTAACAAATTAGTGTCGCAAAACAGAAATTTATTGGCAGTATTCAAACCTTGGTTTTCGAGTCTGGTTTGACCTATTGCTATTGGCAACAAATCTCCTGGAACGCAAACTTCGTTGGCGTTTTTTAATTTGTCTTCAAGATATTGTCTAGCAAATTCGGGAATCCAAACCGTGTCAAAATGCTCGGCAAGTTGCCGAGAAAGCGTAGTTTTTCCAGAAGATTCTGGTCCAAACATCGCTATTTTGATTATATCTGTTGGTTGTTGTTTAAGGTTTTCTTCCATTCTAAATAAGCCGAAATCGCTAAAATTGTAAAAATTAGATATTGCAAAGATAACATTCCCAATCCTCTATATGCAAATAATGGAACCGCAATACAATCGCCGATAATCCACAAAGTCCAATTTTCGATTTTTTTCAATGCCATATACCACATTGCTGTAAAAAATATTCCCGATGTAAAAATATCAATATAATTGGGAATTTCTAGTTTATAATCAAAAAATTTATACACTAAATAGGTTATTATCATTGTCAAGAAAAACATTCCAAGACCAATTATTTTTTCTTTGCTATTGGTTCTTGTAATTTCAAGTTCGGGTTGGTATTGAGTTTTTTGCCACATAATCCAGCCATAAATACTCATTATTGAATAATAAAAATTCATTGTCATATCACCAAAATACTTAGCTTGAAATAAAATATAAACTGTAATTACTGTCGAAACCAAACCTGTCGGATAAACCCAAATATTTTCTTTTTTTGCTAACCAAACGCTAGCAATACCAAATATAAATGCAATAAACTCAAGCAATATTTCTAAGCCTGATTTATTTTCATAAGCGTTAAGGAAAAAATCTATCATTTTTAAAAGGTTGACACGAATTTCACAAATTTTCACAAATTTTTTTAATCACAAATTCGTGTAAATTTATGAAATTCGTGTCAAATTAATCATTAAAAAAATCATTATCATTCTCAAAAGCGGTTCCAACAACTACTAAATCGGCTCCAGCTTGATGCGCTTTTTCAATTTCGGATAAGGAACGAATGCCACCACCTACGATTAATGGAATATTGATATTTTTAGACACCAAAGTTATAATTTCTTGTGCAACTGGCAAATCGGCTCCACTTCCAGCTTCTAAGTATATAATTTTATTGCCAAGCATTTCGCCAGCTTGTGCAGTTTGAAGAATATATTCGGGATTTTTTTTTGACAATGGTTTGGTTTGACTAACTCGCTCGACTGCAGTTTGTTTGCCACTTTCTATTAAAATATATCCTGTAGAAATAATTTCGAGATTGGTCTTTTTGAGAATCGGAACAGCATTTACTTGATGTTCGATTAAATAATCTGAATTTCGACCTGATATTAAACTCAAAAACAAAATTGCATCGGCTTTTGCAGAAATTTGCGATGGATTTCCTGGGAATAATATAATTGGTAATGTTGATTTTGATTTTAATTTTATGATGATTTCGTCTAAATGATTACCATTGAATGAACTTCCGCCAATGAAAATATGAGTTGCTGGTGACTGATTGATTTTTTGAGATAATTTATCAATAATTGACAAATCAATTTTATCTGGGTCGATTAAAATTGCAAGCAATTTTTGATTATTGCTTTTTGAAATTAAAATTTCGTTATAAATTGACATTATTTATTTTGATTGTTTTCTAATGCAATTCTTCTAAATCCGTCAACAATTTCAACAAAATAGGGATTTGATTGTTGAATTATTAGTGATATTGGGTAAGAGTTTCCTTTAGAATCGCGAATATGTTCATCTATTTTTATTAGTCCAAAATCGGGTTCACTATAAAACCAATCATCAAATTTTCTTCGACGAAGTTCTTGTCTTCCATCAGATGAATCACAAATGTATATACAAACTGAACCGTTTTTTTTATAATAAAAATCTTTAATAATTTCCGAAATGGTTTTAGAAACTAATTTATCTAGTGGCGGATTTTTATCTAATGGATTAAAAACCAATTCTATAATAAATTCATATATGTGATTGGCATAAACTGTTGTTTCGTCTCCAAGCAAGTAATTTGTTGGGCGAAATTTAACTTCGTAAGAAATTCCTAAATCTGTTTCGAAAGTATAGACATTATCTTTGCCTCCATCAAAATAAAACAAGTAATTCATTTATTTTGTTTTTTTCATTTCACGCAATTTCCTCAATGTTTCTTGAAATTCAGGGGTATTGTAACGTTCTTGACTTTCAATCCTAGATTGTTTTTTGCTTTCTAACATCAAATGAATGATTTCGTCGGCAGATTTGAAAACTGGTTTTTTGATTGGTGTTTCCATAATTAAATATTTGTACAAATGTAATAATTATTTCAATAGAAATTTATTTGCGAAATCCCCAAACCAAAATATAATTCTCAATCTCTTCGAAATGAATATCAAAATTTTTCACCTTGTTATTGAATCGCAATTGCGTCGCAGTTTTTTTGTCTGTTAAATTAAAATTGCTTTCGAAAATATGATCTGGAAAACTGATTCCTTTTTGGTTAAACTGTTAGTTTTTTATCAATAATTTCATATAGTTTTACGATTAAATTATCTTTATCTGCAATAATTTTATTTTTATCTTCAATTCGTTCTAAGTATAGTGATTCGATTTTATCTGACTTCTCTTTATTTTCTGAATAAAAATGTTCAATGTCTTGGCAACCAATACCGTTTTCTTTTATATCTTGTTTATAGAATTTATCAGCTTTAATATCTAATAAATCTTCAATTTTTGTGTCAATTATATTTGCAATCTGATATAATCTTTCAACAGTTAGTTTTGTTTGATTTGTTTCTATTTTACGATAAGCAGCTGGCGATGTATTCAATTCATTTGCCATATTATCATAAGTAAAACCTTTTTTCTTTCTGTTATCTTTTATTCTTTGAAGGATATCTTCCATAATATTTTTTTCGTAAAAGTAATTATTATTAATTAATAAGTGTAAAAATAGTCGAAAAAGTATTTTTATTAATATAAATAAATTATCAATTTTGTTAAACTATAAAAAAATAGTGTTAAAATAATTATTAATCAATAAAAAAATTATTATGAATTTATTTAGTAAAAAAATTGCAATGTTAACAATTTTTGCAATGAGCGCAACATTTTTAATGAGTTTTGAACAAAAAGATGCTGATTATGGAAAAGCAAAATTAGTTAGAAACACTGGAACTAGTGAAAAGCAACAAATTGCAGCTATTCCTGGTACCGTAAAATTACTGTATTTGGTATATCAGGGATTAAGAGAAGTTTATGGAGGAGCAAAAAATGAGGCAATTAATAAAATTAATATTGAAAACCAAATTCAGTCTAAATTAGAAAGTTTAAATTAGTAATATGATTAGATATGTAGTATCAACCCTATTCTTAGGGTTGATTTTGTTTTATGGGGTTTTAACATTAGTTTTTGTTAGCCCAAATAATTTTTTAAATATTAGTTTAACCAAAGGAGAAATTTTTTTTAATATTTTTTTTAGTCAAAAATGGGGTTTTTTTGCACCACCTCCAAATTATGATGAAAGATTATACTTTATTTACGAAAATAAATTTTTAAAAAAAGATGTAAAATATTATGAAGTTCTTGGACCTTTAATGGCTGAAAAATCAAAAAACGCACCTTTCAATTCAAAATATGATGTCTTAGATTATCTGATTTCGAATTCAGTCAATAACATTTGTGACATTTTAATTAATACTAATAAAATTAAGGCATACGAAATCAAGAAGAAGATAGAAAAGCATAAAGATTATGATATTTTTGCTTCTAGTAAAGAGACTGTCAAAAGCTCAAATTCCTTTAAAACCTTGATTAATTATTCAAAATATATAGCTAATTCAAACAGTTTAAATCCTTGCAATTATAAAATTAGTTTAAAGTTAACTAGAAAAATTATTAATAAATTTAATGATAGAAATAAACAAAATATTATAAAAGAGCAATTAATTTTCGAATCTGAACTAAATTAAAATGAAGAAATTTATCGATAATCTAAGTTGTGAAAATTTTTTTTCATTTTATTCTTCTTTTTTTAGAATATTTATTTGTTTCCATCTGTTAAAAAAAATAGTGTTAACGTGGGAATACAAAGAACTAATTTATACATCAGATTCATTTTATGTACACGACCAATCAGGTTTATTTGATCTATTTAATATAAATCAGATGTCCTTGAGAGATAATTTTGTTTTACTGTATTTTGTGTATTTCATTTTAATTTTATTTTATTTTTTTGGTTTAGGTAAATATCTTACAGCAGTTTTGTTGTATGTGTTTTTTGAATTTTTTCAAAATTTATGTCCAGTTTTATTAAATGGTGGAGACAATTTGTTGAAATTTATCATGTTATATATGATTTTTATTGATAGTTACGGTTACTTCAAAATGAAACCATTAGTGATTAAAAATAAAAGTATTGATTCATTCAAAAATTTTCTTTCGAATATTTTTGGTTATTCTATTTGTGTTCATTTATGTGTGGTATATTTTATATCTGCTATTCATAAAATACACGCAGATGTTTGGTTTAATGGCATTGCAACGTATTACACGCTATCTCTAGAAAGATTTAGGGGAACTTCTTACAATTTAGAATTGGCAAAAAATGGAGTATTCGTTACAATATCAACTTATGGAACGATTTTTATAGAATTATTATATCCAATTTTAATTTGGTTCAAAAAAACAAAAATTGTAATGATTTTATTGGCATTAATACTTCATATTTCAATATATGTTCTTATGATGATATATGATTTCCAATTGATTTTTATCTTTGTTCAAGGTTTTTTTATAAACAATTGTTACTGGATAAAATTTTATAATAATACAAAACTTAAAATTAATGAACTTAAAAGACGATTTATCAAAGCATACGATATACATTGATGGTTGGTGTAATATTTGTAGAAAATTTAAGTACCTTATACTTGTTTTTGATATATTTAATCAGTTAAACATTAAAGACATCAGATTAGAAAAGAATATAGATAACCGTAAAATTAAAGAAATGTATTCAGTTAACTCAGTAGGTAAAGAGTTTTATGGATTTCAAAGTTTATATGAAATTTCTAAAATTTTATTTATTTTATGGATTACCTTTCCGTTAATGTTCTTTTTAAGAATTACAAAATTAGGGGACTTTTTGTACTTTGAGTTATCCCAAAAAAGAAAAATAATTAAATTAAGTTGCGATGATAATTGTGATATATACAATAAATGATTTTTTGTGTAACAAATTTTGAAATACTTGACTAATAAATAAAATTATTATGGTAAGCTTAAATAAAATATGTTCAAATACGGATTTTAAAAAATATAATTTTGATGAAAAAACCCTTTTATTATTCTTGAAAAGCAAATCAACTTCTGTATTAAAAAAAATATTTATAATTAGTATTATTGAATTTTCTTTATCAATCTTTTTAAACTTATGTTTTGTACAATTTATATTTATAAGTGAATTTAAGAATATAGACAATCAACCGATTATTATTTTTTTAGAGTTACTAAATTATTTTATAATTTTATTTTTTATTTTTAAATTCTATAAGAATTACATTCAAATTCAGTTAAACTCAACTGTTAATCAATTTAACAATAATATTTTAATTTCACGCAAAACAGTTTATAATTACGTAAGGATTAGTTTAGTTTTATTTAATTTAAATTCCTTGGTTTATGCTTTTATTTATTTATATGAAAAATATCCTTTGAGCAAAGAAATAAAGTTTGAAGGAACTATTTTCGAGCATAAATTATTTTACATAATTTTTTTATGTATTTTGAGTCTAATACTTTTTTTGTATACATATTTTGCTTGGATATTGTACAAATTTTTTTACTTTAAGTTGATTGATAATATAAGTTTAAATGATCGAGAATTGAATAGTATTGATTATTAATTCTGTATATCTCCCCAAGCCAAAATATAACCTTCAATTTCTTTAAAATAAATTTCGAAATTTTCTACCTTATTATTAAACCTTAATTGTGCAATTGTTTTTTTATCAGAAACTTGAAAATCATCTTCAAAAATATGATCGGGAAAACTGATTCCTTTTTGGCTTTTGATTTTAAAAATCGTTTCTTTTATTCCCCAAATTATTGTTGCTTTTTTGATTTGGTTTTCGTGTGATAAATTTTCAATATGACAAATATCCATAAATTTAGCTGCGATTTTTAGAACTTTTTCTTTTTGAATTTCAAGATCAATTCCGACTGGTTTGTCGCTAATAATTATTGCTGACATTTCGTGCGAATGCGAAATAGAAATGAATTTTCCGTCCAACAAATGAGGTTTTCCAGATTCGTCATAATATAAATCAAAATCAGAATAGTTGGACTCTTGCAACAATTTACGAACTGATAGAAAACCCCGTTGGTGCATTTCGGATTTCATATTTTTTAATCGAAATTGCGATTTTTCGTTTAAAACAATTTCATCTGAAAGTTCGTCGAAAGTTTCGGAAATTTTCCAAATGTAGATTGTTGTTGAAGAATTGTGATTTATGGTTTTAAATAATGGCATTTTTGTAAATTTAGGTTTTTCTAGCCCTGATGGAAGGGAAAAACAATTTTATCAATTGCCAAGGGTCTAAACCCGTGGCAATTGATAAATTTTTTGGAATGACAGCAGGAAATAGCTCCAAGTAAAAATTATTTTTCTGATTATTAAATCATTAGATATATAAACAAGTCATAATTATTCATAAATGTTTTTTAATTACAATTCTAGTTTGTAAATTTGCAAAAATATTTAAATACAAATATACTATATAATATGAGTACAGCAACTATGCCATTCGTGGCTTACAAAGTTAAAGACATTTCTCTAGCGGCTTGGGGAAGAAAAGAAATTGAATTGGCGCAAGC
>JAYTMQ010000061.1:0-4068 GCA_043728355.1 Bacteroidota bacterium
TTCTAATCCAATTGAAATATTTTCTCATACAAATAAAAAACATTTTATACTTGGACAAGAATTTAATGAATATAATGACATAAAAGTATATTTAGTAAACGAATCAAAAACTGATAGTATTATTTTGCCAAGTCAAGTTGTTTCAGATTCTTTAAAATTTTCGATACCAAGCAATTATCTAAATCAAAACCCAAGAGAATCTTTAAAAAAAGCTATAGTAGGTGTTAAAATTAAAGACAGTTATCAATATTTTTTAAGTAGTGATAGCGGTTATAACGAGCAAAGTGGCTTCTTTAATAACAGTTTACCAATACCAGCAGTTTATAAAGTATATAATTCAACACCAGTTTTAAATTCGATTGAGTTTGTAAACGAAACTAATAATACATGTCCAAGTACAACTTTAATAAAATTTAGTGGTGAATTTTTAGGTTGGTTCAGTCAATATTATTGGCGTCCTTCTCAGGCCAATTTAGTTATTTTCAAACAAGACGGATCATTGTTTGAAACATACATTTTTAATTATGGCTCTTTTAATTCAACCTCATGTTCCTATTTTAATTTACAATTTGAAAGCTCAATCTATTCTATTTATAATACACAATACCATCAAAGTAAAACTGCATTTTGTAAAACATTTTTACCAAATGGAAGCTACAAAATGAAACTGGTTTTTAATTATGCAAATGGAACTATTGTAGATACAAATCTGGTTCCAATAACGAAATCTTAATTTCTAAATTTTCAATATCATCCACAATCAAAAAAAATCCCCAAACATGATAAAAAAGTACTTATCATTTTTATTACTTTTAATTTTTACAAGCTCGTGTTATGAAGAATCGTTTATAACAATTGAAGGCGATTTTACTACTCAATTTGTTGCTGCCGACGAATCTATTCCTGTAATAATTAAAATCGAGAACACCATTTCTGGCGCAGATACTTATAAATGGGAATTCGAAGGTGGCGTTCCAAGCGAGTCAACCCAACTAAATCCGGGCGAAATAACCTATGAGCAACCTGGTAATTTTGAAATCAAATTAATTGCCGAAAACCAAGATGGAGAACGCAAAGAAATTATCAAGAAAATCGAAATAAAAGATGCCATCAACATTAATTTTACGAATCAAATAATTCAAAGTAACAATCCACCAGTCGAAGTTAAATTGACCAATTCGACCACTGGAGTTGGACTAACCTATGCGTGGACTTTTCAGGGCGGAATTCCTTCAAATTCTGAACAAAAATCGCCACCAAATGTAATTTTTACAACGCCAGGCAACCACAATATTACACTAACTGTCTCTAACGGTTTCGAATCTGATACCAAAACAGAAGTAATTAATGTTGCTCCAAACTTAGTTTGCAATTTCAATTGGACACCCAATTTCGAAGACGAAGATTATCAATCGCCTGTAAAAATTAATTTAGTCAACCAATCTATTAGCGCAAACACTTACAGTTGGACTTTTCAAGGTGGCAATCCTGCAAATTCAAACCTAGAAAATCCTTTGCAAGTAAATTTTACAACTGGTTCGCATTTGATAACTTTAACGTCAACAAACGACAAGTCTTCGCAAACCATTTCTAAAACAATTAATGTTTTGCCAGATTCTAATTTGATTGTCTTGAATGATGTAAAATTAGGCATAAATGCAGCGCACAATAACAATTTATTTGGTGCATTTTATTCAACAAAACTTCGACGATCTTTTTCAGATAACGAAATAACAAATCAAAACAGCAATCAAATTGACATCGTTTTTCAAGGACTGAACAATCTTTTCACATTCAATAAATTCATTTCGCCCAATAATGTAACTAATTTTGGTTTTTCTGCTTTAGCAAATGCACAAAATACAGTTTTCATTAATGCAATCGATTTGTGCAATTGTGGTTTGTCTAGTTTTACAGAATCGCAATTCGATACAATGTTAACTGATAGTATTTTACAAACTTTGAATATTCCAAATACAGCAAGTCCTGCAGCTTCGCAAGAATTTGGAGCAACTTTTCCAAAATTGGTTTTATTTAAAACATTTGATAACAGAAAAGGTGCAATAAAAGTAAAAAGCAAAGTACAAAACGGAGTAAGTTCCTACATCATTTGCGATATAAAAATTCAAAAACAATAACAGTAATATTTTAGCATGAGGACGAAATTATTATTGTTTGGATGTTTCCTAGTTTTTACAAATATAGTTTGTAAAGCTCAAAATATTGATATAGAGAGTTTTAAGAAATTAAATTTTAAAGTTTCAGGTGGAATAAATGCCAATGCTATTTATTATACAACCAATGCGCCGAATAATACTCGAGAACCTTTTACTTATTTATTATCTGGAAATGTGAGTGTTAGTGCTTTCAACTTTAGCATGCCATTGTCCTATTCAATTACTAATCAAGGAAAGAATCTAGGATATACAGTACCGTTTAATTTTAACCGATTTAGTTTAATGCCAAAATACAAATGGATAAAAGCCTATTTGGGCGATGCGAGTTTAAGCTTTTCGCCCTACACGCTAAATGGTCATCCGTTTAGAGGTGTTGGTCTAGAATTGACACCACGAGGTCCAATAAAATTGAGTCTTATGGGCGGAAAATTATTGAAAGCAGTCGAATCGGTTGATGGTGCAAGTGGCGTTCCTGTTTTCGAACGAATGGGTTATGGCTCTAAAATTGGTTTCGAACGTCAAGCGTATAAAATCGAACTAATTGGTTTTTTTGCCAAAGACAACATTAATTCTATTCAACCAGGTTTTGATATAAAAGGCGTTAAACCCAAAGAAAACTTAGTTTCGAGTTTGTTCATCAATTCATCGGCAATAAAAAATGCTAATTTTACAATAGAATATGCAATTTCAATTTTATCTGATGATTTTCGTTCTAAAATTTCCAATCAAAATGGTTTTATCAATAACATTATAGATACAAGAGAAAATACATCAGTACTAAAAGCTTTTAAAACCAATATAGATTATACAATTTACAGCACCAAACTCGGAATAGGTTACGAAAAAGTAGATCCCAATTATCAAACACTTGGTGCCTTATTTTTCAATAATGATTTAGAAAATATAACTTTAAATCTTGCGAGACCCTTTTGGAACAATAAAATTAATATTGCTGCCAATGTTGGCTACCAGCGCGATGATTTGAATCTGCAAAAAAAGCAAAATACCAAACGTGTAGTTGGATCAGTTAATTTGACCTATCAAGTAAACGAAAAATTAAATGTTAATGGTTCCTATTCGAATTTTACAACATCTACCAATCGAAATTTAAATCAGTTTAGTAGTATTAACGACGAAAATATTAATCCAGCCGATACTTTAAATTACCGTCAACTTTCGCAAAATGCTATGGCAAATATTAATTATAATTTTGGAAAACAAAAAAATCAGAATTTTAATTTGAACTATAATATTGCTGGTCAAGCCAATGAACAAGGCGGCATTATTCGTAAAGGACAAGCCAGTAACATTCAAAATATTAATTTAACACATTCTATAAATTTCAAAGAATCTAAATTTGGGTTTAACACTTCGTTAAATTATACTTTAAACAAAATTGGTCGCCAAGAAAACGATGCAAAAGGCGCAAGTATTAGCGTTTCTAAAAAATTCTTAAAAGAAGCATTGAATTCTAATTTTGGAATAGTTTACAACGATACTAAAAATCCTACTAGCACGAGTAATGTTCTGGGTTTTAGATTCAATAACAATTTTACCTATTTAAAGAAACACAATTTCACTCTCAGCGCCATAAACATGTTCAGGAATTCAAGCAATAATAACTCATTTCAAGATTTGAATGCGACTTTTAATTACAGCTATACTTTTTAATTATGAAGCAATTTTATAAATTATACGCAACAATTTTAGCACTTCTTTTTTCGATAATAGCAGCGCAATCGCAAGATATAAATATCGAAAAAGAAAAAGCAAAATCTAGTTTTTCTAAATTAGAATCGACTGGTCGCTGGATAGACGAATTTTCTAATGCCGATTTAGTCGAATTGCCCGTCGGAATTAGAAAAACTATTGCCAATGTGCAATATTCAAT
>JAYTMQ010000062.1:0-7617 GCA_043728355.1 Bacteroidota bacterium
CGGTAAAAAAGGAAAACCTTTTTACTGGGTAGTAGCTGCAGATGCACGCTCAAAAAGAGATGGTAAATACTTAGAAAAAATAGGTACTTACAACCCAAATACCAATCCTGCAACTGTAGAATTAAACCTTGATGCAGCCGTACAATGGTTACACAATGGCGCACAGCCAACAGATACTGCTAGAGCAATTCTTTCTTACAAAGGTGCTTTATTGAAACACCATCTTGATGGCGGAATTCGTAAAGGTGCATTAACTCAAGAACAAGCTGATACTAAATTAGCAACTTGGTTAGATGCTAAAACTGGTAAAGTTGATGCTAAAAAAGACGGATTAACTAAAGCACAAGCTGATGCTAAAGCTAAAGCATTTAAAGCTGAACAAGCAGTAAATGCAAAACGTTTAGCTGCTGCTGTTGCTGCTGATGAAGCTGCAAACGCTCCAGAAGTTGTTGAAGAAGAAGTTACAGAAACTACTGAAGAAGTTGTTGCTGAAGTAGAAGTTTCTGAAGAAGCTACAGCTGCTGAAGAAACTCCAGAGGCATAATTTATTAGCGAAGATGCGTAAAGAAGATTGTTTCTATTTAGGTAAAATCGCAAAAAAATTTAGTTTTAAGGGCGAAGTTCTAATTTATTTAGATACTGACGAACCTGAATTATATGAAAATATGGAATCAGTTTTTGTTGAATTAAACAAAAATTTGGTTCCATTTTTTATTAAAAATAGTTCATTACACAAAAATGATTTTCTTCGTGTAAGTTTCGAAGAAGTTAATAATGAAGACGATGCAGAGGCGATTCTTAACAAAGAAGTTTATTTGCCTTTAAGCACATTACCAAAACTTTCGGGTAATAAATTTTATTTTCACGAAGTTATTGGTTTTGAAATCGAAGACAAACGAATTGGAGTTTTCGGAAAAATTCAATCTATTAACGATACATCTGCGCAACCACTTTTTGAGGTTTTGAATGGAGAAGTAGAAATTCTTGTTCCAATGATTGACCAGTTTTTAGTTAAAATTGATCGAGATAATAAAAAAGTCATTATGGATTTACCAATCGGATTGGTAGAGATGTATCTATAAAATTTTATTTTTAACTTGTAAATTTCAAAACAAAAACCGTTCCAACACCAATTGTACTTTCTACCGAAATTTCACAATTAATAGCTTTGGCCAAATCGCGAATAAGGTGCAAACCTAAACCCGATTGAATGCCAATAACTTCGGAGTCGTCATAAAGCGCTTTGAATTGCTCGTTTTCTGCACCTTTTCCGTTGTCCGAGATAGATAAATAAATAATATTTTTTTCTTGCCAAGCTTTACAAACAATTGTTGGATTATCAATAGTTTTAAAAACATTTATTGCATTGCTGGTCAAGTTTCTGATGATGGTTTTTAGATAATTTTCATCGGTAAAAATTTCAAGATTATTAGGGTTATGATATTCGAAATTTACATGCAAATATCCCGAAAATACTTTTTTTGTATCGTTGAATAATTGGTCAACAGTTACATTTTTTGGCTGAGGTTTAAAATTTTCCATTTGCCCTTTTGACCACAAAAGCATGTCTTCCATCGACGACAATAAATTCTCGGCCGATGTCATAGTTTCTGACTCAATTTGCGTTTTTGTTGCTTCGTCCAGCAATTCTGGACTTTCTTTTTGCAAATGCAAATAATGAATCAAGTTGTTAACTGGACTTCGCAAATCGTGGTTCAAAATTCCGAAAAACCTTGCTTTTATCTTATTGGCTTGGTCTAAATTATGGTTTAAAGTTTCAAGTTTCTGGTTTAATTGTTTGCGTTTTTGGCTTTGATAAAACAATAAACTTCCAATTATTGCAAGCAAACCAATGCCACCAAATAAATACCATTTTTGTTTTTCTTTGGCTTCGAGCGATATTTTATTGATTTTAATTTCTTTATCACGAATATCAATTAGTCTTTTATCTTCAAGATTTTTTAAAGTTTCTTTATTTTCAGAATTAAATATAGAATCTTTATAAATAATTGAATTTTCTAAAGAAATTAATGATTCTTTGTATTTGCCTTGAAGTTTTTGTATTTCATAAATCTTTTGATAATTATAATAAATTCCATCAATAGCATTAATTTCTTTATTTATTATTAATGATTCTTCTAAATTTTCTAAAGCTTTTTTTAGAAAAGTATCTTGCTTGACCTTTTCTTCAATCATTTTTGCTTTTTCAAAAAAAATTTCTCCAATTATTGCTAAATTTGTCGATAAATCATCTTTATTGCCAATTTCTTGATTCAATTTATATGATTTATAGCAAAATTCTAATGCAATGTCATATTTTTTCGTTTCAAAGTACAATTGACCTTTGTTATCATAAGCAAGTGCAAGACTAAATTTGTTATTTAATATTTCGGCAACTTCAATAACTTTGTCATAATAATTTAGTGCTTTATCGAATTGTTTTATATTGGTGTAACAATTTGCCAAATTGCCATAATTATTCATCATCGATGTCGTTACATTTAATTTTGTGTTAATTTCTAGGGCTTTTTGATTAAGTGCTATGGCTTTTTTATAGTTATTTAATGAAAAATATACAATTGCAATATTTCCTAATACCAATGCTTGACCTTTTTCGTTTTTTAAGAGTTCATATAGTGAAAGTGCCTTATTATTAGACTCTAATGACTTTGGAAAGTTGCTTTGGTATGAATAAATAAGACCCAAACTTCGATAAATTTTTGCATTAATTTCTTTATTACTTGTTAATTTTAATGCGTTCAATAAATTATTTATGCCGTTTTTATAATCAGAATTGGTTGTTTGATTACAACTTATTGCCCAAAGTGAAAGGGCTTTTCCGTCGTTATAATTTAATTTTTTTGACAATAAAAAAGATTGTTTTCCATACTTTAAACCAGAAATTGGATCAATTGAATAATAAGCATTTGATACATCGCACAATAAAATTACTTTATTGGTATCGTTTTTCATTTTCGAAATTACAACCAAAGTCGAGTCTATAAATTTTTGCATCTTTTTTTGAGAAAAGAAAAAGTTAGAAAAAAGCAAAAAAATTATAAAAACTATTTTTTTCATAATACCAAGTTCAAATTATCTTTAAAAGCTCGACCAATCGGAATTGAAACTTCATTATTCATTTCGACTTCTTGCGAAGTAAATTTCTTGACAAACTGCCTTTGTATGGCAAAACTTTTATGAATTCTTATAAAATCTTGAAACGTTTCTTGTTTTAAAAGAGAACCAATATTAGACCAAATGCAATGTTTTTTTTGAGAAGTTACCAACAAAGTATAATCTTTTAATGCTTCGAGATACAAAATATCGAATAAATTTACTTTTGTATGCTCATTTCCTTCTTTAATATTGATGACATCTTTACCAAAACTCAATTCGAACAATTTTGCTTTTTGGTTGACTTCTAGAAATTGTTCGGCACGTTGCATTGCTTTTTCAAAACGATTAAATTTTAAAGGTTTTACAATAAAATCTAGTGTTTCTAAATCAAAACTTTCAACTGCATATTCTGGGTGACTAGAAATATAAATGCAAACTGGCACTTCGATTGCTTTTTTGCGCAACTCGAGACCGTTTGTTTCTGGCATATCAATATCTAAAAAAAAAATATCAATTTTGTTTTTTTCTAAAACTGCAATTGCTTCATTAGCAGATGCATAAGCGCCAATAATATTCAGTTTCGGAAAACGTTTGGCAAACGAAAGCACCATCAATCTATCGACTAATTGGTCGTCAACAATAATGCAATTCCACTTACTCATTTGGTTTGTTTTATCAAAAATACACTTTTTTATTAAAAATCAATGTCGATAGTATAATAAAATGGTCGTTAGTATAAATTTCTATTTATCGATTTATTAAATGAACAATTTTGCATCATTATTAATCCATTAAAAACTTAAAAATTATGAAAAAAATTATACTAATATTAATCACTTTCTTGATTTCATTCACATCAAATGCTCAATGTTACTCGAAAATTGAATCTGGTCAAGATTTTATTATCGCCATAAAAACCGACGGTACACTTTGGGCTTGGGGACGCAACAATAACGGGCAATTGGGAGATGGAACAATTATTGACAAAAACGTTCCAATACAAATTGGCACAAGCAATGATTGGGACAGAATATCTGTAGGCAGCAACCACACAATTGCTTTAAAAACCGATGCGACTATTTGGGGTTGGGGCAATAATGCATTTTCTCGAATTGGAATAATTTCATCAAATTCAATTTTAATACCAACACAAATTGGCACCGCCAACAATTGGGACTTTGTTTCTGCTGGAACCAATCACACAATGGCACTAAAAACCGATGGAACTCTTTGGGGTTGGGGACGCAATTTTAATGGACAACTTGGCGATGGCACAACAACAAATAAAACAACTCCTACTCAAATTGGAACTGCAATCAATTGGAGCGAAGTTGCTGCTGGAAACGAACACAGCATTGCTACTCAATCTGGAAACACACTTTGGGGTTGGGGACAAGCAGGCTCGGTTGGCGATGGAACCAATGTTCAAAGAAATTCGCCAGTGCAAATTGGAACAGCAAGCAACTGGGCGCAACCATTCGCAAATGTTTCAGCTATGGCTAAAAAAACAGATGGCACACTTTGGGCTTGGGGCAACAATGGTTATGGACATTTGGGATTGGGCAATACAACCAATCAATTAAGTCCAGTTCAAGTTGGCAACGCTACCAATTGGCGTAATATTTCAATGGGTTTCGGACATACTTTGGCTGTAACTACTTCAAATACTTTGTATGGTTGGGGTTGGAACAATAATGGGCAATTGGGAGATGGAACAACTATTGATAAACTATCGCCAATAATTATTAGTCAAAATATTTTAAAAATGGCTGCTGGAACCTATCAAAATATTGCAACATTAACCAATACTCAAGTTTATACTTGGGGCAGTAACCAATTTGGACAAATTGGCAATGGAACAACATCAACAACTGGTTTGCCTGTTGCTCCAACTTCAATAAATTGTTTGGCATCTTTGGTTAACTCAGAATTTGAAATTGATAATTATAGTGTTTATCCAAATCCTGTTAATGAAATAATGACTATAAATAATAAAAATTTATTTTCCGAAAATACAACCATAACCATTTTTGATATTACCGGCAAACTTATTCAAAGTAAAATTTTAAATAATATGGATAATAAACCTTCTATCGAGATAGAAATCCAATCAAATATTGAAAAAGGTTTGTATTTCTTGCAAATTAAGCAAGACAATATAATTCAAACTATAAAATTTATTAAAAACTAAAATCAATCATTATGAAAACACTAAAAACAACATTCGCAATTTTAATATTACTCTTTGCTGTTTCCTGCAGCAAAGACAATGAACCAACACAAGAACCAGTTCAAGAAATTAAAGATAACAGGCTGATAAAAGAAATTAATGAAAAAACAACCAAAATCTTCGCATATAATGGCAACAATCAACTTACTAAAGTTACAGAATTGGGCGACTTAGGTTTCGGAATAACGCAGTCTATAGAAAATTACACATACACCGATGGAAAAATCACTAAAAAAACAGAAGATTTTACTGGTTCAGAATCATTTAGTTTTATTTATAATTATTGGTACACAAATCAAAAATTAAGTGCAGTTTCTGTTCAAAAACGTATAAATGGTATAAACTATGATTTTCAAACTTTGACATATAATTATGATACCTCAAATGTTATAAAGCAAACAGATGAAAGGTTAAATGGCGATAAAACATTGGCAGTTATTGATTTAGTAAATGACAACATTACATCAGTTTCTTATTATACCAATGTAACATTTTCTAACCCAGCAGGAGTTTTAAATAATACTAGTTTACATACCAACTATGACAATAAAAAAAATCCTTATTTACATCTAAAATCTGCACTTTATAATTTTCCGATATCGTCTTCAAATAATGTGGGAAAATATCAATCATCAAACACTGTCAATTATACCTACGAATATAACAGCGATGGTTATCCAACAAAACGAACTGCTGGAAATGTTGTTACAACTTTTGAATACGAACGCATTTAAAAAAAAATCTAATATTATGAAAACACTCAAAAAAACAATTGCAATTTTATTATCAATCTTTGCAGCTTCGTGTAGCAAAGACGAAGCACCAACACCAGCTCCTGAACCAAAACCAATTCTGACATTATTGGTAAGAGAACAATTTTCTAGCGGTTCAATTCAAAACTATGTTTACGATTCGAATAATAAATTAAAAGCCATAAATCAACCTGTTTTTGGCACAACGGGTCGTTCGTCATCAGGAACAATTACATACAATGCATCAGGAAAAATTGATCAAGTAACAATTGACCATAGTGGCGGTAGTCAACCATATAAAAATTCAAAAGAAAAATACGTCTACAACATAGATGGAACTTTACAGAAAAAAGAATTATTTGAACAAAATTCAATCTCGAATATTTATGAATTAACCAAAGTACGAGTTTTTAGTTATGGACTAAATCAAGTTGTCGAAAATGTAAACAATTTTAATTCTAGATTTAGAAATGTTTATGATTATAGTGCAACTGGAAATCTTTTAAAATTAACTAATTATCAAAATGTAACAGATGCCAACCCAACAGGCGATATTAATTATGAAAAACTATATGCTGATTTTGACGATAAAAAAAACATGTATTTGTCAATTCCTATAGAATATTTGTTTCCAATCAAATTTATTAACAACGCATTAAAAGATGACAATAAAACTTACACAATTATTTATGATTCAGATGGGTTTCCCACAAAAGTAAGTGGAACTGTTCTTGGTTCTGGTTATACTGATTATGAGTATAAAAAAATAAATTAATATGATAACTCTAAAAACCCTTTTTGCAATAGCAATATTTAATATTCTTGCAATTTCGTGCGACAAAAATGAAGAGCCTCAAGCAACTCCAACCGAACAAACTATTGCATTTAACCTGGATAATTATTCAGAATTTATGACTTGCAAAGTGGGCAATTTTCAATACAATACAGGAAATAGTGCTGGAAATACAACAAGTATTTCAACTTTAAAAATTGGCTCAACATTGTACTTAAACAATTCTGATGGTAATTTTATTTCAGGCAATTTAGCATCGATGGAAATCAATATGCAACTTAAAAATTTTAGTCCAACTGTTTTAAAATCTTATGAAGTTTCTGGAACTTTTCCTACACAAATTGCAAAATTTAAACACGTTGATGGAGACGACTATGATACTAATAATGGAGTAAATACAACACCACAAGCCAATGCAATAACAATAACCAAAATCGAAAATGGTTTTTATTTTGGTACATTTTCGTTTACTGTATATAAAGTTTCAAATAGAGCAATAACCATGCAAGTTGCTGAAGGAAAATTCAAGTTTAAATATATTCCATAATAAAGTGTTTTTCATATTTTTTCGAAAAAGGTTTGTCGTAAAGGCAAACCTTTTTCATTTCATTTTCAAAATAAAAGTTGTTCCAAAACCAATTTCACTCTCAACTGAAATCTCACAATCAATAGCTTTTGCCAAGTCACGAATTAAATGCAAACCCAAACCTGATTTAATCCCTACA
>JAYTMQ010000063.1:0-8894 GCA_043728355.1 Bacteroidota bacterium
CGCCAACTCTGGAACGCACATTATTACTCTCGGATTTGACTTCTTTCAAGGTATCAGCAACTGCCCGTGTACTAAATATTTGACCAGAGATTAATTAAAAGTAATTGATAGGATGGAGTTGAGTTATTGGGAAATAAAAAATTGGTTTTCTGATGTCGATTATACAATAGTTGGCAGCGGAATTGTAGGTTTAAATTGTGCATTAAAACTTAGAGAACGTTTTCCTGATAGTAAAATATTAATTCTCGAAAAAGGAATATTACCACAAGGCGCAAGCACAAAAAATGCTGGTTTCGCATGTTTCGGAAGCTTATCTGAAATTATTGATGATTTAAAAACACATACCGAACAAGACGTTATTGAACTTATTCTAAAAAGAAAAAAAGGAGTTGAGTTGTTGCGAAAACGATTTGGAGATGAGAAAATTGAATACAAACCATTTGGCGGATATGAACTTTTTTTAAAAAGTGATGACGATACTTATAATGAATGCATCAAAAAAATTTCGTTTATAAATGAAATTTTAAAACCAATTTTCAAAACAGATACATTTGCCAAAGAAGTTGATAGATTTGGGTTTAAAGGAATTCATGAATATTTAATTTTCAATCCTTTTGAGGGTCAAATTGATACTGGAAAAATGATGCATGAATTATTGAAATTGGCTGTTTCAGAAAATATTTTAATATTGAATAGTCAAACAGTTACATCATTTAATGAAAATAAAAAAGATGTTGATGTTGTATTAAATAACTTTAGTTTTAAAACAAAGAAATTGCTTTTTGCAACAAATGGATTTGCATCTGATATAACAAATGGTCAAGTAAAACCCGCAAGAGCTCAAGTTATCATTACAGAACCCATCGAAAATTTAGATATAAAAGGTACTTTTCATATCGATAAAGGATATTGTTATTTTAGAAATATTGACAATCGAATACTTATTGGAGGCGCAAGAAACTTAGATTTTGAAACTGAAAATACAACCGAATTTGGGCAAACAAATATTGTACAAAATCGCTTGGAAGAATTATTAAAAGAAGTAATTTTGCCAAACTATAATTTCAAAATAGAAACTCGTTGGAGTGGCATTATGGGATTAGGCAATTCGAAAACACCTATACTTTCACAATTATCAGAAAATGTTTATTGCGGGGTGAGATTGGGTGGAATGGGAGTTGCAATAGGAAGTTTAGTAGGGACAGAATTAGCAGAATTAATATAGAAATGGGCGTTAAAATTAAATCGACTTCTGGAAAAAAAACACCAGAAAAAATTACAGTAAAATCTAAAATTTTTAGATTTATAAAAAAAGCAATATTATATTTTTTTGCAATATCAATCTTGTTGGTACTAATTTTCAAATTTATTCCGGTGCCGTTTACGCCATTAATGATAACTAGATCTATCGAGCAAAAACTTGATGGTAAAGAAATGACTTGCAGTCACGATTGGGTTTCGTTAGACGAGATTTCTCCGAACCTACAAAAAGCAGTAATTGCTAGTGAAGATGGCACTTTTATGCAACATCATGGTTTTGATTTTACGGCAATGCAAAAAGCTTTTAAAAGCAATAATAAAGGTAAAAAGATAAAAGGCGGAAGTACAATTAGTCAACAAACTGCAAAAAATGTATTCTTGTGGCAAGGACGCAGTTATATTCGCAAAATATTCGAAGCTTATTTTACAGTTTTAATAGAATTTATTTGGGGAAAAGAACGCATACTTGAAGTTTACTTAAATTCTATCGAAATGGGAAATGGTGTATATGGTGCTCAAGCAGCCGCAAAACATTGGTATAAAAAAGATGTAATAAATCTATCTGTACAACAAGCTGCAGGAATAGCTGCAATTCTACCAAATCCTAGAAAATACAAAGCAACAGATTCTTCGGCATATATTAACCGAAGAAAGACCAAAATCGCAAAATTAATTAAATATGTTGGTAAACTAGATTTTTAAAATTTATTCAACAACAATTCTTTTTACAGTTTTATAACTTCCGCTTTGAATAGTTACTAAATAAATACCTGATTGAATATTGTCTATCTGCAAATCTTGATTAAAAAAACCATTATTTTCAAACGACTTACTAAATATTTTTCTTTCACGAATATCGTTAATGTTTATTTTTACTTCGCTATTAGAATCTGAACTAAAAGAAATTTTAAAACTTCCATTATTTGGATTGGGAGCTAATACAAAATTTTCGAATCCGAAACTTTCCGAAGCTAAATTTGGAGTTACTGCAAATGTTCTAGAATTAACTGCATAAAAAATATTGCCCACAGCTTGAACCATTATTCGGCAAGTCGACGAATTGATATTGTTCGGAATAGTGATGGTCTCTGAACCATCATTTGGAGTATTACTTATTAATGGAATCGAAAAAGTCAAACCATTATCACTTGATAATAAAATATTTACTTGAGATGTGTTAATACCATTTGTAGTTGTACCAGCAACATTCCAAGTTATGGTTTGACTAGAATTGCCTGACCAAGAAATTCCAGTGGTGCTTTGAGAGGTTACAGCAAAAGGTCCTGCAACACCATTTATGGTTAAAACCATATCGTCTCTATTAGTTTGACCGCCTAGAACAGTTGCATTGTCTCGAACTGTAAAAGCAAAATTTTGAGTTCTTGCTACATTAGAAATCACTTCCCAAGTTGGGTTTAGTATTCCTGCAACAACACTAGATAATTTTGGCATGTAACGATTAGGTGATGCTGTTGCAAAAAAGCTTCTAAAATTTGGGCCAACAGTTGCAGTTTGAGTTGGTGGTTGAATTGCATCTTCTACATCAGTTCCTTCCCAACAATAAGTCAAAGAATTTGGATTGTTGGTATCGGTTGCGGTTCCTTGTAAAACATAAGCTGTGCTTTTTGGTATAGTATAATTCAGACCAGCATTGACAACAGGTGCAGGATTATTATTATTTGTTATAGCGGCACAATTAGAAACACCATTTATTTGATTGACCATTTGAGCTATACTTATAGCATGAAAATAACCATCTGAAAAATTTTGAACATTTGGTGAGCATATTCCTGCATAGGCCATAATTGTCGAACCACTTCCGGGTTCTACAGCCGTTGATGGATCAACATTACCACCACAAGAATTTCTAAAAGTATGAAAAGCGCCAAATTGATGACCTATTTCATGGGCTACATAATCTATATCATATAAATCTCCAACTGGATCTGGCGAACCAGTTATTCCAGATGCTTTGCTTGAACTGTCGCAAGGTGCTGGTCCTGCTAAACCACCGCCGCCAGTACTAACTGTGTGACCAATATCAAAATTAGCAGTTCCAATTATTGAAGTTATTTGTGCTTGACTTTCGTTAATTAATAAACCAGCATCGTCATTAGAAAAAGTATCATTATCGACAAAAATTATTAAATTGTTATTGGCAACCAAATTCATTCTTAGCGACATGTCTTTTTCATAAACGCTATTTACTCTAGTCATTGTAACACCCATTGCGGCCAAAACTGCTGCTTTTTTTTGAGTTAATGTACCAGAATTTAATCCAGCTGCTGTAATATGATAAGCTGAATATTCGACGGTACTTGCCATTGCCAATCTAAAAACTCTAAACTTACCATCACTTGCACGAAGAATATTTGTAGTATTAGTTTCTTGATTATCCAATGCGAATTTTTCGCTGTTTTTTGTCAAACATTCAAAATTTCGGGTTGGTGATGTGTTTGATCTTTTGTAAACAATATAATTGTTCAAATCTTTGGTAAATGTGTCGATATAAGTCGTTTCCGAATTTCCAGAAAAAGTAATGGTGTGCAAACCAAAAATTGTAACACTAAAACGAATAGTTGCCGTTTTATCATCAATTCCTTTTCCGATATAAGACTTTATATCTGGAAACTTGTCTGACAAACCTTTTTCCATTATTGGAGCTTCAAAAATCTTGAAATTTTCTAAATTCCCATCAGCATTTGGAAATGCAATTATAAGATTAGAATTATTTTCTATGTCTAATGGAGCAGCAATTAATTGGTTTTTCAAAGATTGAAAATCTACATAAAATAATTGAAATTCTGTTGGCATTGCCGCTCTGTCCATTTTAGAAAGAAGACTAATTTCTTTTTCGGAAGTTTTTTTCCAAATATTATTTTGTGCAAACGAACAAGTTATTGAAAATAAGAATGTTAAAAATTGTAATTTTTTCATTTTAAATAAATTTTATAAAACAAATATAATTTTTTTATCTGTAAAAAATAATCTTTGAATAAAAAGGTTTGCTATAGAACAATTTTTCTTGTTACAATTTCTCCGTTTTCTAATTTAATTTTTACAATCAAAGTTTGATTTTTTGCTGCTAAATTTTGTATTGCAAATGATTTAGAATTTACAGTTTGATTGTCATACATATTTCTACCTAAAATATCATAAACCTGAATCGATTTGATGTTTTCGGTGTTTGATAAAATATTAATTTTACTGTCTTTTACTGCAATTATTACATTGTTATTATCATTCACAAAAGTGTTATTTGTCAATGAAGCGTTTCGGTATTTCAATACAAAACGATTATTATAAGTGCCATAATTGCTTGTAAAATTATATGCAGATTGTTTTAAATCGTGAACGATATTCAACAAATTATCTTGTAAATAAATGTTTGTAAAAGTTTCGTTCAAAACACCTTCTTTATTATCAATTGCAATCGTAAAATTGCCGTTTGCAGAGCAAGTATATCCTAATGCAACCTCATCATTATTATTGAATGTTGGTTTTGCTTGAATTTTGTAAAAATCATTTTGAGATGTTGAATAAAAATTAATAGTACTGTTTCCAGGTAATATTTTAGCATCATAAGCTTGGTCATGATTTAATGTAGCATTATCAAAATAACCAATCAATTGCTGACTGAACATTCCATCGGTATTTGTTAAATTCAACCAAATTCTGTCTTTTTCAGTTGGGTTACTTGTTCGCCAAAAATTGGTGTTGTCATAAGTTTTTAATCGCATTGCATTATTAAAAACCAAAGGGTTTGTGTTTTGTGCATCGACCATAAAACCTTGACCTGAGGCAATGAAACCAATAGGTGCAGAAGATCCAGAATTGCTGCCTTGTCCAGTTGTTAGCAAAGTTGCTGTGCCACCTGACAAATTGTAATAGGCGTAATCGTCATTGGTATAATTATAAACATTTGGTCCAGGACTGCCTGCTAAAACATCGTCTTTGTGTGTCCAAAAATACAATGTTCCTGATATATTAGGTAAATTAGCATTTATAAAATCATTGGCAGAAATTGCAGACGCATAAGGATTACCAACCAAATTGAAATCGTCATTTGGGTCAACTATTCCTGGACTTAAAAGCAATGGAATTGTAATCAATCCGTTATTGGGTTTTCCTGAGAAAGTAACTGGAGTAAATGCAACAGGAAATGGTCCTGCCGAGTTTTCCATTATTGCATATCCTTTGCCCGAAACCATTGGTGTAGTTTGCAATACGCGAATCCAATCATCACTATTATCATCAAAAGTGTCTGGAGAACCAGTGGTTTGATTTCCTAAACCTGAATATAAATCTAGAAAATTGGAGGTATTATATTCGAATGAAAAATTTTGTCTCCAAGTAAATAATGCGCTTCCAATTGTTGACTCAAAAACTGGCGATGAAAAATAGGTATAATCGAATTGTTGGTATTGTGTTGTATTTCTTGTCACATTTGCAATGCCTGTTCCGTTATTCGTGTTAATTCCAGAATCGTTTACTTGAACAAGTGAACCGTTATTTAAAACATTTAAAGTTGCACCAGTGTTTATGGTCAAATCGTTTTTGATGTTCAGATATTTGTTCGCTGAAACAGTTACTACTGTTGTTGACCCATTAATTGTGACCGAACAAGCATCAACGTTTGGTAAACTGGTCATGTCGTAACTTGAATTGAAAATAACTGCGGAGTTTATATTTGGTGCTCCTGCAGGTGTCCAAGAGCCATTCCAATTATAGGTACTTGGTATTGTTTCGTCGGCTCCAATTGTTGGGTTAGTTGAGCTCCGGGTTTGATTGTCGAAATCTGTTGTTATACTTAGTGGCGTTCCGGTATTTCCAGAATCGCAATTTGGATTGTTTAGGTGTAAGTCTGCAATTGATGTGTTAGTAAAAACAATAGGAATTTGAGTAAAACTATTTGCATCGCCACCAGTTGCAGTTTGCCAAGACCCAAAAGTATGACTAGTTGTATCTATTAAACCAATTTTTGAAATATCGGGCGCATTAAAAATATTATAATTATAAACTGCGGTTGCACTTGCGGTAAATGTTCCAGTATTTGCGACAGCATAATTGCTTCCTGCGGTTGATCGGGTCATATTAAAAATATTGTTTTTTATTTCTGCTGTTCCAGTTGCTGCAGTTCTTTTAAATTGAAAAGCTATATTAGTATGAAATGATGACGTTGAAGTACCACCAATATTAATCGAATTAAAAAAATATTTTCTTGCACCATTAAATCCTAAATCATTGATTCCATAACATTGCATACTATTTGTAAAAATACCGTTGTTAATGCTAATCATGTTATTGGCAACTGTCCAAACGCCTCCGCCAGCATTAAGATATCCTGAAATTATTGGACTTGATCCAGTCGATAGGTTTTTTAATCCATAAACTGTGTTTTGATAAATTTGAGCTCCTGCTGTGCTAGAAGCTGATGTTAAAATTCCTGCTACACCAACATTTGCGGTTGTTGAATTGTTTGCATTAATATTAAAGACTAAATTATTATTTATTTTTTGGTTTGTACCCGACGAACTTGTCCAAATTCCAGCAACTGCTGTACTTCCTGCTGTTCCTGAATTTGAGGTATTAGAAGTTAAATTTTTTACTGTATTATTAGTAATTTCGTGATTGGCGCCATCTGCAACAAAAATTCCTGCCATTGTTGTAGATGTATTTGTACTTGCCGAAACTAAATTGTCTATAACATTATTATTAATTATTGGTGGTATTGAAGTTGCAAAAGCAGTAATAATATTAATACTACGAACATTGCTAGAATTTCCAGTATTTGTAATTTCTAGGTTTTTTATAGAATTGTTTTCTATTTTAAATAATACATTAGCAATATTTTTTATTCCGTTTAACTCTGACGATCCTGAACCTGAGGATTTTAAATTGTCGATATCATTACCAGAAATTGTTATTAATGTTGGCGATGCATTGCTAGATATTATTGCCAAAATAGATCCTGCACTCAAGAAGTTTTTTATTTGATTACTTTCTACATTAACATTAGTTGATTTAGAATTAGTCAAAATACCGTTAACACTTCCTGTTCCGCAATTAATGTTGGTTATAATATTGTTTTTTATATTTAAAGAATTTGCAACACCATTACTACTAATATGTATTGCAATGATATTATTAGCTGAGCTGATTGCAGTATTAATATTGTTTACTGTATTATTAGAAACAGATGATGTCTCGCCAAAACCGTTGATGAAAATTACAGTTTTATTGCCAGTTCCACCTGTCCAATTTTCGAATTTATTATTTTCGACAGTCTTGCTTGGTGCCGATATAGAACCACCATCAGTATTACGCCAACCTTCTGTAAAACTTGTTCCTGCAAGAGTAATGTTAGAAAATTCGTTATTGTTATTGTTGACAATTGCACCAGTTACTGACGAGCCTATCCCATTGTAAATGCCCAAACTACCACTTGCTCCATTTTTGGTAAATGTTCCAATTATTTTATTTCCATTTACGTTTTGAACTCCTGTTGCTGTTAAAGAAGTAAAGCCCATATCAATAAAAAAATTGGCAAAAGAAGTATTGTTGATGGTCAAATTTGTAAAAGTGTTGTCGTTAATATCAATTGCAATTCCCGATTGGTAGTTTTTTATAAAAGTCACACCACTAGAACCAGTATTGCCAGAAAAATTATTAAAATCGTTGTTGTTGATGTTTATGGTTGTAGTAGCATTTCCTGTTAAGCTGTTGTTTGATATTCCCTCGATTCCTGCACCAGAACTTCCATTTGCTAACGATATAGAATTGTTCGAAATCGTATGCAACAATGTTCCAGTTGGGGCTTGATTAAAGCTATCTATAAAAACACCACGAACGGTACTTATGTTTGGTGCAGTTGAACTTTTCATTGTGTTGAATGAAACGTTGAAGTTTTTGGTGTTTTTAATTAAAATCCCATTAATTGTTCCCGAAACTCCACTAAATCCTGAAGAGCCAGCAGTTCCAAAATTGGTTATCGAATTAGCATTGGCAAGTGTTCCACCAATTATTAAACCATCGTTGTGTGTTGATGATGATGAACCTGAACCAGCAACTATAATTCCTTGGTTAACATTCGAAATATTATTGCCAGTAATTGATAAATTGCTATTGGAACCAGCCAAATTAGAGGCTTGATTAGAAATATTCATTGCTGTTGCATTGGTATTGCTGTTACTAAAAATACCAAAAGTATTTGTACTTGTTCTATTTAAAGAAATGCTGCAATTTTTAATAGTATTATTTTGTGCACCATCGGTTGCTGTTGTATAAAATAATGCAACTCCAAATTCAGTCATATTATTAGAAGCTAAAGTAGAAGTCGTATTTGAAGCGTTTTCTTGTAAAGTCAATCCATCGATTGTAATGTAATCAGCACCAATAATTTTAATAATTCCATCATTAGTTAAACCACTAGTTTGAGGTGTAAATGCATTGATTATAGGATTAACTCCAGCTCCAAATTTTTTGAAAACAATTGGTCGTGATACTGTTCCTAAAGCAGTTGCCCTGATTTCTATACCACCAACAGGTGCAGTTTCAATATGTCCTGCAGCGACATCAAACTGTACAGTTCCTGTTCCAGTTGTTCCATTGGTATTTATGTAGTTTGCAGCAGC
>JAYTMQ010000064.1:0-9516 GCA_043728355.1 Bacteroidota bacterium
CCCAAGATTAATAACCACAGTTGCGCCAGCGGTTGCTAAAGCAGCTATGGATTCGGGCGTGGCACTCAACCCAATAACCGATTGGGCAAAATACCACGATGAACTTGAAGAACGACTTGGTACTGATAATAAATTATTGAGATTATTAAACAACCGAGCCCGAACTGATAAAAAAAGGGTTGTTTTTGCAGAAGCAGACCATCTTGATGTTTTAAAAGCGGCTCAAATTGCTTATGAAGAAGGTCTTGCAGTTCCAATTTTGCTAGGATCGAGAGAATTAATTCAGGAACTAAAAGCCGAAATAGGTTTCGAAGCGGATGTAGAAATAATCGACCCAAAAACTGATGCCGAAGAAGCAAAAAGACTAGAATATGCCGATATTTTCTGGAAACAACGACAACGCAGCGGAATTTCGTTGCTCGATGCCCAAAAATGGATGCGCGAACGCAACTATTATGCAGCAATGATGGTCAAACATGGCGAAGCAGATGCCATGGTTTCGGGATATTCTCGAAGTTACCCAAATGTTGTCAAACCAATGTTGCAATTAATCGGAAAAGCACCAGGAATTACACTGGTCGCAACAACCAACATGATGATGACCAATCGTGGCCCAATGTTTTTGTCGGACACCGCAATTAATCCAAATCCGAATTCAGACGAATTGGCAAAAATTGCATTAATGACAGCCAAAACTGTAAGAATGTTCGGAATGGAACCTGTAATTGCAATGATTTCTTATTCTAATTTTGGCTCGTCAATCAATCCAAGTGCTGGAAAAGTTCGAGAAGCAGTTGCTTATTTGCACAAATATTATCCCGATTTAGTTATTGACGGCGAATTACAGACCGATTTTGCCCTGAATCCTGAAATGTTAATGAAGAAATTTCCGTTTTCGAAATTGGCTGGAAAAAAAGTCAATACTTTGATTTTCCCGAATTTAGAATCGGCAAATATTACCTATAAATTACTAAAAGAATTGTACAAAGTCGATTCAATAGGCCCAATAATGATGGGAATGGACAAGCCCGTTCACATTTTTCAACTAGGTGCAAGCGTAGAAGAAATGGTCAATATGGTTGCCGTTGCGGTTGTAGATGCACAAGAAAAACAGAAACGAAATTCACATTTGGTGGAGAATTAAGTTTTGAAAAAGTTTAATTTGGTTTAAAAGTTTAAGGTTCTACCACGAATTGAGTGGGTATAAATTTTTTACCACAAATTACACAAATTTACACAAATTATTAATTGTGAAAAAATTTAATCACACAAATTCTAAGGATTTATAGTTAAATTTGTGACTGTAGTTTACTAATTTCATTTGTGAAAATTTGTGTAATTTGTGGTAGTTTTACATTGTAAAGTAATAAACCCATTCAATTAGTAGTAGAACCAAGTTTAATATTGTTTAATTTGGAATAAAAGCTCAATTTTATTTAAAAATTAGCTTTACTAAAATTTTGTACGTCAATTGCTATTAGTATCTATTTGTAATTTTCCCAAACATTTAAATAAAAAAACTTATAAACAACCAAAAAATACAATGTTGCAGAAAACAACTTATAAAATAAAGAATGTATGACAGAATCACTATTTAAATTTTTAATGTTTACTGGAATTATTGTTGGTTTTGTATTTCTGATTTATACTAATACTTCAAAAAACCGAAAAGACAAATCTATTATTTATTTAAATTTATTTGTTTTATTTTTTACAATAAATAATTTGCAAATTACATTGGCAGATTACAATTATGTTAATCTTAATTTCTTTGAAAGAAAACTGCTCATTCCATGGTATGCGTTAATTATTCCGTGCTTTTATACATTTATAGTTCATTATCTTAGAGTCGAAAAAAAAATTAAATCTTTTGTTTTAATTTCAATTTTTTTATTTGTAATCGAGATTATCATTCGAATTGTTTTGAGTCAATATTTTTATGATGATACCTCAAGTTTTATTGTTGCTCGATATGCACAATTCGAAGAAATTGTTAATCTTGGTTATACAATATTTTTATTTTTTAAGGTAGTTTATATTTTTTTAGATCAAACAAAATTACAAACTAAAATTTTTCAGTTTGATAACATGAGCTGGCTCAAACAATTTTTTACTTATGGTTTTATTATCATTATTTTATGGATAATTGCAATAGTATTTAATTTAAAAAACATAATTAGTCCAAATATTTCTATTTATTATCCCTTGAGGTTATCTTCAACATTATTAATATATTGGATTGGTTACTGCGGTTTTTTTAAATACAATTTATTAATAGAACGAATCGAGCTTCGCAAAGAAATTAATAATGACCAAAATCAAAAAGATGAAGTTATTCTAGAAACTGTTGATAGTCGTTTTTTATTGATTCAAAAAATTATTATTGAACATAAAATGTTTCTCGAACCAGACCTTGCAATCGAAGATGTTGCAAAAAAAGTAAAAAAATCTGCCAAAAATGTGTCCCAAATTCTGCAAGAAGCAACTAGTTTTAATTTTCCAGACTATATTAATTCATTGAGAATAAATAAAGCTAAAAAATTTCTTGTAAGTGCACAATACTCAAAATATACAGTTGTATCAATTGGGCTAGAATGCGGATTTAACTCAAAATCAACATTTTACAGAGCGTTCAGAAAAGCCACAGGCACAACTCCCACCGAATTTCGACTCGAAAACCGTAAATAAAAACTGTCCCATTTTCTGCAAATTTGTCCCATTTTCTGCAAATTGCAGAAAATGGGACAAATTAAATTTTGGGCTTTTGTAAGTTTGTCTAATAATTTTAAAAAACAATATTTATGAAAAAAATAATTCTAACATTTTTTATAATTCACTTTTTAGCATCTTTCTCAAAAGACGATAACCCAGCACCACCAGAAAACCCATTAGCAAAGTTACCACCCGAAACCCAAACAGGTGCCAACACCTTTGGTTGCGTTATTAACAATCAAGTTTTCTTCCCAAGAGATGGTAAAAGTGAACTTTTTAGCCTAGGTGGCAAATGGTATATATTCTGGGGTGCACCTGTGGGAATAGAGAGTATAATGAAATAGAAATTAGAAATCTTCAGGATGCGAAACCAGCCAATTCAATGATAATTCATTTACAAAGTTTAGATCAAATTGGAACAGGAGAATATTTATGGAAAGAATCAAATTTTCAATCAAGTATAGATGGATTGATGCAAAATTATGTTTATGCTAAAATATACGATGCAGCAGTAAATGGCTCGAGATATTATGGCTCCTACGAAAACTCAGGAAAAGTAATCATTTCAAGATATGATTTTACAAATAGTATTGTATAGGGTACATTTAGTGGAAAGTTAAGATTATTCAATAACACTACTGAAATAGAAATTTTGAATGGAAGATTTGATTTTAAATGGTCTACACTCGACAACACACCTTTCCCATAAAAACGAGCGATTGCGGTCGCTCTTTAAAACAGACTAAAATATAAGTAACTAAACACTTTAATAAAATTAATCTTTTGTAAAATTATGAAAAAAATAATTCTCCTAAGCACAATCATGTGCTTTATTAACACGTTTTCCCAAACCAATGCTTTAGACACTAAACTTGCTAAAGTTGACCAAAGTAGCCTAACATCAGGCATTATTTATGAACGTTCTAACAGATTTACTAATCTTTACGAATACAACCAAGTCAAAGACAAGCCACACAATACAGCTAATTTTCGTTTTTTTGAACAAGCCTTGTCTGAGTTGTATATTGCTAGTAATCAAAAAAGGCTCACGTCGCCTGAAAATCTAAAAAAAATTATAAAAAAAGATACTGACTTGACTAATATTGTCAATATTGGCATTATCAACACAACTTTTCAGGTACTCAATTACAATCCAGAACGACCAGAAAATGGTGGTTTGATTCTTAAAGACAGTGTATTTGTTCAAATGCCAAGCAAAACACCATTCCACACACTACATGCACTGGTTATTGCACCTTTAAAAAATGTTATGGTTGGCGAACAAATAACTTATATATTTAGCAATGATTTAATTTTTAACAATGAAACCTTAAAAATACAATCGCTAACTGCCAATTTTGGTGATGGCATTACTAGAAATATTATCGAAAACGGAGTAATTACTCAAAAAACCATTACTCTTGAAAATTCTAGAACCAATGGAGATAAAAAATTACAATTTAATGTTGTTTTAAGCAATGGTTTCAAAATAACAACTCATGGCGAAATATATACCCATTATGCTCGTGCAAGTAATTTGGTTAACCCACCTGTTGACGCCATAAAATGCTTTATTAAACCAAACGACCCAATTAAAGATTTTTTTGAAAATAATATTGAAGCTGACGCTGACTTAACTTTTCAAGGCTTGAACGAAACTGCAACCATTAGAGGTCAAATTCAAGCACGTGTATTTTATCACAACAGCAGCAATAACGAAGAAAAAATAAGAAAACCAATAATAATTGTTGATGGTTTTGACCCTAAAGACTCCCGAAAATTGCAAGATTGTGACTGCGAAAATGACCCGTCCAGCGAATGCAAAAATGACAATAAAAACCCAATAACAGGTGTATTTGACCCTGAAAAACACAAATCGTTATTTGACTTGATGTTATATTTTGATCCAATTGTTAATGATAGTGTAAATCTGGTAAATAAACTCCGAACCATAGGCTATGATGTAATTCTTGTCAATCAACCAACCTATAAAAGTAATGGTATAACAGTAGATGGTGGCGCCGATTTTATAGAAAGAAATGCAATGGCATATATCAAACTGGTTCAAGAAATCAATAAACAACTAGTTACAAACGGCAGCACGGAAAAAATGGTTTCTGTAGGACCAAGTATGGGTGGACAAATAACACGTTATGCACTAGCTTTTATGGAGAAAAAATTTGCAGAAACTGGAGACCCAAAATGGAATCACAATACAAGAATTTGGGTAGCGTTCGATAGCCCAAATCACGGTGCTAACATAGCAATTGGCGACCAAGCTTTAATTAGAAATTTAGCGGTTACTAATCCTGACGCTCAAAAAAGCTACGAAAAATTGCAATCAATTGCAGCCAAAGAAATGTTGATTGATTATTTACAAATAGCCAATACTGTGCAAGTTCCAGATGCATCATTTAGCGAATTAGACAGCAACTATCAAAAAGGAGCAACCATTGCACAAGGTATGCCTAGCAATGTAGGAAGTCCTTTTTTTCAAGAACATTACAACCGTCAATTCAATAATGGACTGCCAAATTCTAAAGGATTTCCAATGAATTTAAGAAAAATTGCAATCGTAAACGGTTCTTTGAGTGGTGCAACTTTTGGTACTGACGGTCAACAATTTTTAGATTTAAAGCTAAATGCACGAATTTGTTATCAACCAGGCACTTCTTCGTTGTTTAATTGGTCTCCAAGCATTTGTTACACACAACAATTATTTAGTGCCGAAGTTTTTGCAAAACCTTCATTTGGTTCATCAGGAACCATTTCAAAATTAAAAAAAGGTTTTGGGAATATGCAGTTTACCTATGCAACTAATACAGATTTGCGAGGAAATCTTGACAACATACCTGGCGGATCTATCGATGTAAATAAAATATTGCGGGGTGAAATTACTTCTCAAAATCCACTTAGTATTGCTACCTATTGGCAAGCCTATTTAAATGCACATTATGGACTTGCGGCTGGAGCAGGTTGGGACGTTGGTCCATATGTAGAATCTAATTGTTTTATCCCAACCTATTCAGGTCTTGGCATAAAAAACCCCAATCAAAGTTGGGCAAATCCCTTAAATAGAAATTTAGTGTGTTCTAATGAAACTTATTTTGATAGTTATTTTGGAGAATCTGAAAATACAGCGCATATTTCCTTAAATTATAGAAGTGTCAACTGGCTTTTAAAAGAGCTTGGCGACAACATTAATCCACCAGATCCCCAAGCACCATCATTTCCGCTCGAAGCCAACCTATTAACAGGCCCAAACATTATCTGCGAAAACAACAACACAACATTTAGTTTTCCAGACATTTGTAAAATACCAAGTGCAGTAAAAACTTGGTCGATAACTGCAAACGGACAAATTGTTAGTTCTACTGGTTACTCGGTTGTGGTTAAAGGTTTAATAAATGGTTCAGCTACTTTAACTGCTACATTTCAGAATGGGCAGACAATTTCCAAAACTGCTTGGGTTGGAAGACCAGGCGGCGTAATATTAAGCTCATTTTCGGGTTTTCCATATAATGATACAGAGCTTCCGGAAGGATGCCCATTTGATACAACTTATTGGAATTTTGAATACTTAACCCCAGAAGCGCCAGTAAACGCATATATAATAGACTTTAACGGTACGCGTATTACCAAATATGCATATTATAATACTTTTACACTTACAGCCCAAGAATTAGGTATGAATTATGGTCAAACACTTATTGTTAAAGTTGCTGCGATTAATGATTGTGGTCAAACCTTAGGTAAAAAAAATTCGTACGTATTGTATAAACCAACAGTTTGCGAATGCGGGATTGGAATAAATTGTAATTTAACTAGAAACGTAAATCAAAATATTTATTTTAAAACTTACCCAAACCCAACTAATAACATAATCAATATAGAATTAAAAAATAGTGACCAAAAACCAACAAAAAATGCAACAATATTTGCAGAATTGTTCAATATGATGGGCGAAGTCAAACGCAATGTAACTGTAAATAACAATATTGCTACGGTCGACGTTTTAGGCTTACCAAGAGGAATTTATATTTTAAAAATCAACATCGACGGCATTATAGAAAGCCATCAAGTTGCAATAGAATAAAAGTTTAAATCTCAACATTAAAAAACCAGTTTTTGAGTAATCAAAAACTGGTTTTTATTTTTTTAAAATCAAATTTCGTAGAGATTTATAACTTGTAAGTCTTGTATCCCAACAAAATCAGTAACATTTCTTGAAATAATAACTAAGTTTAAAACTAAGGCAGTAGCCGCAATTAATGCGTCAGGAAGTTTTATTTTATGTTTTTTTCGAATTTCTATGCAAACATCTATAATTTTTTTGTTAATTTCTATAACATTTGCTAATGCAATAAATGCTTCTGATTCTTTGGTAATATCTTTGAATCCAAGAAATTCTATATATGATATAAATGAAATTGTAAAATCGTCATTAATAACATTTTTTAAAAAGTTAATGCCACTTTATGGAATTCGATTCATTTGGGCATCTATGATGGTATTAGTGTCAATAATGTATTTTAATTCCATTCGTTGCGAACTTTATTGGCGTGTAAATGCATTTTGTCTCCCAATTCTTCACTTAAACTTCCAAAAAAATCAGAAGGTTTTTTCTCAGGTAAAAGTTTGGTTGTCGTTTTTTTTACTTCTTCATCAATATAAAAAATGACATTGACAATTTTACCTATATAATTTTCGGGCAACGAAACTTCCATATCGAAAATTGATTTATTTGGCGTTACAACAGTCTGTATCATTTGTTTAATTTTATTACAAATCTATAAAATAAATTAATATTCGATACAAAATAAAACATAATATTTTTTTAAAATCAAATTTAAAAAGTAATTTATATGTTATATTTAAATTTATTTGTCAAAAATGTTAAAGATAAAAATCAATCAAAAATATAAAAATTCCCAAAAATGACTATTTTTATAGTCATTTTTTTTATTACTTTTGACAACTCAACATTTCAAAAATAATGATTGCACATATTCAAGGAAAATTAACCGAAAAAACCCCAACTGAAGTAATCATAGACTGCGGTGGCGTTGGTTATCATATCAATATTTCGTTGCACACTTATTCGCTTTTGCCAAATTCTGACCACATAAAATTGTTTACCTATCTTCAAATAAAAGAAGATTCTCACACACTTTTTGGGTTTGTAGAAAAATCAGAGCGCGAAATTTTCAAAATGTTGTTATCAGTTTCAGGAATTGGAGCCAGTATTGCAAGAACAATGTTGTCATCTATAGACCCGAAACAAATTATTCAAGCAATTGGCAGTGGCGATGTTGGCACAATTCAATCCATAAAAGGAATTGGAGTCAAAACCGCACAAAGAACAATCCTTGATTTAAAAGAAAAAGTGTTAAAGTTATACGATTTAGACGAAGTTTCGATGATTCAAAACAATACAAACCGAGATGAAGCGTTATCTGCTTTAGAGGTTTTGGGTTTTGTACGTAAATCTTCAGAAAAAGTAATGGATAGAATCTGCAAAGACAATCCAGATGCTAGTGTTGAACAGTTAATTAAACTAGCTTTAAAAAATTTATAGTTCTTGAAAAAATTACAATATATCTCCGTTTTAAAATATCTAAAAATCAGTATTTTTTTAATATTGATTTTTTCTGGTTTAAATAATTATGCTCAAGTCGATCAACCAGTTGACTCTACTGGTGTTGTAAAAGGTAAAATCGAAATCAAAAATCCACCATCGATTGTTGCAGCTTATACCTACGATCCGATTACAAATCAGTACATTTACACTAATGTTTTAGGCGGTTTTGATGTTACTTATCCAGTTATTTTATCGCCAGAAGAATATCAAAAATTAGTCGTTAAAGAAAAGATGCGCGATTACTTCAAGAAAAAAGGAGATGCAATCGCTGGTCAAAAAGAAGGTTCTGAAGCAGCTAAGAAAAACTTACTACCTAGATATTATATCAATTCCGGATTGTTCGAATCTATTTTTGGTAGTAATACAATCGATGTAAAACCTACAGGATCAGTAGAAATAGATTTCGGATTGCGATATTCAGAGCAAGACAATCCAGCATTTTCTCCAGAAAACAGATCTCAATTCAATTTCGATTTTAACCAACGAATAAGTGTTGGTTTACAAGGAAAAGTAGGAACAAGATTGAGTGTAAACGCCAATTATGATACACAATCTACATTCGCATTTCAGAATTTAATAAAACTAGAATTCGCTCCAAACGAAGACGATATTCTTCAAAAAATAGAAGTCGGAAATGTAAGTATGCCATTAAGTGGTTCACTTATTCGTGGCGCACAAAGTCTATTTGGAGTAAAAGCAGCTTTTCAATTCGGGAAAACATCGATTACAGGAATATTTTCTGAGCAAAAATCACAAACCAAAACCATAACCTCTCAAGGTGGCGGAACGGTTCAGAATTTTGATTTATTTGCTTTGGATTATGATGCTGATAGACACTTTTTTTTATCGCAATATTTCAGAAATAATTATGATAAAACTCTTGCTAATTATCCAGTAATTGATAGTCGAATTCATATTACAAGAATTGAAGTTTGGGTTACAAACAGACAAAATAGAGTTAATACAACCGATAATAATTCTCGAAATATTGTAGCGTTGCAAGATTTGGGCGAAGCACCACAAACCGCTTTTGCAAATAATCTAATTGTAGGTAACAACTCTTTACAGATTCTAAATTTCTTCAATCCAGCTTTGCCTCCAAATGCACCTTCTGACAACGAAAACAACTTGTACAATCCTGCTTATTTATCTACAACTCCACC
>JAYTMQ010000065.1:0-30662 GCA_043728355.1 Bacteroidota bacterium
AGTAACAAAAAACAAGTTAAACAGAAAAAAAAGCTTGTTAGCCTTATATTTATATGCAAATATGAACTAACAATCTTTTTTTATCGGACAACAATGATATTAAATAAAATCGGTACAACTTCTTTAATAAAAACATATAATATCAAGGGCACTACTATTGAAACATTCGATAAAAATGGCAATAAAATAGGAACTTTGTCTGGACAAGACGGCGATGGTACTTTGCAAGGGCAATTGTATATTTTTTCGTCAGACAATAAAGAAACGCCAGAAAGTATGACAGTTTATAAAAACGGAAATGCTATTCAGGAAACAAAATATGATAAAAAGGGTTTTAAAAAAATTCAAATTGATTGTGATGAAAATGGTATTGCAATCGGTAGATCATATTATGATACTTCTGGAAAAATAACCAGCAAACTAACCTACTCTGAACCTGGAAGAGAAGAAAACGGACTGAAAATTAGTGACAATCACGTGCAAGAATTTATAAACGGAAAACTTATTAGCGACAAAGAATTTTATAACACGGGAGAAGTTTTTAGCGATGAAAAGGCTGATATAATAACTTATTTTGACAAAAAAGGAAAAGTTATTGGTAACATAATAGCTAAACAAAACGAAAATCAATTATATAAACAGCCATACGAAGGCAGTGTTTATTCCTATAGTAGCGAATATGATACTTTCAATAGTTATAGAAAATACAAAAAAGGAGTAATTGTTGAAGAAGTTAAGTATTTCTTAGACAATCATTTAAAAAATGAAATAAAAGAGCAAAAGTTTTATCAGGATAAATTGTTTGATCCTACAAGTGCCTATACCAATAAAGGAATACCAATAAAAGAAATTCAAAATTTTGAAAACGGCTCAAAAAAATTTGAATACACAGATTATCAAGGATATCCAAGTGGGGAATTTTATAAAATCGTAAGTTTTGATGCTTCGGGTAAGAAAACAGGAGAATACGATAAAAAGAAAAACGAAGGAACACAATGTTTTTATTATGATCAAGAATCAGATGATTTAGAAAGTATCGAAACTTATAAAAATGGCAAAAAAATATATGAAAAAAAGTTTCATCAAACTAAAAATTTCTTTGGTAATATCATAACTAAAATAGACCTTTTCGAAGAAATTTTTTATAAAGAGCAATAAAATGAACACGAAAACGATTTTCATTACACTACTATTTCTTTGTACTAAAGAAATTACTTTAGGACAACAAAAAAATTCTGGCAAAGTAATAAAAGATAGCATTGTAACCGAAAATGCATTACGAATAGCAATTGGAGCGCACCGCAATTTTTACTCAGAAATTGGTTTTGCCAGATACGAATCGAATAAGAGACCTGGATGTGGTTTTGGGCATGAATCTCCATCAGGGTATTATTCGTCCATAGAATGGACTGCCAAAACCCAGAATTATAAAGATGTTTTTGGAATTAAGGTTGGTTTTGAAATCTTAGCTTCGCTCTTTGCGCCAGCAATTGAAGTAAAATATGTAACTAATTTTGAACAAAAAGATGTTGTATTTACGCCCAAAATTGGTTTCGGTAATCCCGATTTGAAATGGTACATCTTTTATGGATACAATATTTCTACCAATGGTAACCCGTTTCCAAATGTTGGACGACATCAGTTTTCGTTGGTTTTTAATTTGAATAAAAATAGTTTTGGTAAATAAAATTCAAAATGCAAACCTCATAAAAATTAATAAACTTTTGAAAATAATAAAAAAGTTAAAAATAATTTAGAACTTTAAAATCAGATAAATATTAAAATCAATAGACTATGAAAAACATAAAATCAATACTCTTTTTGCTAATTGTAAACTGTATTGCTTCGTTTTCGCAAGAAATAAACAACAATTTGCATGGCTATTATATAGCTAAATCAGAGACTTCAACTTACTCTAGTTTTGAATTTGATGGCAATGGCAAAGTAAGTATTATTGGCATGGAGCTTCGAGATTATTTTACCAAAGGCGATTCGTTGATTATTTATCCCGACAAAAGTATTTTTAAATTCAAGATTCAAAAAAATAAATTAATTGGAGTTTCGGATTGGGTTGAAAAGCAAACTTGGATAAAAAAAGATACAATTGTACCCAATAATAGAAAAGACGATACAAAAGCCAAAAATACTGCATTGTTAATGAACGAATATTACAAAATTACGGGCGATAAATCGTCGTTTGACTTTTTGGGTGGCGACGAAAAAGCAACTACCAAAAAAGACAAAATGAGTCAACTTTGTAATCAGGGCTTGTCTCGAGCGTGTTTAGATTATTTTGGAATGTTGGTTATCGAAGACCAAGGTTTGATGAATTTATTAAATTCTAAAGAAAATACAAAACCCGAAAATCCTGTAATTATAGCACTAGCAAACAAAATAATCAACCAAGGCGAAACTGACGGTTATGCAGTTTTGGGCTCGTATTATTATATGATTGGCAACAAACAAAAAGCAATGCAACAATGGAAACTAGGTGAGAAAAAAGGTAACTCAAAATCGTCGATGGCTATTTTTAATATCGAAATGGCAGCCGATTTAGATAAAATTGAACCTGAAAAAACAGAAAAGAAAACTAATAAAAAACGCAAATAATTTTTATTTATGAAAATCATCGAACTTATATTTTTTCTAGAAAAATCAGTAAACGATCATGATTTGATTGCATTTTTAGAAACCAATCATTTTGATTTAAAAAAATTGCCAAGACAAGAAAGAAGCAAAAATCAATCTTCAAAAGTGTTGTGTCCCATTTTCTTGTTACACGGAATCGAATTGCGTTTTGGTTTTGAAAAAGAAGTATTAGAATTGTACGAAATAGTATTGTTTCAACCAAAATCAGATGGTTTACAAAAAGCACACGAAATTGAATATCCGTTTGGATTATATCCCAATCAAAAAGTTGCCGATTATGAAGCAATATTGGGAGATTTTACAGGTTTTGATGAACCGCAACTTCGAGAATATCAGTGTAAAAAATATAAGATAACTATAGTTTTTGAACCTAAAGATTTGGATAAAAAAATTAAGAAAATTGAAATTTCAATTATACAAAATGAAAACTAAATCAATATTGCTAGTATTGAGTATTGCAATTTATACTTCAATAAACTATGCTCAAACAAGTCGAGAACTCACAAAGTCCGAAATCGAAAATGTAGATTTTGAATTCAAAAAAATAGCAATGCCACTAAGTAACGCATTTGAACTTAAAGATAAAGGTGGAAGTTATAATCTATTTCTTTTTGAAGATGGTAAAATAATATCCAAAAACATAAGTTTAAATTCTAAAATTTTTGCCGTTTGCCATTTAGAAGATCATGGCGGATTTTTAGAACAGTGGAAAATTAATGATTTCATAGAAAGTCCAAAAGAAAATAATATTTGGTTTTTAAAAGAATATTGTCAATTGAAAGATATTGACGGCGATGGATTTATTGAACCTGTAATTGTTTATGGAACAGCTTCTCAAAATGATAAATTCGAACGCATTAAAATAATTACTATTTACAAAAACAAAAAATACGTGATTCGGGCACAAGTATGTGTTTTAAATAATTGCAGAACTATTAAAAAAGATGCCAATTTCAATAAATTACCAAAATCGGTTACTGATTATATTGAAAAACTGTTGTCTAAATTAAGAAACGAACAAGGTCTATTGTTGACAAATGGATAGTATTATGAAAAAGCAGTTTATAATTGTAATTACATTTTTATTAAATATTTCAGTTTTTGCTCAAAATTGCCAAAAGCAAATAGCCAGCACAAAATTATACCGATTTGAGTTAGGATATGAAACTTTTAACGAAGGATACAACAATGGTTTTAAGCCAATTTCGATTAAAGTTATAGACAAACTTACCAATAAAAAAATTCAGACTTTAAGAGTAAATGCAAAAGAACCAAGTTTAGATTTTGTCAATATTTTTGATGATATAAAAGAAGCAATATCTGTGGTAGATTGCAATTTTGATGGTTATAAAGACATTATGGTAAAATCAAACCAAGCTAATGTTAACTTTGGATTTGATGTATTTTTATACCAACCAACTCAAAAAAAATTTAAGTATCACGAACAATTGTCGCAATTGTGCCAAACCGAAATCCATTCTAAATCGAAAGAAATTCACTCGTTTGGCAATTCTGGACCTTTCCATTTTGCGGAAACCTATACTTTTCGAAAAGGTAAAATGATTTTGACAAGCAAATGGACAGATGCGTGTAGTATGAAATCGTCTAGTAACATTTGCATCACTACGCAGGGAAAATTAACCAATAATAAATGGAACGATGAGTCGGAAGTAAGTATTTCATTCGCAGATTCTTTAGCTATCAATATTTACGAAAAACCCGATAAAGCTAGCAAAATTATATTCAAAACCAAAAGCAATTCTTTTAAAATAGTAGATGAAAATTTAAAATGGATTTATGTTGGGTATAATATTAATGATTCAGATTTAGGAAAAGGTTGGTTGCTCAAAGAAAAATGTTTGGGCTTGACAAATTTAATTCTTCAAAAAAAAAACACCAACATTTTTAATTTTTATATAGCAGCCGATGCAATTATTATAAAAAAAAGTGATAACAATGAAACGCATCAAGTGCTAATTTTAGAAAATTATCCTGCGAATGAAAATGAAGAAACATTAGAAATTGGAGATTTCAATAAAGACAAATCAATAGACATTCGATATAAAATTGGTGGTTTGCCCGAAGAAGAACCACGTTATATGACTTTTTATTTTGATACAAAAACCCAAAGTTTTAAACCCAAATTATGATACAAATCAGCACAATTGTAGTATTAGTTTTTTCATTTTTTTCGATAAATGTTTTTTCTCAAATAAATGAAATGTTTCTCACTGCAACAAACAAGCACGGAGATTGTGTTTCATCAAAAATATATATTTTAAAATCTGATTTTGAAAAACGTTTAGACACAAAAAATTGCCAAAATAAGAATAAGGGAAATCAAAATGCAATAAATATTTGTATCGAAAATATAGAAAATCAAACAGAAACCGATGCCATTGTAAGTTATTGTGGCGATGGAATCGAATATATTGGAATCGATGGCAAAACGCTAGTCTTGAAACGAATAGGCAAAAAACCAACTGAATATTCGCAGTTTATTGGCAATTATGCTGCAGGAAACAATAAAGTTCAAATTAAAAAAATCAAAGAAATTGCGGTAGAATATTTTGAAAATACACCAAAAAACGAAGAGAATATAATGAGTTACAGCTGCGAAGTTTTGATAACAATTACTAAAGGTAAAACAAGTAAAACAATTAAAGGTAGAACATCGGAAGGAATTTAATTTCAAACAAAAATGAAAAAAAATATATTTAAAATTTGGGGAATTAATTTATTAATAAATATCATATTATTTGTGATTTATAAACTCACGGGTTTATCTACAAATTATTCTAAAGATATGAGTTTTTTTGAAACTGTAGAATTCGTTTTTAAAGTATTTGCCGATCTATATCTTTCTGCATTATTGTTTCTGATACTATTTTTTTGCTCCTTATTACTACTTCTAAATTTAATACCAAAGATTAGAAATAATTTCTATTTATCCTTTTTATCTTTTTTAGGAATACCAATTATATTGTTAGTTTATATACTTTTCGGTATCATTAAAACTTCAGGCTTAAAATTTTTTACAACTATTTTAATATTGACAACAACTTATATCTTGATAACATTAACTGAATTTTTATGGCTAAGAAAGAAAATAAAAACCCTAAATATAGCTTGAAATAAATATTCGAAACACCAACAATAAAAAACCAACAACCTTTAATTTATAAGATTTATGAAAAATTTAAAAATAATAATAATCACATTATCGGCAGTGCTACTTTTACAATCCTGTGAAAAAGAAAAAATAAAGGTTGATGAAATTGAAGGATATATTTTTTCTTATAATCCAAAAAGTTCATCCACAGATAACGCAGTAGACGCAGCAGTTTCTGTTATCAATAGAAGTTTAGAAAATGTCGCGGCAGCCAACAAAGATTCGACCTATGTAGGTTTTGCCCAAAAAGATAAAACCGGAAAAATCGAAATGCCAAAAATTAAAAAAACCGATTATATGCTTGTTTTTAACCAACAAGAATTTGACAAAGTGATTGAAAATGCCAATATATATGGTCAAAAGCCAAATACTACAATCGATTTTTCGAAAGAATTTGTATTCGTATTAATTCATCCGTCAAAATTTATAAGCGGAATCCATTTTTATGATAGTTTAAATGCCGAAGTTGAAGACGAAAATACTATGGAAATAAAACCAAGTGCAACGCAACTTCCTTATTCGCAAAATGAAAATCCTATTTATAACTATGGCGAAAATGACAGTCAAGTACATCTATTTAGAATACCAAAATCTAAATTTAAAACAATAAATATTGAATGGGAAACAGGCGAAATCGAAACTATGAAAATTAGAAAATGATACATTCAGTTAATACAATAATAAAACAAAATGCAGTAATTCATTTTTTTAAGAAAATTGGATATTTATTTTTGATGCTCCTACTACCGACACTATTTTTTAGTTGGTATTATAAAAACGACAAAGGTTATTCCGTCATATTTGGCGACAACAGTGATTTTAATATACTATTGATAAATTTCGGATTGTGTTTATTTTATTTATTTTTTTTAATAATCGAAGCAATTAAATTGAATAGAAAAAAACTATCTAAACTGCGAAATGCAAATCTTTTTTCAATTCCATTTGTTTTGATAATATGGTTTTTAGTTCAAGTTTTATCAAGTAAAATAATACCCTATTATTTATGAAAAACTATTTCGAATACAAAGACGACAAATCTTCAAAATTTTGGGAGATTTCAATTACCAATAAAACTGTTACAACACGTTACGGAAAAATTGGAACACTAGGTCAGATTTCTGAAAAAGCATTCGAAAATGATGTTTTAGCCGAAAAAGAATACAATAAATTAAAAGCCGAAAAATCTAAAAAAGGTTATTTAGAGGTTGTTGCAAATATTGAATTAGATTCCAAAATAAATCCATTAGATTATATTTTGCAAAATCCAGAAATTGGTCAGAAATTTATCTTTTTACCAGAATTAACTGAAAAATTAGAGAACGATTTAGGCTATGCAATTCCTAGATTTCTAAAAGAATTTTGGGTTTTAATTGGCGGTTATCAGTACTTTAATCCCAATCTAAAAGAAACTGATACGATAGGAATTATTGCTTTAACAGTCAATTTAATTTTGGATTCTACATCTAAAAACATATACCGTTTGCACGATTATTTGGAAATGAGTATGCCAAATACTGAAATTTTAGGCGATAATTTCATCAAGGAAAAAGAATATTTAAACAGTTGTTTTTGGGTTTATTGTTGCTTCCAGGACATAGTTGATGGAAAACAATATCTTGAATATTTTTACATTGACGCTCTTGGAAATGCTGATTCTTTTAGATCAGAAAATGTTATTGATGCTGATTTTGAAAGCTTTGTAAACAAACTAGTTGCTATGAAACCATTATTTAAAACCTTTTTAGAGCAATTTTTGAAAAACAAATCTATTACTGATGCAAAAGAAAAGGAACTTGCATTGGAAGTTGCACAAGAAGCCGAAAAAGAAGCTAATAGAAAATTAGAAACCCAAGAAAGTTATCTAAAAAAATATGGTTTCCAAACCAAAACCTATCAAGAAACAATAGATTTAATAGGAATTAAAAAATTGTTTGACACTATCGAAGACAACGATTATAGTGAAGAAGACCAAAACGATAATTATGATTTTCTTATTGATGATGAATATTTGGATCAATACGTAATTTATTATGCCGATAATGATGTACTTGTTGATGATGATTTTGAAATTCCCGAGGTTAGTTCTTATAGTAATTGGAATGTAATAATTGTCGTAAACGGTAATCTTACAGTCCGAGGCAAATTTTCCTTTCAATATTATGTGACCAAAAATGCCACTTTTGATTATTTGATAATGAATAATTTTCAGAAATCTTTGGGTCAAGAAAAGGTAATTTATCTTCAGGAACAAAACGGCGAAGACGACGAAATGGTAAGATCATCACTACCCAGAAAAGTAACTGCACCTTATTTTTTTTCGTGGTATTATGATTTAGAATCTTATGATTTTAGCCCAGAAACTATAATAATTGCACTTTATGATTGGAGTGATTTAAAAAAATATAAAGCCACAAATATTATTTTTAAATTTCATGATGCAGCATTTGCCTTAAAAAAAGAATTATCCTATTTACCTGATGATGCTGGTTACAACGCCATTTATTGGCATACTACCGAAATTTACAAAACTCTAAAAAAAGGCGAATCAATTTTCAAATATGGGTTTGATATTTTGTGTATGTCTTACTTTACAAAAGGCTGGAATTATTTAACTGACGAAGAATATGAAGCCGCTTTTATAAACCTAAAAAAAGTAACCGAATTGTCGCCAAATTTTTATTTGGGTTGGTATTATTGTGCTTTTATATTAGATAAAAACAAAGCCTTCGAGCAAGCCATTCCATATTTTGAGCAAGCCATTGCGATATCAATAAACAACAAAACTTACGATTATTTGCAAGCCACTCAAGGTATTGCTTTTGCATTAATCAGAACCAAAAAATATAACGAAAGTTTGGCTTTTCTCAACAATTGCATTGAGAAAAAATACAAACTCGATATGAGTTTCCGTTATAGAGGCGAAGCACTGGTAATGCTCAAAAAAAGTAACGAAGCCTTGCAAGATTTGAATACGGCATCACAAGAGCATAACAACAATTATTTACCCGTTTTGTGGCTTACGGGTTTAGCCTATTATCAGCTAGGGAAAACCGCTGAAAGCGATGCTTTTTTAGAAAAAGCTAAAGGAGATTTTGCTAATGCACCAAGTTACGAAACCACACAATTATTGGATTTTTATAGTAAAGAAAACATATTTCTGGATTGGGAAAATAAAAAAACATTAGAAATTAATATCAACGTTAAACCTCAAGAACATTGGGATAAAAAACTCAAAAAAGATTTAAATTTTGACAATATTCCTGCAGAATTTATTACCGAAGATATGGTAAAATGGTATTTTAGACCAACAGCTACGCATTATATTAAAGGCAATGATTTCAAAAATTTGCCTGAAAATATAAAAACAAGAGAAATTGCAGAATTGGCTTCAAAATGCCATTGTAATCCTCCAACAACTCAGGATATTCCAGAAAAATATATTGACAAAGCATTTTGTTTACAAGCAAATTTTGTTGATTTGCAATATGTTCCAGAGGCAATCTTAGATTATGAATTATGCTTTGATGCCGTTGTTAAATCATGCAGCAATTTCAAATTTGTTCCGAAGCAATTTAATGATGAAAAAATGACAATTGCATCAGTTGCTGGCGGAGCTTTAAACAGCTCTTCAGGTATAAACTTGCCGACTAAATATCAGAAAACTGAGTTTATTTCTCAGGCGATTGTTCTTAATTTTCGGGCGTTGAGAAATATTCCTTCAAAACATATTGATGATCAGGTTTTTGAAATTGCCAAAAAACAGTATCAACATCATCAAGATTGGGAACTAATTGTTAAAGAATTTACATTTAATGGTGAATATGATTATAATACTTTCGAAAAGGTTTGGGCTTGTTTTTGGACCGAAGATTTTATTATTAATGCTGTAAAAATAGGCAAAGAGCGATTATATGAAATTCCTTCAAAATATATCACACCCAAAATTGCTTTAATTGCTGGCGAAGATATTGGTACTATTCCAATAGAAATGCTCACACCAGAAATTTGTCTCAAAGCAGTGAGTTTCGAATATGCTACTGCATTTGAATATATTCCAATAGAAATGAGAGACGAAAAAGTCTCTGCAATGGCAGTTTCTAAAGACAAAGACAATTTTAAACTCGTTCCTTTTGAGCAAAAATCGGTTGCTTTGTCTCGAATGGCAATTTTAGATAATTTTGAAAATTATGTGTATATTCCGTATAAAAATCACGTTGAATTGTTTACCTATTTATTAAAAAATAATGCTGACGATTTCTATATCGAAAGTATGTATTTAGATAGAGGATTAGGTTATTTTTTTGAAGAAAATTACACAAAAGCCATTGAAGATTTTCAATTAAGTAGAAGTAAAAAAGAAGAAGAATCAACATCTACAATTCCTGAAAGTTTGTACTACGAAGGTTTTGCTAATTTCAAATTAGGAAATAACGAAATTGCCACACAACTATATAATGAAGCAATCGTAATTTTCAAGAAAGATTTTCCTGATGAAATTTTAGATACGCCCTACGAAACTGCAGAATTACCAACAAAACAAGACATAATTCAAGTTTTTGCAACAGAACAATTTGGATATATGATGCAAGATATTGCCAAACTTTCTGAAAATGGTTTTGCCAAAGAAGCTTTGCAAGAAATTGAACAAGCCGAAAAAGAACTTACAGAATCAGGTTGCAACGATATGAATTATTGGGCAATGCTTTGGGATCAAAAACGATTTTCGCTATTTGCAGACAACCAAAAAGAAGCCTGTTATGCGCATTGCGAATCGGCAATTGAAAAACTTTCTAAAGTAAATACTTGGGCATACATTGCCTTCGACAACAACATTCGCCATACGTTGCGTTCAATGCACAACACATTGGCATACCATATTTTTGAAACTGCAAAAAGTTTTGAAGACATAAAATTAGGATTAGCACACAACAAAAAATCATTTATAAAATCGCCTATTGAAGAGGAAGAAGTTCTAGATTGGTTTTATGAAACCAAAGCCGAACTGTTATCAAAAGCAGTTGAATTTGATCCTTTACAACAAACTAATTTAGAAAAAACCATCAATAAAATTATCAAATTAAAACTCAAGAAAAAAGGAATATTGAGTGCTGTATTTATTGAGAAATACAATATTTAAAAATGGAAAATCATCAAAATACAAATCGACAATATTTGACACCTGAATTTTATTCTAAAATGAAAATAGATTATTTAACATCTTTGACTTTATTTAAATCGGAATTAGATTTGTCTGAAAACACATCAAAGGAAAAAGAATTAGCTTTTTTGAGTAATAATCTAGATGAATATTCTGATTTATTTAAATCTCGTAGCCTATGGTTGCAGTCTTTTTCAAACGACACGTATGAATTATTTTCTCTAAATTTTACTTTTGGGCAATCTTTTGAAACAATGAGAGAGGATCTAACTTTGGTTATTGAAGCATTTGAATTGTATCAAAAAGCATTAGGAATTTATGAAAAATCACCACAAATTTCACCATTGGGATTTGCAATGTTAGACGAATTTGAACAAGCATTGCAACTAATTAGTCTTTGCTATTTGTTACATAGACGGGATTTATTACCACGTTTACGAAAACTTTTTGATCCCGGTTATGCAGGTCAAGATACTGTATATGAGGACTTAATGTCTTTTGACATTGCTGGTAGAATCGATTTAGATGAGTGGTTTCACAAAGAGTCATATAGTACTTTGGTAAACGCAATGTATTTAGGAGAACCAGCAGCAAATTCTGAACTTTTAAAATATTGCCAAAAGTGGTATGATTGTTTTGAATTTGTTGCGCCATGGTATAATAATCATCTATACATCAATGATAGTGGATATTTCTTTGGATATTGGGCTTTCGAAGCAGGTGCAATTGCAATGTTGTATGATTTAGATGATAGTAAAATTGATAATTTAGTTTATCCTAAAGAACTTGTTGCTTGGTCAAGAGCGAATATCGAAAAATATGGGAAAAATTATTGAAAATTTAATTATATAGAATTCAATAAAAAGGGAATATTGAGTGCTACACTTATTCAAAAACATAAGATTTAAAAATTAAATTTCTTATAAAATGGACGAAGAAATAAAACAAAACCTCATAAAATACCAAGCCATAAAACAAAAAGTTTTTGCAGCTTTCGCAGATGTAACTCTTGGCGACGGCGCTGGTTTTTGGGAAGCCAATGCGATTGATGATTATTTATTGCCAACATCCGAAGAATATAAAAAAGAAAAAAAACTAGACGAACGATGTGATTTCAGAAAAGTCTATGATTTTGTTTCAAAATTTGATGATTATCCTTCTCAAATTCAAAGTTTTATGGACGCAAAAGGATTGCATTTTTATTTGCCAATCATTCTATTATTATGTGATGAAAATTACAAAGAAATATTTTTCGAAAAGTTAACATCCCAAAAAAACCTAGAATACATAGAGTTGATGTTGTTACTTACCGTTGATCAAAAAAAATGCATTATTGAAACTGCAAAACACGATTATGATAATCGCATCAATATTTACATCAATTTTAAAGGACATAAATGTGACAGTTGCTGAAAAATTCATCATCCTAAAAATTACACTTTTGAAGAAGCCAAAGTTCTAGTTGATAGTGCCGGTCAATATAATGTTGTAGAATATCTAGAGAAACTTTTCAATTTATAAATCAAAATATTCAAAGAAAAAATTTAAAATCTTTGTAAATGGGCGATGAAATAGAACAAAATTTTATAAAACTTGAGATAATAAAGCAAAAAGTTTTTACAGCTTTCGCAGATGTAACCCTTGGCGACGGAATTGGTTTTTGGGAAGCAAATGCTATTGATGACTATTTGTCGTCAACTGATGAAAAATATATTATTGCAAGGGAAAAAGATGAACGATTTGATTTTACAAAAGTTTACAATTTAACCGAAGAATCAAATTTTGATTATTGGTATGGTCCTTATTATATGGATGCCAAAGGATTGCATTTTTTCTTACCTAATTTATTATTAATTGGTTGCAAAGACGTTATGGAAAGCGTTTTACTGGGAATAATCAAAGCAGAAGAACCCAATTATATAGCGTTAATGAATTTATTAACCTTAGAACACAAAAAATGCATTATCGAATATTTGGAATACTATGTTGATTATGACGATTGGGTAAAATTTTATATTGATTACAAAGGACAAGAATGCAATAAATGCGAAAAAATACATAAGCCAGAAAGTTTTACACTCGAGCAAGCAAAAGCCGAAGTAGAAAAAGGCGATGAATATATTTTATTGCAAAAATTGAAAAATTATTTTAATTTATAAATAAAAAACATTTACAACTATAGTAAAAAACATAAAATGATTTTAAGCGAAAAAATTATAATTGCATTTGCCAATATCAAGCCAGATAAAACACAGTCTCTGCATCAGGTACAATACACAGGCGATTTTGGTATGAGTAGTGACTTTTCAAATAGTGATTATAATGCCGCCGCAAAAAAAGATACTTATAAAGTGTGGAAAGATATTCCATACAAAGAATTATTGCTTTGCGATTGTGCGTTAACTTTTGCGACTGATGATAATTTTATTTTCTTTTTGGCTGCAACATTATATTATGCAACAAAAGAAATTGAATCTGAAAATTTGGATAATGATCTTATTGACCGAGTAATTTTTCATTTACAATACCAACCAAAAATTGAAACAGGATTGAATGAAAAATTTGAATTATTTAACCAAAACCAACAAGAAGTTATTTTGCAGTTTTTTATAAATTGTCAAAATTTAGCCAATAAAAATATGAAAAATGGTGGAAAATTTGAGCGATTATTTAATGTGGCTGATATACCAATAATTATGCTAAATAATCAGATTTGACAATTTTTAAAAATTATCAAAATATTCTAAAATTGAATATTAATATAGACGGCGAAGTAAAACATAAATCAAAAAATTAAAGCTATGACAGCAAAAACACTCGTAGAATTTATTGGACTAGAAAGTACCAATCCAAAAATAGTAGATTGGTGCGAAAAAAACGAATTAGGCAAACCGCCTAAATCGGTAAATGCCAACCAAGGCGAAAAGTATTTAAAAGATAAAATAAATAATCTTGAATACAAGTTTAAATTTGATATTACTAACGATAAATTTTCGCCACCCGTAAGCCCAAAAAAAGACGATTATAATTTTATATGTTATTTATCGGCAATAATTTATAACAACAAAAAAGGTTTTACAACTCCAGAAAATTTCTGGGAAGGCTACATTAAAAACAATCCAGATTACGACGATTATCTTAATTTTTTTGAAAACCCTGATATTCAACGTAATGGGAATATTTTTTTTGAAAAAAGATTAAACGAAATTGCTTGCATAAAAGTTTGGTTTAACAAAACGAAAAATAAACCAGATGCTATTCAAATTGAAATTATAGAGGAATGTAGTATAATTGAACATCATTGGTTTAAGGTATTGAATCAATACAATACCACAAAACCCGCTTATACACTTTTAGTCAAGTGGTTGTTTGACAACAAGTATTTGCTTTTGCCAGAACAAGTATATGATTTGGGATTAAGCAAAAATCATAGCGAAATTTTAGAATTTACAGCGACGCATTTAAAAAATCATATTTGGGACAATCAAATCAACGATGAGTATTGTCTGCGGTCTTTTTTATATAAAATTGCAAGCAACCAAGATATAGAAATTTCAGATAATGAAAAAGTCAATGTATATATAAGAAACTTGTACTTGAAAGCTGCAGGAGCTTGGAACCAACGAGAGAAAATATATAATGATGATAATGACACTAATAGATTTGAAAAACTAGATGAATTTGAAAATAGTATAGTTTTAAACGAAAAACAAAGTGATGAATTTTTAAATACACTAACGCAGATGTTTGAATTATTTAAAAAGCATTTCAAGCCGTACAGTTTTGATTAATATAATAGTAGAAATTTGAAATAAGACGAATTATTTTTTATAAACATACATTATGAAAGCAAAATTAAACTCAAAAATTCAAATTGTAAACCCAAATCAATGACAATTCACTCAATACTTTTGCAATAAGAAAAATGTTTTGCGATGCAGAAATTCTGATGTTAAACAAATACAATCAATAATTAATTATAAAAAAAACAAAATGAAAAATTTAAAAAAACTATTATTTTTAGGATTACTATCACTTTCCAATTTAGCATTTAGCCAAAGCGATTGCGATAAAACCAAAAAAGATTTAGCGCAAATTATCAGCGGTAGCTATAAATGCGAGATTAGAGAGCTAGGATATGGTGGAGATGGAAGTTATAAAAATTCGCAGGTAACAGTCACAATTTCTAAAGTTGGCGAGAATAAAATAAAAATTTCTTCTGGGAGTAATTCTTATACGATTAGCGGACTAGCAGTCAACGGAAGTACAACAATTTTGGGAGAAGAACCAGCGGAGGATAATAATGGCTCAAAGTCATTATCCATTTCTCTTTATGAAAAAAAAGCAAATGTAATAGGTCAGTCATCAAATGGAACCTCAGAAAAAGCAAAAATATATTGGAGTTTTGATGGAATTTCCATTGACAATAACAAACCTGAAAACCTAGATTCAAAATTTGTTGCCCAAAATGTAACGCAACTAGATTGTCATTTAAAAAATTTAAAAACAGAAATTGCAGCCTCAAGTTATCAAGGTTCTGTATTTAGAGCACTAAATAAAAAATATATAGTTAATGGCACAGAAGGCAAACCGTTAACAATTTTTTCTGGCACCGAAAATCTTTGGCAACGGTATGATTTGCGTGGACAAAAAGCATTGTATTTTAGTCAAACTCTAGACGGAAACGAAACTGAAATCTCCTACTATGGCGACTGGAAAAAATCCTATCAAGTTTGGCAATTCGACAATATAGAAATAGATAATTTATTAGACTTAACAGACAGTTCTAATTTAGAAATTTTAGGTTTGACATTAGAACTTTTAAATACTGGTTTAGATAGTAAATATGATAGAGCACCAGAAAATGACAAAACATATAATTATGAATTTACAAATTCGGTAAGTACTTGGGCAAGCAATAAATATAAGGGATTAATTGTGCCTGGAGCTAGAGGCAGTAAAAATTATACCAACATTGTGCTTTTTAGACAATCAGATATTGATGCTTTTTTTGTAAATAAAAAAGGTGTCATTTTACACTAAATAGTTTTGTAAAATGAAAAACGCACAAATTTATTACATGTCATCAATCGGTTCGATTGTTTTAACTTTCACAACTGGAATTGGTGTTGTTACAAGTTTAATATTACTGGTTTTAATACAACATGAAAAAGATAAATTGAGTAATAGTTTTTTGGTTGAAACTGAAAAATCATTAGAAATCTTAAGAAAAGCTAAGAAATTAAATATCATAAACCTGATTATCAATGGTGTTTTATTTGCTGCAGTAATAATTCTCTTTTTATATGTAATGACGCAACCTGGTAGATTTTTTGGAGGTTAGTTAAATGAATTGTGAATAATCTCAAATAATTGATTTCTAAATATAAACGAAATTTATATGTTTTGGTCGTTAACGTAAATAAAGCAACAAAAGTTAAAGAATTATCAAAAACAACTCGAATAGAAATTAGAAAATTAATTTAAAAAAATAACAAATGATAACAATTCCAAACCCATACTTCGAAAACTGGAGCAAAATGAGCAAAACCGAAAAAGGTAGATTTTGCAACTCTTGCAACAAGCAAGTTATTGATTTTAGTAAAATGGAAAATGAAAAAATCGAAGCTTATTTTGAAATAAATAAAACTAATGAAATTTGTGGCAACTTTAAAACTTCACAAGTTAATCAAAGAGTTAGTTCAAGAACTAGATTTAAATTTATTGCAATGTTTGTAGTTTTTTTATCTTTTATTCAAATAAGTTGCAGAACGAAAATGAAAGGTTTAGTTCGTAAAATTGATAATAATGAAAAAGACACAATTCATTCTCAACCTTTTCGACTAATGGGAAAACCAAGTTTTAGGAAACCATTTGAAAAGAATGAAATTATTACTGACACAATAAAAAAACAACATTAGATAAATTATATCCAAAATTATTGGAATGTTGCGATTAACTATCAAATTATCAAGCCAAAAATTAACAAAATGTTAACAGAGAGAACTATGCCAATGCAAACAGAAGACAAAAAGAAAATACTGTTAGGTTTTTCACTTAAATATTATAAAATTTTCAATTTGTTTTTAATTTTTACCTCAATACTAATTTTTGGGATAGCTAAATGGAAATTTAAAGCTGAAAATGAAAGTATGATTGGATTCTTTATATGGATAATTTTGATTTTTAATTTCTTGTTTTTATTAGATTTTCTGTTTCATAAAACACAGATATTTTTATCAATAGGTAAAATCGTTCTTTCTGGCGAAATCACAGATGTATATGAGAACTTAAAAAGTGAACTTGGCGGAACTATTGTTTGTATCGGACAGCATAAACAGGATATTACGTGGGCAATACCAAATTTTGAGCTTAAAGTTGGTGATAATATCGAAATACATTATGTTTTATTCAAGAACAATAGAAAAGGAAGTTTAATTAAAATTAATAAATTATAAAAATTTTATTTCCAACAAATAAATTTAGAATATGAATTTAAAGAATAACATAATATTTGTAATGATGACTTTAAACATTTCGGTATTCGCCCAAAAATTAGAAACAGGAATTTACGAAGTAATTTATGATGTAGATAGTACGTTTGTTAATCAAAATACATTTAAAGTCAATCCGCAAGATTCTTACAACAACATTAAAAGTGATATAATAAAAGTTGTAATTGATAGAAAAAATCCTAAAAAATATATGGTGGATTTATTGTTTTGTCGGAAGTTGCTGAGTAAAACACAAGAATATTAACATCACATTTACTAAAAATGAAAAATAATATCAGAATTTTAATATTCTTTTTATTAGTATTTAGCTTTACATCAAAAGCGCAAACCACTTTCAAAATAGAAAAATTTTCCAACCTTATTCTCGCTACGGTTACAATTGCTGACGAGAGCATAAACGAAGTGTTTAAGCAAGGAACAATTCAGGTTTTTGATTCAAAGACCAAAAAAGAAATAATTAATATCGAATCGCCTGAACTCACATTTGATTTGAATTCCAAAAACAATATTAAAACCAACGTCAAACAATTACCTTACGGCGAACAAAGTATTCTGATTTACGAAGATTTTAATTTTGATGGTAATCAAGATTTGGCAGTTATGTTTGGACAAGAAAGCTGTTATCACGGTCCTTCGTATTCTATTTATTTATTCGATAAAGGTAAATTTGTTTACGATGATGCATTTTCTGCACTTGCAACCGAAAATTGTGGTATGTTTCAGGTCAATGCAAAACTAAAACAGTTAAATACTTTTACAAAAAGTGGCTGTTGCTGGCATTTAGATACTACTTATAAAATCGTAAATAACAATCCTATAGTTATTAAAACTATCGAAATGAATCATCAAAAATATCCATTTTTATACACAACCACCACTACATTTGGTAAAAAGAAAGTAGCAATCATCAAAAAAGAAATTGTTTTTGATCAAATGGCTGTCAAAGAACTTTTCTCCTTTCGATTGCTCAAAAACAACAAAAAAGTGGTTCTTTTTGACGATGGCGAAAATAATTTGTATTATGCTTTAATAAGAGTAAACGACAGTGTCGAATTTAATTATCCTGATGATGACAAAACTGAAAATCAAACTTTTATCATTGATTCAATATCCAAAAACATATCATTTATGAACGAAAATACAACATATAAGATTTATCTAGAAACTACTCAAAATAAAACAGTTTCGGTTGGAATTATTATTACAAATGAAAATGAATCTTCGAATTTGGTTGGAGACAAATCTACTATCAAAGGCGATTTCAAAAGTATAATTGATAATAAATACAATAACGTACAATGAAAAATAGGGTGAAATTTTCAATATTCATAATTTTAATTTCTTTAAAATCATATGCCATTGGCGATTATAAAAAAGGTGATGTTTTGTATAATTGGAAAAATACGGTCGTAAATATTAGACAAAATCCAAGTATAAAAAGCGAGATTATAAACTTTATAAATTTTGGCGATTGTTGCGTGGTTGTAGATGAGAGTTTAAAAGCTTTTAAGTTTTCGGTACAAGAAATTGCAGCAGTTATAAAATACGATTCGCTAAATGAAGCGCAAAATTTTAGAGGATTTACAATAAAAGGATTTTGGGTAAAAGTTAAAACAAAATCTGGCGAAATTGGTTATGTTTTCGATGGATATTTGTCAAAAATTAATCCCAATTTTGAGTTGACCGAAACCTATTTCGATTTGAATTTTGATAGAATAAAATCTAGCAATAAAAAATATCCAAAATCGATTTCGGACAACGCCTATTCCAGAAAAAGATTATACAAAAACGGAAGTTATATCATTGAGAACGGCAGTGATTATGATGGGCACAGTCATTTTTTTATTCCAAATATAACTATGGAAGAAGGTTATTTTATGGTTTTAAAATCCCGACCTGATTTGTTAGAATTACACAAAAGCTCTGGCGATGAAGCTACGAATTATAGTTATGATGCAAATAGTCTAGCTTTTACGAGCACGTTAGAAGCTATAACAATTAAAAAAACAACTTATAAAGGCAAGAAAGGCATTGAAATACTTTTTGAAGGTTGGGATTAATAAATTTATTAATGTTAAAGTCACGGATTAAATGACCTTGATGAATTTTCATCTTTATATCGAAAAAAAATCCTTTTAAATCTAAGCTATTTGATGGCAAATAAACTAAATATTTATAAATTATTAAGACCAAAGCCATTTAAATTTATAATTATGTAAAATAAACAAAATAAATCAGAAATAACAAAACATATTTTACTAAGATGCATTGCGCCATTAATCTTATTTGTATTCTATTCAAATATGGCAATATTGGCATTTTATTCCGTTTTGATATTATCAAATTATTTATTACTTCGAAGTTTTAAAAGTTTTAAATTAAAGCTTCAATAATTTTTAAAATCGTACCTTCACAAAATATAATTTACTAAAAATCAATAAATTAAATAAAAAAAAACGCTATCCTCTCCTATTTGGATGGTTTAATTGGTAATAAACCTATGAATTATATAACTTTTGTAAATAGTTGTGTAACAATATTTATTTGTAATTAATCATCTTTGAAAAAATGACTAAAACAATATAATTTGAAACTTTATATAAAATACATGGTTAGCAATCGTTGTAAATTAGCGGTGCGAGACGAACTCAAGAAACTGGGACTTCATTTTATTGTCGTCGAATTGGGTGAAGTCGAGATTATGGAAAACCTTAATTCTGATAAAAGGGAATTATTAAAGCGTGGTTTACTCGAATGTGGTTTAGAATTAATGGACGACAAAAAATCCATTTTAATCGAGAAAATTAAAAATATTATCATCAAATTAATTCACCATTCAGATGAGGTTCTAAAAATTAATTTCTCGGATTATTTGTCAGAAAAATTAGATCACAATTATACTTATCTTGCCAATTTATTTTCTGAAGTTCAGGGTACAACTATTGAGCAATATATTATTTCGCACAAAGTAGAACGTATTAAAGAACTAATGAATTATGGTGAATTAAACATTACTGAAATCGCTTGGAAAATGAATTACAGTAGCGTCGCACATTTGTCTAGTCAATTTAAAAAAGTAACCGGTTTGACACCATCAAATTTCAAGCAACTCAAAGACAAACGAAGAAATCCAATTGAAGAAATTTAGAAAAGCATTTTTAAAAATTATTAGTTTTTATATATGGAAGTAAAAAATCCAAATTTAATGTCCGAAATTACTATCGAAAAACTAGGAAGTTATTTTGAGATGATTCCTGTTGCCATAAGTATTACAACTATTGACGATGGTATATTTGTTTATATCAACAAACATTTCGAAAAATTATTTTGTGCTAAACGAAAAACTATACTTAATAAAAAATCTACCGATCTTAATATTCTAACTTTAATTAATAGACAAGAAATAACAAAAAAAGTAAGAGAAAAAGGGTCAATGTCTAACGTAAAAATCGAGCTTACTATTTTGAATGGTCAAAAAAAAAATGTAATAATATCAGTCGATAAAACCGACATTCAAAATCAATCTTACTACATCACAACAACAACTGATATTACTCAAAAAGAGAAATCAAGTAAAGAAATCAGAAATTTAAACAAAGAATTAAATCATCAACAAGTTGATAAAAAAAATCGTGCCGACGAGTTAATTATAGCCAACAAAGAATTATCATTCCAAGACAACGAAAAAATCAAACGTGCCAACGAACTTATTATAAAAAATGACCAATTGATAGAAGCTCAAGTTTTGGGTCAATTTGGCAGTTGGGATTGGAATATAGTTGCCGATAAAATAGAATGGAGCGAAGGGCTTTATAGAATTTTTGGTGTCGAACCCAATAAATCCGAAATGAATTTTGATGATTATCTTAAAAATATTCACCCAGAAGATATAGATTTTGTCAAAAACACTATCGAAAAAGCATTCGTTGACCGAAAACCTTATACTATAAACCATAGAGTAATATTGCCTAACGGAGAAATTCGTGAAATAAAAGGAACTGGAAAAGTGTATTTAAACAATAAAAAAAAAATAATTAGAATGTCTGGTATTGCACAAGATATTAGCGAAAAAAAACAAGCTCAACAGCAAGCCTATTCTCGCAGTTTGATTGAAGCCAGCCTTGATCCATTGGTTACACTAAATACCGAAGGCAAAATTATGGATATGAACCAAGCAATGCTTGAAGTAACCGACAAAACCCGTGAACAATTAAGCTATACCGATTTTTGGCTGTATTTTACAGATAAAAAAAAAGCCGAAAATGTGTACCAACAAGTTTTCGAAAAAGGATTTGTAACCAATTATCCGTTAACGATGAAGGACGGAAAACTTACCGAAGTCTTGTTTAATGGGTCGGTTTATAAAGATGAAAACGATACCGTAATTGGAGCTGTTATAGTTGCGAGAGACATTTCTGAACAAAAAAAATTAGAGCGAAAATTGACCGAATACAAACATTTATTTAACGAAAATCTAGATTTTGCTTGTATTGCCAATGATAAAGGTTTTTTTGAAATTGTAAATAATACATTCTCTAAAGTTTTGGGTTATTCTGAATCTGATTTGGTCAATAATAGTTTTTTGAATTTTGTACATCCAGATGATGTTGAGCCTACAATTAAAATTGTTGAAAGCCTTAAAAAAGGAACTCCTGCAATAAGTTTTAAGAACAGATATAAAACCAAATCAGGAAAATACGTACTGCTTGATTGGAAATCTAATTATAATAAAAAAACCAATAAAATTTATGCTATTGCTAGAGACATTACCGAACAAAAATTAAACGAACAAAATTTAATCGATTCGCTTCAAGAAGTTACCGATTATAAATTGGCACTCGACGCTTCGACAATTGTCGATATTACCAATAAAGATGGAAATATTATTTTTGTAAATGAAAATTACACGAAAATTTCTAAATATTCTTATAAAGAATTGGTCGGTGGCAGCCACGAATTAGTCAACTCAGATTATCATTCAAAAGAATTTATGAAAAATCTTTGGAATACAATTTCTAGCGGTAAAATCTGGAAAGACGATATTCGCAATAAAGACAAAAATGGTGAGTATTATTGGTTGAGTATGACCATTGTGCCATTCAAAGACGATTCTGGAATTCCGTATCAATATGTTGCCATAAGCATTGACATTACTGCTCAAAAAAACTTAGAACTAGAACTTACCGAAGCCAAAATTTTTGCAGAATTAGCTGCAGAAATAGCCGAAGAATCTAGATCTGGTGCCGAAGAAGCTGTCAAATCGAAACAACAATTTTTGTCTAATATGAGCCACGAAATTCGTACACCAATGAACGCAATAATTGGATTTACTAAAGTCGTACTCAAAACCGAATTGACAACTAAACAAAAAGAATACCTAATGGCTATAAAAATGTCTGGAGATTCGCTAATTGTGCTTATAAACGATATTCTAGATTTAGCAAAAGTCGATTCTGGCAAAATGACATTCGAGAAAACAGCTTTCAAATTATCGTTCACAATAACATCAATGCTGCATTTATTTGAAACCAAAATTCAAGAAAAAAACTTACAATTAGTTACTAATTATGACAATAATATTCCTGAAGTTTTATTAGGCGATCCTATTAGATTGAATCAAATAATCTTGAATTTAGTAAGTAACGCAGTCAAGTTTACCAATAAAGGTAAAATTATGATTGACGTAAATTTACTTTCTGAAGATGATGAAAAAGTCAGCGTAAAATTTGCAGTTTCTGATACAGGAATTGGAATAAAATCTACCAAAGTTGGCAAAATTTTCGAAAACTTTCAACAAGCTACCAACACAACATCAAGATTATATGGCGGAACAGGTCTCGGGCTTGCAATTGTCAAACAATTGGTCGAAGCACAAGGAGGAATCATAGAAATTAATAGTATTTTTGGCAAAGGCTCGACTTTTAGTTTTATTTTAGATTTCAAAAAAACAAATGCTCATGTAATAATAGTTCCCGAAATTATGGAATTCGATTCCGAGAAAAAAAATGCAAAAGTTCTTGTTGTCGAAGACATGGAACTCAACCAGTTGCTAATGAGGACTTTGCTAGATGATTTTGGATTCGAATGCGACATAACGGCAAATGGCAAATTGGCTATCGAAAAATTGAAAACCAAAACTTATGATATTATATTAATGGATTTGCAAATGCCAGAAATGAATGGTTTTGAAACCACCGAATACATTCGTAAAAAACTAAAACTACAAATACCAATTATTGCACTAACAGCCGATGTAACAACAGTAGATGTCGAAAAATGCAAAGCAGTTGGAATGAACGATTATTTAGCAAAACCAGTTGACGAACGATTGTTGTACAGTAAATTAATTGCATTTTCTAAAAAACCAGTTGCAATAATAGAACATATTGTGGGACAAAATCCTGCAAAAGACACTATAAAATATGTCGATATGAGTTATTTAACAAAACTGACAAAATCGGATCCAAAATTGATGTCTCAAATAATAAACGCCTATTTAGAACAAACGCCGCCGTTAATTTCTTCTATGAAAAAAAGTTTGATTGATAAAGACTGGAAAATGTTGCAATCTGCTGTACACAAAATGATTCCATCTTTTTCAATAATTGGATTAAGTTCAAACATACAAGATATTGCAAAACGAATTCAAGAATATGCATTTACAATAGAAATTACAGGAGAAATACAAAATATGGTTTTAGAACTCGAAAAAGTATGTGAACAAGCCTACAAAGAACTCGAAATCGAATTAAAAAATTTAAAATTAGAAAAAATTGAAAACCGAAAATAAAATAAAATTGTTCCTTGTCGATGACGATGCAGTTTTCTTGAAATCATTAGAAATAGAATTCTTACATCACGGCGATTTTGATATCCAAACTTTCGCAACAGGAGAATTATGTATTAAAGAAATACATAAAAACCCTGATGTTGTAATTCTCGATTTTCATCTTGATGGCATAGACGAAACTGCAATGAATGGTCTAGAAACACTAGATAAAATTAAGCATTTCAATATCGATATTCCGGTAATAATGCTATCGAGTCAAGATAAAATAGATGTTGCAGTAAGTTGTATGCACCACAAAGCATTCGATTATGTTGTGAAATCCGAAACAGCATTTTTAAGATTACAAAAAGCAATAAGCACCATTTTTAAATACCAAAAAATGGAAAAAGAATTAAATTGGTATATGGATAGAATGTAAGGGTTTTAGACTTTAGATTAACGATTGTTGATTTTTGATTTAAGTTATTAGTAAATATATAATAGAAATCAGATTTTTGAAAATAATTTTTAAGTTTACTATTTTCTTGGGCGTGACCCGAAGAAAAATCGGGTCGGGCAATTCGCTCCCACTTTTTTAAAAAAGCAAGACTCAAGCAATAGCTAATTGTCAAGCAAGAATGCTTTTTTAAAAAGAGTTCCACTTCTTTCCCTCACGCAAATAAAATTAAATAAAACTTTTAATTTATTGAAAATCAAAATTTTAAAACTAATAATTTTATAACATTATTAACTAATGTTTTAATTTATTTAAAATTTAAGAACTTAAATTTACAAATAATTATTAATCTTAAAAATTAAATTATGAAATCAGTTAAAATGTATGCAGTTGCAATATTCGCAACATTAATCAGTGCAGCTAGTTTTGCACAAAAAACCAAAACAGTAGTCGAAAATGCGATTGCATCCAAAGATCACACAACACTTGTCGCAGCAATTAAAGCCGCAGATTTAGTAACCACTTTATCAGGAGTTGGTCCGTTTACAGTGTTTGCTCCAACTAACAAAGCGTTCGAAAAACTTCCAAAAGGAACTTTAGACATGTTGCTAAAACCAGAAAACAAAGATAAATTATCATCAATTTTGACTTATCATGTAGTTGCTGGAAATTTAAATAGTACTGCGATTATTACTGCAATAAAAGCAGGAAAAGGTTCGGCAACATTGACAACTGTTCAAGGAGGAAAATTAGTTGGTACAATTGTTGGAAAAGATGTAATCTTAACCGACGAAAAAGGCAATAAATCTAAAGTTACCACTGTCGACATCTTGTCATCTAACGGTGTGATTCATGTAACTGATGCTGTTGTTATGAACAAATAATTTATCAATAAACAATAACTAATCCTGCTAATATTATATTGGCGGGATTTTTTATGATTAAAAATAGGAATATTATAACTTTTTATTAAAATTCTATAATTTGTTATAATGCTTTCAATCGCATCTTTGTTGAACAATTTAAACATTAGAAAAAATGAGATCGAAGATTCACGAACAGAGCATTTGCGAACAGGCGAAGCAAAACAAAAAAAACAAACTGCAACGCTTGATTACCAAAACAATTTTAATTCTTGCAATAGTATCAGGAACAATTTTTATATCATGTAAATCTGCACTGCAAAAAGAAAAAGCCGCAAAAGATAATGTAGTTGAAGCAAATCAAGATTTAAAAGATACTAAAATTTCAAATGCCAATAATTGGCTCATTTTCAAATCCGAATCCGAAGCCAAAATAGTAGACAACGAACAACGAATTTCGAAACTTAAATTAGAAATGAATAAACCCGGCAACACATTTGATGGAATGTACAGAACTAGAATCGAAAAACTCGAATCGAAAAATACAGAATTAAAATCTAAACTTAATAATTACGACGGCAACGAAACCGAATGGAAAACATTCAAAAGCGATTTTAATCGAGATATGGATGAGATCGGAAACAACATAAAAAATCTATTTAGGTAGGTAGTCATTATTTGGGGAGATAATGCGAAAAGCGAGAATAATTTCTCGCTTTTTTTAAACCCAGATTACGCATTAGGAATCGTAGGGAAACAATATTTTTCAATAAAGTCAAGTGCTCACGGAATTTTTTGAATAAAGACATATGTTATATTTCAAAATTTAAAAAATGAGTAAGTGCTTGAATCCGACGCGGCGGATGAAGATGAGTAGATTGTTAATTCGTAATCTGGGTTAAATCTAAATGTTTTCAAAACAAGCTATATTTATTTTTAAATTTTGTCAGTTCGAGTGCAGTCGAGATGCTGTTAATGTTATTGATTACAATATTAATGACAAATTATTAATCAAAAATATTGGCTTGTGTTTAATATATGTATTGTTTTTATAAGCCTCTGATTAAATAGAATTACTCAGATTTTATTTTTATAAGGAATGAAATCCTCTTAATCTTTAGAATCTGTGGCAAAATTAAATGAATATAAATATATTATTTAGACCATAGCAAAAATATTTTAAAATGAAAAAAAAACAAAAAATAATTGTTATCGGCGGAGGTTTTGCAGGTATTCAACTCGTACGCCAACTCGACGAAAATTTATTTGATATTTTATTAATTGATAAAATAAACCACCACCAGTTTCAACCACTTTTTTATCAAGTAGCTACTTCGCAGCTCGAACCTTCAAGCATTTCATTTCCATTAAGAAACGTTTTTAAAGGCAAAAAAAACCTCCAAATTCGATTGGCAGAAGTTTTAAATATTAACGAATCTAATAATACTATTTCAACAACAATAGGACATTTTGATTACGATTATTTAGCGATTGCAATAGGTTGTAAAACCAATTTTTTTGGCAATAAAGAAATCGAAAAATGTGCTTTTACACTCAAAACTACTTACGAAGCCATAACCATAAGAAATCATATTCTGCAAACTTTTGAAACAATTATCTCTGCCGAAGACGAAGTAAAAGAAAGTTTATTAAACCTAGTAATTGTTGGCGCTGGACCAACTGGTGTGGAATTAGCAGGATCATTTGCCGAAATCAGAAAAAATATTTTACCCAAAGATTATCCTGGAATCGATTTCTCGAAATTCAAAATTATTTTAATTGAAGGAAGCAAAAATACGCTGAATTCAATGAGTGATGAATCAAAAAATGCTTCTCGAAAATACCTCGAAGAAATGGGCGTCATTATTTTGACCGAAACAATCGTTGATCATTATGACGGTAAATTATTAACCTTAAAAAAGGGCGATATTATAAAAACCAAAACAGTTATTTGGGCGGCTGGAGTGACAGGAAATAAAATTTTAGGATTGCCAGAATCATATTATGGAAATTCTAATAGATTAAAAGTAAATCAATTAAATAAAGTAGTTGGTTCTAAAAACATATTTGCCTTGGGCGATATTGCAATAATGGAAACCATTAAATATCCCAAAGGTCACCCACAATTGGCAAATGTAGCTATAAATCAAGCAAAAAAATTAGCCAATAATTTAAAAAAAATAATTCAAAACAAACCAACAGTAGATTTCGAGTACAAAGATTTAGGTTCAATGGCAACAATCGGTAGAAACAAAGCCGTAGTTGATTTACCTTTTTTTAAATTTCAAGGTTATTTCGCTTGGATAGTTTGGATGTTTTTGCATTTAATGTTGATTGTAAGTGTCCGAAATAAATTAATTATATTCATAAATTGGGCTTGGGCATATTTTACAAAAGATACTTCCCTCCGATTGATTTTAGGAAATAAAATGAAAAAATAAAATTTAAAAAACTATGAATTTTATAAATTATATCTAAAATTTCATAACTATTTTTTTGTTTTAAAATCTATTTTTCAGCATTCAAAAATTTAACTAATTAAAATGCTACTATGGAAAATAATAACAACAAAATACTAAAAAAAAGATATTTGCCTACCAGTGAATTTTATAGTTTGGTGTTGGACAGTTTGCAAGATTATTCAGTTTTTACCTTAGATACAGATTTTATTATCAACAGTTGGAATTCGGGTGCGACGAATATATTTGGTTACGAAACCGATGAAATCATTGGCGAATCGTTTGACATCATTTTTACAGATGAAGATTTAAAAAACAAAATCCCAGCAAATGAAATTGAAATATCGTTAAAAGAAGGTCGAGCAACCGATAACCGATGGCACATTCGCAAAGACAAAACTTTATTTTATGCATACGGATTGGTTTTTCCGCTGCTTGGAAATGAAGGAGAAATGTTAGGCTATGTAAAGGTTTTAAGAGATTTAACTGATCGTAAAAAGTCTGAAGATGCCATTAAAAAATACATCAAAGATTTAGAAGATTTAAATACGCATAAAGAAAGTGTTCTTGCCATTTTATCTCATGATTTAAGAAGCCCATTAGCAGGAATTATTGGTGCTACGGCTTATTTGAAATCGAATTTTAAAACTATGGATTCCAACAGTATGCAAGAAATGTTAGATTTGGTTTATAAATCATCGAAAGACGAATTGAATATGTTGGATAATTTGGTCGAATGGGCAAGAATTAAATATGCAGCAGAAGTATTTTCGCCAACCAAAATTGAATTGGAACATTTTGTAGAAAAAGTTTTTGGTGTTCTAAAAGATTCAGCCGATTTAAAAACAATAAATCTGCATCACGAAATTGCAGAAAATACCGTGGTTTTTGCAGACGAAAAAATGCTGATTTCTATTTTGCAAAATATTGTTTCCAATGCAATCAAACATTCAAATAATGACAGCGAAATTAAAATTATATCTAAAATAAAAGACAATAAAGTCATTGTCGAAATAAAAGATACAGGAATTGGAATGTCTAAAGAAATTCAAGATAAACTTTTTTCGCCAGAATTTAGCACATTAGCAAAAGAGCGAAATCCTGATAAAGGAGCAGGAATTGGACTGCTTTTGGTAAAAGGTTTTCTAGAAAAAAATGGTGGCGAAATTTGGGTAGAAAGCATAGAAGGCGTTGGTTCTTCCTTTTATTTTACATTACCAATAGAAGAAGCAATTTTACAAACTAATGAAAATGGAGAAATAATTTTCGAGTAAAAATTAAAAATGAATGTCAACAAATACTTTCAATATCAAAGGTTTAACAAATGAAGAAATACTTGCTTCAAGAAATAAACACGGCGAAAATTCAGTAGTTTTTAAAGATGAAAATCATTTTTTGAACGCCATTTTAAAATTCCTGAAAGATCCAATGATTTTGCTATTATTGGTCGCATCTATTATTTATTTCATAAGCGGAAAAACGGCTGATGCTATTTTTTTAGCATCGGCAATTGTATTGGTATCTCTAATTTCTTCCTATCAAAATGCAAGAAGTCGAAATGCTTTAGCAAAATTAAAAGATTTTACAAAACCCAAATGCAAAGTCATTAGAAACGGAAAAACCATCGAAATCAAAACCGAAGATTTAGTCATTGGCGACAGTTTATTAATCGAAGAGGGAACATCTATTTCGGGTGATGGAATAATTGTACATTCCAATGATTTCTCGGTTAACGAAAGTATTTTGACTGGCGAATCAATGTCGGTTACCAAGGATAAATCTAGTAAAGACAATCTTATTTTTCAAGGAACAAATGTAGCAAGTGGATTAGCAATTGCAACTATTACTGCTATTGGCAACGAAACCAAACTGGGTAAAATTGGTAAAAGTCTCGAAAATATTAAAGAAGAAAAAACGCCACTCGAAATTCAGATTGGCAATTTTGTAAAAAAAATGGCCATAGCCGGAGCAGTGATTTTTTTGATTGTCTGGATCATAAATTATTTTAATTCCTATAAACTATTTGACAGTCTGCTCAAGGCATTAACCCTCGCCATGAGTATTCTACCCGAAGAGATTCCAATTTCCTTCACCACTTTCATGGCACTCGGTGCATGGCATATGATGGAAAATGGAATTATTGTCAAACAAATGAAAACCGTCGAAACATTAGGAAGTGCGACCGTAATTTGTATCGACAAAACAGGAACCATCACCGAAAACAAGATGAGCCTGGCGAAACTATTTACGCTGAAATCCCAAAAAATTACTGATGTAGAGAATCTATTATCCGATGATGAAAAACATTTAATTACAATGGCTATGTGGGCAAGTGAACCCATTCCGTTTGATCCTATGGAAGTCGCTTTGCACGAAGTCTATTCAAAAGTCATCAAAAAAGACGAACGCTCGCATTTCAAAATGGCACACGAATATCCGTTATCAGGTAAACCACCTATGATGACGCATATTTTTGAAAACAAGTCAGGAGATAGAATTATTGCCGCTAAAGGAGCTTCAGAAGCCATTATGAAAATTGCTACCCTTTCGGCCAGTGAAAAGAAATTAATTCTGGAGGCTATCAAAAAAATGTCTGCCGAAGGATATAGGATTTTAG
>JAYTMQ010000066.1:0-48240 GCA_043728355.1 Bacteroidota bacterium
CGAATTATATACAAATCAAATCTTCACGACGAAAAATTCCTAGCCTGGAAAATTTATTCTATAGTTACCGATCATTATCGCCCAAGTCCAAGTCGTTTGCGTGACTGGATTTCATCACCAAAATCTACCGGTTATGAAGCCTTGCATATCACCGTTATGGGACCAAAAGGTCGTTGGGTAGAAATTCAGGTGCGGAGTGAACGGATGGATGAAATTGCCGAAAAAGGATACGCTGCTCACTACAAGTACAAACAAGGCGCTACCGAAGAAAGCGGTTTGGATACTTGGCTTAATCTTTTGAAAGAAGCATTAGAAAGTTCTGAAACCAATGCGGTCGACTTTGTAGAAGATTTCAAAATGAATTTGTATGCCAAAGAAATTTATATTTTTACTCCAAAAGGTGAAATAAAATCTTTACCAAAAGGTGCAACATCACTGGATTTTGCATTTAGCATTCATTCTGATATTGGTATTAGAACTCGTGGAACTCGTGTAAACGGAAAATTGGTTCCATTAAACTATGAATTAAAAAGTGGCGATCAAGTCGAAATTATTACTGCTACAAACCAAAAACCAACTTTGCATTGGTTAGATTATGTTACAACATCAAGAGCAAAAACTAAAATTAGAAATGTTCTAAACGAAAATACTAAAAAAATTGCTGAAGACGGAAAAGAACTGTTGACAAGAAAGTTAAAACAACTTAAAATAACTTTAAATGAAACTTCGGTTAACGAAATGGTTAACTTTTTTAAGCTAAAAACCAGTTTAGATTTATTTTACCGAGTTGGAGTTGGAGCAATCGAAAACCAACAACTCAAAGAATATGCTGCTCAAAAAAGCAATACTTTGATGAATTTTTTTAAGAATAAAATAAAACGATCTCCATCTACAGCCGATCCAGATATCCACAAACAAGTTATCAGCAGCAACTTTGACATGCTTGTTTTTGGTGTTGAACAAGACAAATTAGACTACAAATTATCAACTTGTTGCAACCCGATTCCTGGTGACGAAGTTTTTGGTTTTGTGACTATTAATGAAGGAATTAAAGTTCACAAACGAGATTGCCCAAATTCACTTGCAATGCAATCCAATTATGCATATCGAATTATGATTGCAAAATGGATTGACTCATCACAACAAGAATTTAAAGCAATTTTGAAAATTATGGGTATGGATACTTTAGGACTAACCAACGAATTGACCAAAGTAATTTCAAATAACATGCATGTAAATATTCAAAGTATTTCGCTTTCTGGCGAAGCAGGAATTTTTGAAGGTCAAGTTGCAGTAATTGTTCAAAATAATAATGTATTGAAAAAACTAATGGACAACATCAAGCAAATTGATGGAGTTGAGAAAGTTACTCGTGTTTATAGTTAAAAGTTGTAGGTTGTGAGTTGTGGGTTTAATACATGTTGAATTTGATTTTTGAATTTGAAGTTGATATTTGAAGTTGATATTTGAGATTGACTTTTGAAATTGAAATTGACCTTTGATATTGTAATTGTAATTGATTATCTTTGCCAAATATGACACTAATATCCGTTGATAACAGCAAAAATCAAGATATCGTAAAAAATGTTTTTACCAATTATCTTGAATTAAAAGGACATAGAAAAACGCCAGAACGCTTTGCTATTCTGCAAGAAATCTACGCCAGTCAAGAACATTTTGACATCGAAGAGTTGTATGTCAAAATGAAAAATAAGAATTATCGGGTTTCTCGAGCCACTTTATACAATACAATCGAATTGCTTTTGGATTGTGCTTTGGTCAGAAAACACCAGTTTGGTCACAATCAAGCGCACTACGAAAAATCTTATTTCGACAAAAATCATGACCATATTATAATGACGGATTCTGGCGATGTAATCGAATTTTGTGATCCAAGGATTCAGAATATTAAAAAAACAATTGAAGAAATTTTTGATATTGATATTCATAATCACTCACTTTATTTTTATGGGACGAAGAAAAAAAGTACGTTTCCAAATGAAGAAATTATAGTAACAAATAAAACGAATTAAACCAAAAACAACAAACAATAAACAAGTTTTAAGATGACCGTAGATTTATTACTAGGATTACAATGGGGCGACGAAGGAAAAGGCAAAATTGTCGATGTTTTAACTTCTAAATACGATATTATTGCCCGTTTTCAAGGTGGTCCAAATGCAGGACACACTCTAGAATTCGACGGAATAAAACACGTTTTAAGAACTATTCCCTCTGGAATTTTCCACAATAATAATATTAATGTAATCGGTAATGGAGTTGTAATTGATCCTGTGGTTTTTAAATCAGAAGTCGATGGATTGGCAAAATTCAATCTTGATTTGAAATCTAAATTGATTATTTCTCGAAAAGCACATTTAATTCTTCCAACCCATCGTTTGCTCGATGCAGCATCAGAAGCTTCGAAAGGAAAAGCCAAAATTGGTTCGACTCTTAAAGGAATTGGCCCAACTTATATGGACAAAACTGGCAGAAATGGAATTCGTGTTGGCGATATCGAAATGCCAGATTTTAAAGAAAAATATCGTGCTTTGGCCAACAAACACGAAGAAATGATTAAGTTTTATGATGTTGCCATTCAATATAATCTATCAGAATTAGAAACAGAATTTTTTGATGCTATCGAAGATTTAAAAAAACTAGATTTTATCGATTCAGAAGAATATTTGCATCAAGCGCAAAAATCAGGAAAATCTATTCTTTGCGAAGGCGCACAAGGTTCATTGCTTGATGTCGATTTCGGGACTTATCCGTTCGTAACCTCATCGAACACAACAGCAGCAGGTGCTTGCACTGGTTTAGGAATTGCTCCAAATAAAATTAAGGAGGTTTATGGAATTTTCAAAGCCTACACAACTCGTGTTGGTTCTGGACCATTTCCAACCGAAGATTTCGAAGAAGCAGGCGATGTAATGGCTAAAGTTGGTAACGAATTCGGTAGCGTAACTGGCAGAAAACGCCGTTGTGGTTGGTTGGATTTGGTTGCTTTGAAATATGCCATTCGAATAAATGGTGTAACCCAATTAATGATGATGAAAGGCGATGTTTTATCGGGTTTTGAAACTTTAAAAGTTTGTACATCCTACAAATATAAAGGTTCAAATATTGATCATTTGCCATATAACATTGAAGAAGAAAATGTTTCGCCTGTTTACACAGAATTCAAAGGTTGGCAAGCCGATTTGACTGGAATGACAACCTACAAACAATTGCCAATCGAACTTAAAAATTATATAGATTTTATTGAAAAAGAAGTCGAGGTTCCCATAAAAATAGTTTCGGTTGGACCAGATCGAAAGCAGACTATTTTGAAGTAATTAAATTTTGTTAATTTAAAAAGCCATTAAAAATTTTAGTTTCTAATGGCTTTTTTTATCTACAGAATTTTTTAAGCATATATTCTGAAAGACCTGGAAATGAATTTGAATAAGGTTTAACACAATAATCTAAATCTTTTTCAAGAATTTTTTTCATTTTTAATTTTGAAATTGAGGCTGATAAATGACGTGATTCTTTGAAAATTGTATTAAATTTTTTACTTCTTAGATCTTTTAAATGACGACTATTCAAATTTAGTATTTCGTTTAATTCTATATTATGTCTATGAATATTAGAAATTATATTGCCATTTGAAGTATATTTTATTGCATCCATATGAGAAATATTCCAAGGTGATACTTCAATTGGCAAACCATTATTTGAATTAAATTCTGATTTTTTGGTGTCGCAACTTGTTTCATTAGTGCCAAACTTACCCAAACAAACCGCTAGTAAATTAGTGTAATCTAAAGATTTATCTATACTACCGTCTTTTCCATTACAAATACTTTGCTCGCAATGGTGTTCAACTTTCATTTTTTCTAAACTTATTTTTATTTGGCAATAACCACAAATGCCGCCTTGTTCGTCATATAATGCTTTTTTTAGTCCTTGTTTATCATCAATTCCTTCGTAAGTTGGTTTGTAATTTGAGTCTTCTTTATTTTTAGAATTTATATATTCTAAAAAACTTGATGGAGGTTGGTTTTTAATTACTCTTTTCATACTCTTTATCAAATTCGTAGGCGGATAATTTTATTTTTAGTTCTTCAATCAAATTACTAGTTCCTAAAGAAGAATCTTCGTCATACAATAATTCAATTTCTTCAATAATTTTTTTTAAATCTTTAACATTACTATTATTAGTCATTAAATCATCAAATTCATCAAGAAGCTTGATATAATTTGTGGGTCTGTCTGTGGTATTAAAAACATATTTCAAAATAGAATTTGTATCTTCTCCTTTTGTTTTAATCTTTATATTCTTGACTTTAAAATTTTCACAAACAAATATACTTTCACTATTAACTGAACTTAATACTTGAGGAGAATGAGTTGTTATAAAAAATTGAATGTTAGGAAATAAATTAGTTAATAGTGGCACAATTTCTCGTTGCCATTTTGGATGAAGATGGGTTTCAATTTCATCAATCATCACAATACCCGGAGACAAAAGAAAATCATCATCATTTGAAAAGTCTTTTGCAATAGATAAATTGTATGCAATATCAGCAACTAATGCAATGATTGCTTTCTCTCCATCTGATTTATTATCTATAAATTCTTCCTTTTTTGTATCTAAATTTAACAAAACTAAAGTTGGTAATAATTTTGAGTTGCCTTGTCTAGATATTTGTTTTGATAATAATTTATAATTTCCAAAATTCAATGCCTGAAATGCAGTTTCTACAGCTTTTCTAACATCTCGTAATGCTGGACTTTGAATACCAAAATCTTGAGAATCTCTTTGAAGTCTTAACTCATTTGTTTCATTTTCAAAAAACCAATGAAAGAATTTGCTGTACGATAAATTATTTTGATATATATTAGACCAAGTTTCTAGTTGAGATAAATTATAAACATTATTTGAATAAACTTCTGAGTAAGAAATCGAACCTCTATTTGCTGGATAAAACTTAAAAATAGGTATCGTAATTGAATTTTTCTGAGTATTTGAATTAAAGATATTACTAACTTCATTAACCTCTTGATAAGATATATCTCTTAATTTTATTGATTCTTGTTCAGAATTTCCAGTAATTAAATAAGTTTTAAAGTCAAGATTTAAAATTGTGAAATTTGAGAATTTAGCTAGGATAGTTGAACTTTTCGAAAGATAATTTATATCAACACTTGAAAATTCTAAATCTTCAAAATAACTTTGAGCTTGAACTATTCTACTAGTAAAATTATTTATTGACTTAAGTATCGCTTTCAATAATGTGGTTTTACCAGAAGCATTATTTCCAATAAAAAGATTTAATTTTGGATGAAATTCAACATTACATTCCTCAAAGCCTTTAAAATTTTTAATCTCGATATTGTCAATTTTCATTTTTCTTCATTTTAAATATTTCAAATTTACGAATTTTATTTTACTTAACTTCAAAAATCAAACTTTCACTTGGTTCGATTGAAATTTTTACGAATCCCTCGCCATTAATAACCTTTAATTCGGTTTTGTTTTTACCGTAAAGTTGGTCTGTAATTTTGTAATTTCCGTTTTTAGTTTTCCAAGATTCTAAAATTGCTGCAGGAATTTTTAATTCAAATGTAGATTTAGTCAACCAAGAAAAATTGGTTACAACAATTAATTTTTGATTTTTAGACCAACGTACAAAACTATAAATTCCTGAATCATAACCTTGGGTTTTGTCACGATTTGAGGTTTGAATTTCTTTAAATTTACCCATTAATGCTGAGCTATTTATTGAAAAATTCAATAATTGTTTGTAGAAATCTCTTAAACTTTTTTCTGATTCAGATAATAGTCCACCATCAAATTTTCCATTATTCATCCATCTTTGGTGATTTGGTACACCAACATAATCAAAAATTGAAGTTCTTGATCTAGTTCCAAATCCTCCATTTTCGTTTCCTGCTTCTCCGACTTCTTGTCCAAAATAAACCATTGTTGGAGATGTACTTATTAATGTAGAAACAGCCATTAATGGTTTTCCTTTTTCGGGTGTTCCTGCAAATTCTTGACTTGCCAAACGTTGCTCGTCGTGATTGTCCAAGAAATGAAACATATGATGCTCAATATCGGCTATTCTTTCTTGAATTTTAGAAATGTCATCAGGAAGTTTTTTGCCTTGAATAACGTCTTTCAAATGATCATAAAACTCGACTTTGTCATACAAATAATCCATTTTTCCAAGATTAATATAATTTCTATATTCTTTTGGATTATAAACTTCTGCCAACAAAAAAGCATCTGGATTTTTTATTTTTATAGATGAATTCATATAACTCCAAAACTCATACGGAACCATTTCTGCCATATCATATCTAAATCCATCAACGCCTTTGGCGGTCCAATACAAAGCAATATCTCGAAATTTTGTCCAAGAATTTGGCACCGATTTATTTTTCCAAAAAGCAAAATGTGCTCTATAATCTTTTTTGTCGTAACCCGCAGGCAACTCATCAAAATCTTTAGAGCCGTCAGGGCGAATGCCATAATTAATTTTTACAGTTTCGTACCAATCATTAATATCAGGCTTGGCTAAACGAGAACCGTTTCCGGTCCATTTTGCTGGATTTTCACCAAATTTTCCGTCAATTTCAGAATTTTTTTCTCCGTTTAAAGGTTTGTAATTGTCTGATGTAGGAACTTGAAATGGCTGGTTTGGTATGTAATAAAAATTATTATCTCGAGCATATTCTAACGATTTGTTGTCGTCTGCTCCAAAATCTCGAACTCCTTTTGGATTCGATTTACTTTCATATTTTCTAGCAATGTGATTGGGTACAATATCAATCAATAATTTTAATCCGTTTTTATGAGTTCTTTCAATTAAAGATTCAAATTCTTCTAATCTTTTTGAAGGATTTACTGCCAAATCTGGGTTTACATTATAATAATCTTTAACAGCATACGGTGAACCAGCACGACCTTTTACAACTTCTGGATCATCATTAGAAATGCCTATTTTAGTATAATCTCGAACCAAAGCGTGATGCGGAACACCAGTATACCATATATAGGTTACACCTAACTTTTTAATTTCGGACAATGCACTATCGGTAAAATCGTTAAATTTTCCTACTCCATTTTCCTCAATTGTTCCCCAAGGTTTATTAGTTGTGTTTTTATTTCCAAATAATCTGGTAAAAACCTGATAAACAATTTGCTTTTTTTCTGAATTCACTTCTTTTTTATTAATTAATGATTTTTTTTGAGGTTTTTGTGCATTTGCCGAAAGCGACAAAGCTATTATTCCGATAAAAATGGATTTTTTCATATTGAAAATTTTAGAATTTTGAACATCCTCTACTTTACAAATATAAAAATTTGAACTTAATTTTTAACATCAAATAAATTTATCTTAAATAAAATGATTACTTATTCTAAATCATTAAATTTGCAAAAAATAATCCATTGAAAAAATTATCATTTTTTATTTGTTACAGCTTAATATTTTTAAGTTTCAACAAATTATCTGCTCAAGATTCTAAAAAAATACTTATCGAATATTCCGATTTTGGTGACCGAAACGAAACACTTTTGCCAGGTGCTGCTTTGCTTACAGGTAATGTTCGTGTTAGACAAGAAGGATTGGTTTTGACTTGCAATAAAGCTTATTATTATGAAAATGAAAATTATATAAAAGCCTTTGGAAATGTACAAATGGTACAAGGTGACACGCTTTTCTTAAATAGCAAATACGGCGAATATAGTGGTAATTCTCGTCAAGCTTATGCCTCAGGTGATGTTATTATGCGCTCTCCAGAAAGCACTTTAACTACAGATATTGTTAATTTTGATAGAAATTCGCAACAAGCCTATTACAATCAAAAAGGCACAATTATTAATTCAGAAAACACATTAGTTTCTGAAAAAGGTAAATATTTTGTAAATAAAAAAATGTTTCAATTTCGATCGGCTGTTACAATTACCAATCCTAAATATATAATAAAAACCAATCATTTAGATTATTATACCAATTCTGGTCACTCCTATTTGTATGGTCCATCTACAATTACTAGTAAAGAAAATTATATTTATACCGAAAAAGGTTTTTATAATACCAAGAAAAATACTGGTCATTTCTTGAATAAATCGTTCATAAAATACAACGACAGATTGATAAAAGGCGACAGTTTGTTTTACAATCGAAATAAAGAATTTGCATCGGCAACCAATAATGTTAAAATCACTGATTCAATAAATAAAGGAGTTGTTCGTGGTCACTATGCAGAGATTTATAAGCAAAAAGATTCTCTTTTTATAACAAAACATGCAGTTGCAGCTAGTTTGGTCGAGAAAGATTCTGTGTATATTCACGCCAAAAAACTATTGATAACAGGTCCAGAAGGCAATCGAATTCTTCGAGGCTATACAGATGCGAGATTCTTCAAAAAGGATTTGACTGGCAAGTGCGATTCTATTCATTCAGATTCCAAAAAAGCATTAACAAAGTTAATAAAAAACCCTGTAATTTGGAATTTCGACAATCAAATGACTGGCGATGTTATGAACTTAATCGGTAATAATAAAACCCAAAAGCTCGATTCATTAAAAGTTTTAAACAACGCATTTTTGGTATCAAAAGACACAATTGGCACTGGCTATAATCAAGTAAAAGGACAAAATTTGTATGGAAAATTTCGAGAGAGCAAACTATACGAATGCGATATTGTCAAAAATACCGAAGTAATTTATTTTATGCGAAACGACGAAAAAGAACTTATTGGTATCAATAAAAATGTGAGTTCTAAAATAAATTTAACGCTAGATGGCAATACTGTTGACACAATGACATTTTTCACAAATGTTGATGGAACAATTTATCCTGAGAAAGATTTGCCAGAAAATGCCAGAAAACTTCGAGGTTTTATTTGGCGTGGCGATGAACATATAAAAACGATGGCAGATATTTTTCCGCAAGAAGAAAAAGATTTGGACGACCGAATAACCAAAAAAGCTAAAGCAGAAAAATGCGAACCCAACGAAGAAGTCGAAATGCCAGCCAGAAAAGAAACGATTAATTACGATAAGAAGCAGAAAAAGTAATCAATATTCAGATTTCAGTTGGCAGTATTCAGTTTTCAGGAAGCAGATCTGAATCTCAGTTAGCAGTTTACAAGAAAATTTAAAACTTAATACTGCATTCTGTAATCTGCAAACTAGAAAAAAATGAACGATTTTCTAAAATACCAAGCTCAAACAACACCATATCCATTGGGAATGCAAATCGCTTTTGCTTATGGTTCCTATATATACAGTTGCGACAACAAAAAATATTTAGATTTTGTTGCTGGAGTTTCTGCCTGTGCATTGGGTCATCAACCAAAAAGAGTAAATGATGCAGTCAAAACCCAACTCGATCGCTATTCGCACGTAATGGTTTATGGAGAATATTCGCAAAGTCCAGCAGTAGAATATTGCAAATTATTAGCCGAAAACTTACCTTACCCATTAGAGAAAACCTATTTGGTCAATTCAGGTACCGAAGCTTGCGAAGGCGCACTAAAATTGGCTAGAAGAATTACTGGTCGCAGTCAATTAATTTCTTGTAACAACGCTTATCACGGAAATACAATGGGTTCGATGAGTGTAATGGGTTTCGAAGAACGCAAACAAGCATTTAGACCTTTGATTCCCGATGTTGATTTTATTACATTCAATAATGAAGCCGATATTCAAAAAATAACAACAAAAACCGCTGGGATAATTCTCGAAAGTATTCAAGGTGGTGCAGGGTTTATTCAACCCGAAAATGGTTTTTTGAACAAAGTTCGAGCTCGTTGTACCGAAGTTGGTGCAATGATGATAATAGACGAAATTCAACCTGGATTTGGCAGAACTGGAAAATTATTTGGTTTCGAAAATTATGATTTTGTTCCAGATATTATTATTATCGGAAAAGGTATGGGTGGCGGAATGCCTGTTGGCGCATTTGTAGCATCTGCCAAACATATGGATTTATTGAGCGACGCACCAAAACTTGGTCATATTACCACGTTTGGTGGTCATCCTGTAATTGCTGCCGCTTGTTTGGCAACTTTACAAGAAATTACGGAAACAACATTAATTGCAGACACATTAGTTAAAGAAAAACTTTTTAGACAATTATTAGTACATCCATTAATTAAAGAAGTTCGTGGACTAGGATTAATGCTTGCTTTAATGACTGAAAACGAAGAAATTACAAATAAAATAGTTTTGAATTGTCAAGACAAAGGTTTAATTTTATTTTGGTTATTATTCGAAAAATGTGCTGTAAGAATCACGCCACCCTTAACAATTTCTGAAGATGAAATTCGAGAAGGTTGTTGCATTATTTTAGAAGTTTGTAATACTATTTTGTTAGATAAAATTTTATAGGATTTTCTAAATAAACCTCAAAACTATTTAGAAATTGGTTCTATTATAATTTGTTTTTGAATTACATTTTCTTCGATTATATTAATTTTACCAAATACTAAAAACTTTACATAATAAAGACAAAGAATCCCCAAACCTATTATAAATGGTATTAAAGCCAATTCTTTTCCTGTAAAATTTCCGAAAATTTTTAATGTATCAAAAACAAAAAACTCACTTACCATCCATAGTGAATTTGATAAAATCCAAAAAAACACAGCAAGATTATGATATAATTCTGATTCAATTTTCCGATTTTGCCACATAATGTAACCTGCAATTATCAAAGTTGGAAAAATCATAAACAAACCAAGAGGTTTGTAAACAATACACCAACACAAATCTTTTATTAACCAAAAAACAATATGTAAATTTTCTAACATTCTAAATTTTGTCGGAATTACATATAATTTTTCTGTTTTATCTAGAGGATTATTCATTTTATTTTCAAATTTTCAGAGTGCAAAAGTAATAAATTGTTTACATAAAATTAAAAAAAATAAAATTTGTCATTTTTCAATTTTCTTATCAAATAAAAAAAATCTATTTTTGCCTATGCAACACAACGTACTTATTTTAGATTTTGGCTCGCAGTACACTCAACTTATTGCTCGCCGTGTAAGGGAATTAAACATTTTTTGCGAAATTTTCCCATTCGATAAAATTCCAACCGATTTATCAAGTTACAAAGCTGTAATTCTTGGTGGAAGTCCATTTTCTGTTCGATCACAAGATGCTTTGCATCCTGATTTGTCTAATATTCGAGGCAAAATGCCATTATTAGCAGTTTGTTATGGCGCGCAATATTTATCGCATTTTTCTGGAGGAGAAGTAGCGCAATCAGACACAAGAGAATATGGTCGTGCAAATCTTACTTACATTAAAGAGAATGAATTGTTTTTTGAAAACATCAATCTTAATTCGCAAGTTTGGATGTCACATTCAGATTCTATCAAAACATTGCCAACCAACGGTATAAAACTAGCAAGCACACACGATGTCGAAAATGTTGCATATAAAATTAATGGCGAAACAACATACGCAATTCAATTTCACCCTGAAGTTTATCATTCAATAGATGGAAAACAATTACTCGAAAATTTCTTAGTGAAAATTGCTGAAGTTCCACAAACCTTTACTCCAAATGCTTTTGTCGACGATTGTATAAAAGATTTACAAGAAAAAATAAAAGATGATAAAGTTGTCTTAGGGCTTTCTGGTGGCGTAGATTCTACAGTTGCAGCGGTATTATTGCACAAAGCAATTGGTAAAAACTTGTATTGCATTTTTGTAAACAATGGTTTATTACGAAAAAACGAATTCGAAAGTGTTCTCAATCAATATAAAGGAATGGGTTTGAATGTCAAAGGTGTAGATGCTGGCAATCGTTTTCTAGGCGAATTAGCTGGAATATGTGATCCTGAAACAAAACGAAAAACAATTGGTCGTGTTTTTATAGAAGTTTTTGACGATGAATCTAAAATTATCGAAGATGTAAAATGGTTGGCTCAAGGAACTATTTATCCAGATGTAATTGAGTCGGTTTCTGTAAAAGGACCAAGTGCAACAATCAAATCACATCATAATGTAGGTGGTTTACCCGATTACATGAAATTAAAAATTGTTGAACCTTTGCGAATGCTTTTTAAAGACGAAGTGCGTCGAGTAGGTGCTACTCTTGGCATTGACAAAGAATTATTGGGTCGTCATCCGTTTCCTGGACCAGGACTTTCTATAAGAATTCTCGGAGATATTACTCCAGAAAAAGTTCGTATCTTGCAAGAAGTTGACGCAATTTTTATAAGTGGATTAAGAGAATGGAATTTATATGACAAAGTTTGGCAAGCTGGAGCAATTTTACTTCCTGTAAATAGCGTTGGAGTTATGGGCGATGAGCGAACTTATGAAAAAGTAATTGCGTTGAGAGCAGTTGAATCAACTGATGGAATGACAGCAGATTGGGTACATTTGCCTTATGATTTTTTGATGAGAATTTCGAATGATATTATTAATAAAGTAAAAGGTGTAAATAGAGTTGTATATGATATTAGTTCCAAACCACCTGCAACAATTGAATGGGAATAATGATTTTAGAATGTAGATTAACGAATTTAGATTTCAGATTTTTTGAAATTGAAATTGATTTTTGATATTTGAAATATAATAAATTATGAAAAAAATTATTTTAGTTTTAGCCTTTTTGAATTTTTGTTATGCAAATGCGCAAACAGCAATCGAACATATAGTTCTAGAAAAAGAAACTTTATATGGGATTTCAAAAAAATATAATCTAACTGAAGAACAAATTAAAGGAGCAAATAAATTTCTGCATTTAGAAGGATTAAAAGCAGGTCAAAAATTAAATATTCTTGATAAAAAAACATTGGCAATTCCAGTTAATTTAAATAATTTAAATGTTGAAAAAGCAACTCATACCGTTTTAGCCAAAGAATCTTTGTTCAGTATTGCTAGATTATATAACGTTTCTGTTCAAGATTTAGATTTTAATAATTTCGAAGTTATTAAAAATGGTTTAAAAATTGGACAAATAATTAATATTCCAAATAAAAAGAAAACACTTTCTGGTCAAGCAAGAATTATAAATTCTGAAACGATTTTTCATACAGTTTTACCAAAAGAAACAAAATATTCAATTTCGAAACAATATGCAATTTCGATTGAGCAACTTGAAGCTCAAAATCCTGAAATTATTTCTGGATTGAATGAAGGTACAAAATTAGCAATCAATATAAATGCAATAAAACCAAAAAACGACAGCGAAGAATTGATGGTTGCTTTAGCTGAAAAACAAGTAGAAATCGAAAAAAATAAAGCTAAAGATATTGAATTGCAAGAAGTAAATGATAAATTGAACGTTCAAAAACAAATGAATCAAAAGGTTATTCAAGTTAATAATCTGAAAATAAATTTGAATGCAATCGATGCTGTAAAAGGTAATTCTGCCGAAAAATTAAAATTGGTTCTTGATGCAAACAGAAATATTCAAGATATTTTGATTTCTAAACTAGATTCATTAGTCGTAACTATGAATGATGAATTGGTTTTGTTAAAAAATTCTGAAATTACAGATTTAGAAAATTCAAAAAAATTGCAAAAAGATGCTGAAGATAATTCTGAGAAAACCAATGAACTTTTATTTCAACTTAAAAGAGATTTAGCTGATAATCGCAAGACTTATTCGTTAATAATGAATAAAGTACAAAGAATTAAACAAGATGAAAAACAAGTTTTCAAACAAAAAGTCAAAGAAAACAAAAAAGTAAAATCTCAAAATCCAACGGTAGGATCAAGCTTAATTGACGATATTTATAAAATTCAAACCGAACAATCAAAAATGGATACTAAAAATAAAATATTGGTAACAAAAATTGATTCATTAGGAATAGTTAAAAATAAAGAAATAAAACGCAGAATCGGAAAAGCAACCTTTTACAGCTCTGAAGCTCGAGAATATGATGATAAAATGGCTTTATTAAAATTAAAACATCAAGAGAAAAAAGTCATCAAAGACTTATTAGCTTCTGATAATTTACCAGAGAAAGTTACAGCTGACACTATAAAAAAATCGTTAAAAGACGAAAATTTAAATAATGATAAAACAGCATATATAAAAGTCTTAAAAAACTTAAAAGATGTAAAAAATGGTTTTTATTTGGTTTTAGATACTTTTAATGAAGCCAATTCTAGAGATAAATTTGCGTCTAAATTAATTAGTGCTGGACAAACAGAAACAAGATTTATATATGATTTTAATATTTTTTCTTATTATGTTTACACAAAATATTCTGAGAAACTAGACGAAGTTTTGTACCAATTTAAAATAAATGAAAAAAAACCAGATTTCGAAAAAGCAATTATTTTAGAAATCAGAAACGAAAAATAAAACAACTCAAAAATGAAATATTTTATAATTATAATGCTAACTGTTTTGAGTTTAAACTTAGTTTTTGCTCAAGATAAAAATGCAAAAAAAATAACAACTCATAAAGTTGCTGCAAAAGAAACGGTTTATGGAATCGCAAAACAATATGGAATTACTGTTCAAGATTTGGTTAACTTTAATCCATCAATTGCAGAAGTTGGTTTGAAATTGGGTCAATTAATCAAAATTCCTTACAAAAACGCTCCAAAACCTATCGAGTTCAAAACAACCGAACCAGAAAAAATTGATAAAAACAAAACTGTTTTGCACGAAGTTTTAGCAAAAGAAACTAAATATGCAATTGCCAAAAAATATAAAATAACAATCCAAGAACTCGAAAAACTGAATCCAGAAATTGTTATAGGGTTGCAAATTGGAACCAAATTATACATTTCAGGAAAAAGACCAAAACCAGTTGTTCCAAAAGTAATACCAACTAAAGTCGATACAACAAAAACGGTTATAAACGTTATTAAACCAGAAGTAATTGTTAAAGAATTGCCAAAACCAAAAGTTGGAGATTACATAGATTATGTTGTAAAATCGAAAGAAACATTATATAGTTTGTCTAAAATGTTCACTTTAAGTCAAGAAAACCTAATTGAAATAAATCCAGAATTGACAAATGGATTGCAAGAAGGAATGACCATAAAAGTACCAACAACAACCTCAATTAAATCGGTTGTAAAAAAAGAAAAATCAGAATTGTCAAGGTTTATTAAAAATGGAGAAAAGAAAAAAATAGCATTATTATTACCTTTTAATATCGCAAAAATAGAAGGAGATTCTATAATTGGTCAAGAAAAAAGATTAAAAAAAGATGGATTTCTTAACATGACTTTAGATTTTTATGCAGGCGCATTAATGGCAATCGATTCGGCTAAAACTCTTGGAATGAACATCGATATTAAAATTTTAGACTCAAAAGAAACCAAAAATTCATCGAATGTAGAAAGCTTAGTCAACGAAAATAATCTTAAAAGTTACAATGCGATAATTGGACCTTTTTATAAAACACATTCTGATAAAGTGGCTGAATTATTAGAATCTGATAATGTTCCAGTAATTTCTCCATTATCAAAAGATGCAGGAAAAAACTTCAAGAATCTTTATACATCTATGCCGTCAAGCGAATTTATAAAAGATGAAATGTTTGATTTTATGCAAGAAAAATCAGCAAATATTATTGCGGTTGTTGACTCAAAAAAAGTGGCTATCAAAAAATACATTCTTGAAAATCAAAAACAAACAAAACTAGCAATTATCGATTCAAAAGGAAATTTGTCTGTTGAAAGTTTAAAATCTTTATTGATTAAAGACAAAATAAATTATGTTATTTTAGCATCAGAACAAACTAATTTTATTTTGTCAACAACAAATGTATTAATCGCTTCTTTAAAAGATTTTGATATCAGATTGGTTATTCTAGAAAACAATCCAACATTAGAATTCGACGAAATTGCATTGTCTAGATTAACAAAACTAAAAATGACATATCCATCACTTTCACGAGATAATAATTCTACTAACGCCAAAATATTCGAAATTTCTTTTAAAAAGAAAAATAAAATTCTACCCAGTTTATATGCAATACGAGGATTTGATATAACTTTTGACACGATGTTAAGGTTGTCACAAAATAAATCTTACGAACAAACAATTAACGAATCTGCGTCGGAATTGGTTGAAAGCAAATTCGACTATCAGAAAAAAATTACTGGCGGATACATCAATAAAGGTTTATTTATATTACAGTATAACAGCGATTTAACAATAACAGAAGCAGAATAATTATGACATCATTAGTTACTTATTTAGGCGATTTACGAACATCTTCAGAGCACATTCAATCGGGAACAATAATTTTGTCAGATCCACCAATAGATAATAATGGACGAGGAGAATCTTTTTCTCCAACTGACTTGTTAGCCAATGCATTAGGCAGTTGTATGATGACAATTATGGCAATAAAAGCTAGAGATTTAGAAATAAATATTGAAGGATCAACTGTCGAAGTAACAAAATATATGCAATCTGAGCCAAGAAAAGTTGCAAGAATCAGAATAATTATGAATATAAATATTGCTTTAGACGATAAAAACAAAATAATTCTTGAAAGAACAGCAATGAATTGTCCAGTTTTGCTCAGTTTAAATCCAGATATCGAAAAAGATATTATTATAAACTGGAAAATATAATTTTATTTAAAACATAGATTTTGTCTAACTGAATGCAGTCTAAAACTCAAAAAAAGCACTTTATTTTGGATTCAAACCAAGAACAATTAATTAAATTAGCCCATACCAAAATGCCTTACGGCAAATATGAAGGCAAGCATTTAATAGATTTACCAGAATATTACATGGTTTGGATTCACAACAACCGGCTTCCAAAAGGAGAATTAGGCGAACAATTAAAACTTATTTACGAATTAAAATTAAACGGTTTAGAAGAATTAATTCGAAATATTAAATTTAAATATCCAAATCCGTATAAATAAAAACCTGTTTGAAGTTTTTCAAACAGGTTTTTTGAATGTAGATTAGAAATAATTATTGAATAAAATCAAATTTATCTTGAAACATAGAACCAATAATAGGTAACGGTTTTTCTTCTTCATTGTTTGCATTCATAATTCCAATAACCCAAAACACTAAAAGAGCAAGATTTCCTAAACTTAAAATAGATGCTAATGTCGGTACTACTGAACCAATAATTGTTAAAGCAATTGAAAATAAAATTCCAACAATACCCAAACCTAAACTTTGTTTTAAATGAAATTTCGCTAAAGAAGACTTTTCAGCATTTCCATTGTTTGCCATATAAGCAATTACCCAACCAATAATAGTGATGTAACTAATAATTGAAATCATTTTTTTGTCCATAATAATTTATTTTTTTGGTTAAGTGTCAAATATATAAATAATTACAATACAAACTCCAACAAATTAATACTTAAGGTTAAATAAATATTAACAATTGTTGAAACTATTTAAAATAAAGATTTTCAACACAAAAAAATCAAAATTATCTAATCTACAATTTGTCAAAATATCCAATTAAAATTGTACTTTTGCGTCGTTTTTGAACTAACTACCAAAAACAACAACACAAATCAAACATAAAATGAATCCAACTAAATATATTTTTGTTACTGGTGGCGTAACTTCTTCTCTAGGGAAAGGAATTATTGCAGCATCGTTGGCAAAATTATTGCAAGCTCGTGGCTATAGAACCACGATTCAGAAATTCGATCCATATATAAACGTCGATCCAGGAACACTAAATCCCTATGAACACGGGGAATGTTATGTTACCGATGATGGTGCCGAAACCGATTTAGACCTTGGACATTATGAAAGATTCTTGAATGTGCCAACTTCTCAAGCAAATAATGTTACCACAGGACGCGTTTATTTGTCAGTAATAGAAAAAGAACGACGTGGCGAATTTCTTGGTAAAACCGTACAAGTTGTTCCGCATATTACCAACGAAATTAAAGAAAGAATGCAATTGCTAGGCAATTCTGGAGATTATGATATTGTAATCACAGAAATTGGTGGAACTGTCGGCGACATTGAATCTTTACCTTATATAGAATCAGTTCGTCAACTCGTTTGGGAATTAGGCGAAAATAATGGAATAGTAATTCACTTAACCTTAGTGCCTTATCTTGCAGCAGCAGGTGAATTAAAAACTAAACCGACACAACATTCTGTAAAAACCTTAATGGAAAGCGGTATAAAAGCTGATATTTTAGTTTGCAGAACAGAATACGAATTATCGGAAGATTTGCGACATAAATTGGCACTTTTTTGTAATGTAAAACGTGAGGCTGTCATTCAATCTATCGATGCATCAACCATTTATGAAGTTCCAAACTTGATGCTTGAAGAAGGTTTGGATGTTGTAACACTAAAAAAATTAAATTTACCCAAAAAAGCAACTCCAGATTTAAAAAACTGGAATATTTTTTTACATAAATTAAAGCATCCAAAACATACGGTAAACGTTGGTTTAATTGGAAAATATGTCGAATTACAAGATTCATACAAGTCAATTCTCGAAGCATTCATTCACGCTGGAGCAACCAACGAAACCAAAGTTAATGTAATTAGCATTCATTCTGAGTTTTTAGATGACAAAACGGCAGAAGAACAACTAAAAAACCTTGATGGCATACTAGTTGCACCAGGCTTTGGAGGTCGTGGAATCGAAGGGAAAATCAATGCAGTTCGTTACGCTCGCGAAAACAATATCCCGTTTTTTGGAATCTGTCTCGGAATGCAAATGGCTGTAATTGAATATTCAAGAAATGTTCTTGGTTTAAAAGATGCCAACTCTACCGAAATGGACGAGGCAACAAAAAATCCAGTTATTAATTTAATGGAAGAGCAAAAAAACATTATCGACAAAGGCGGGACAATGCGTCTCGGAGCTTGGAAATGTGACTTAAAAGAAGGAAGTTTGGCACATAAAATTTATGGAAAATCAACAATTTCTGAACGCCATCGCCACCGTTATGAATACAATAACGAGTACACTAAAAAGCTTGAAAATGCTGGTTTACATTCAACCGGAATTAACCCAGAAACAGGTTTGGTAGAAATAATCGAGATAAAAAATCATCCGTTTTTCATCGGCGTTCAATACCATCCAGAATACAAAAGTACGGTTGCCAATCCGCACCCAATTTTCGTTAGTTTCGTTTCCGCAATGGTCAAAAACAAAAAATCATATAAGTAAAATATTATATTTTTTTTTAGTAATATACGACAGTGCATCTAAAATTGAATTAAGAATTAAAAATAACAAGAAGCGAATATTCATTCATTTTCAGCAATGGCAGTTCCCGCTTTTCATTCCAATCTTTTTTAAAATTGAAAAAAATCAATTTTAAAAAAGGATTTTCCCTTTAATCGGGGCTAAACGATTAAGATTTTCGAATATTAATAAAGGTTAGTAACCAACCCTAAATCGCATAAATTTTTAAAAAAAAGAATGGAAGAAAATAAATTTGACAAAAAATCATTAATTGGTTTCGTATTACTTTTTGTGATCATCGCTTGGATGTTTTATAATGCACAACCAACCGAAAAAGAACTTGCTGCCGAAAAAGCAAAAAAAGCACAAACCGAAAAAGCTACGGCTTTAGCCAAAGAAAAATTAGTTCAAGTTGCAAAAACTTCTGAAGCTATTGAAACATCTGCAAATGATACTTTGCAAACAGCTAAACTAAAAGCAACTTTAGGAAATTTTGCCTATTCAGCATCGTTGCCAACTGCAAAAGATGGTTTAACAACACTTGAAAACGATTTGGTTGTATTAAAAATTTCGAACAAAGGCGGATTTGTTGTCGATGCAACATTAAAAAAATTCGAAAAGTTTAAAAAAGGATCTGGACAATTAGTCGAAATCATCAAAAATAATAATGCTGATTTAAGTATTCAATTGCAAACCAACGACAATCGAATTCTCAACACAAAAGATTTATTTTTTGAACCAACACTATCAAAATCTGGTGATGTGCAAACTTTGTCAATGAAATTAAAAGCTGGTGCCAATGAGTTTTTAGAATATAAATATGCTTTGAAAGCCAATGATTATATGCTAGATTTTGATATTCGTTCACAAGGATTATCAAAAACATTGAATATTTCAAAACCATTAGATTTAGAATGGAACCTAAAAACCATTCGCAACGAAAAAAGCGTTTCTTACGAAAATCAATACACAGATTTGCGTTTTGAATACGAAGACGGAAAAGACGATTATGTTGGACAAGGCGAAAATCAAGAAGAAAACCCAGAAAAAGTTAGTTATTTAGCTTTTAAACAACATTTTTTCTCTACCATTCTTGTTTCGAAAACACCATTTGAAAAAGCACAATTCAAGTCAAATAATTTAATTATAAACAAAGAAAAAGATTCTTTATTCTTGAAACAATTCAAAGCCAATTTGCCATTAGCATTTACTAGCGGCGAAGTTGATTATAAAATGAATTTATATTTTGGGCCAACAGATTACAAATTATTAAATACATACGACAAAGGATTACAGAAAATTATTCCGCTAGGTTGGGGAATTTTCGGTTGGATAAATATGTTTATTTTTATTCCACTTTTTGGATTTTTAAATATCAATTTGGGATTGTCTTTAGGAATTGCGATTATTATTTTTACAATAATCATAAAAATTGCAATGTCGCCAATAACTTATAAATCATTTTTATCATCAGCAAAAATGAAAGTTCTGAAACCCGAAATTGCAGAATTGGGCGAAAAATATTCTAAAGATGCAATGAAAAAGCAACAAGAAACAATGAAATTGTACAACAAAGCTGGAGTCAATCCAATGGCTGGTTGTATTCCTGCATTAATTCAGTTGCCATTTATGTATGCTTCATTTCAGTTTTTTCCAGCAGCAATCGAGTTGAGACAAAAAGGTTTCCTTTGGGCAGACGATTTATCAGCATTCGATAATGTTTTGTCTTGGAAACAGCACATTCCTATTTTGTCATCAATTTATGGAAATCACGTTAGTTTGTTTGCTTTATTAGCAGCAATAGCGATTTTCTTTTATACAAAAATGACATCAGCAGACAACCAAATGCAAGCTCCAACGCAAGAAGGAATGCCTGATATGGCAAAAATGATGAAAATAATGCTGTATTTATCTCCTGTAATGATGTTGGTTTTCTTCAACAATTATGGTTCAGGATTGAGTTTGTATACATTAATATCAAACTTAATTACAATCGGAATTATGTTTGTAATCAAGAATTACATTGTTGACAGTGACAAAATTCACGCTCAGATTCAAGAAAATAAACTAAAAGAACCTAAGAAAGTAGGCAAATTTCGTCAAAAACTTAACGATGTAATGGAACAAGCCGAAGCTCAGAAAAAACTTAACGAAAAGAAAAAGTAATAACAAAAAAAAAACCAAATCTAATTTAAGATTTGGGTTTTTTATTTTAAATATAATTTAATTAAAATGTTGCTGGCAATAAAACTTTATCAATTACATGAATAACACCATTGTTACCCTGAATATCGGTTGTAGTAATTTTACTTGCTGGTCTTGCAGGAACTTTCGACCCTGTTATATTTGCACCACCAGTTAGGCTTATTACAATAGTTTGTGGATTTAAAGTTACTGTAGGACCAGCGGCAATTACAGTAGGTAAATTAGATTGCAAATAATTACCAGAAACTACATGATATTTTAAAACATTCGTTAATTGAGCAGTATTAGGATCTACGGGTGCCAATTCAGTAGTCAAATTTGCAAATGCAGTATTGTCAGGAGCAAATACTGTAAAAGATCCTGTTCCTTGCAAAGTAGTAATCAAACTTGCTGTAGTCAAAGCACCTGCCAAAGATGAAAAGTTAGAATTTGCAGCTGCTAAATCAATTATTGTTGGAGCAGTTATTACTTTATCAACAATATGTATTACACCGTTAGATGCAATTATATCAGGAATAGTCACAGTTGAATTATTGTTTAATTTAACAGTTGTAATTGAAGCAGATGTTGTCTTTTTAACAAACATGCTTAGTTTATTAGTTGTAGATGCTGCTCCTAAACCAAAAGTTCTCAAATAAGAATTGTCAGTTAATTGTCCTGAAGTTGTTGCGCCAGAAACTACATGATTTAATAAAATTTGTTTTAAACTTTCAACTTCTGATGGTGTTGAAGAATTAATTGATGCAACCGAAATATTAAGCGCAGTAAAAGCAGCATTATTTGGAGCAAAAACAGTAAAAGATCCAGCACCTTGCAATGTTGCAACCAAATTTGTTTTGGTTAATGCTGCGACCAAAATAGATAAATCAGCAGTTGCTACTGCTTTTGCAGCAATAGTGTTGTCAGCTGTTGGTGTTGGGTTTGTTGTAGTTGTGTCATCATCTGAACATGATGCTAAACTGAAAAGTGCAATAATTGTTAAAATTGCAAATGTTTTAATTTTAAATAAATTCCTCATGATTTTTTTATTTAGTTGATTAATATTACAAAACTAAAACGTTGTAGTTTAAAAATATTGTACAAAATATAAAAATTATGAATTTTTTAACCGTTGTTAATCAATACATTAAATGTTCTTATTATGTCTATTTAAAATTCACTTAATTTTAATGAACAAAATTCAAAATAAGTTAATTTAAGAAAATATCTTTATTATAAATTATTGTGTTCATTAGTTAAACCCAGATTACGCATTAGGAATCGTAGGGAAACAAGATTTTTCAATAAATTCATATGCTCACGGAATTTTTTTAATAAAGATATATGTTATATTTCAAAATTTAAAAAATGAGTAAGTGCTTGAATTTGAAGAAAAATGAAGTTGAGTAGATTGTTAATGCGTAATCTGGGTTAAATAAAAAGTAATACCATTATTATGGTATTTTATTGATATATTTCAACAAAAAAGACCCAAATCTTATATGATTTAGGTCTTTTTTAAAATAAATAACATAAATAAATTTCTATAAATTTGGTAACAAAACTTTATCTATTATGTGTAAAACACCATTAGAACACTGAACATCTTTCAAAATAATTTTGCTCTCTCTGTTTGAAATATCTTTTATAAATTTGCCTGTTATTGGATTTAGAATCTGAAAAGATTGTTGTGGACCAAATAATAATGTATACAAAACCAAATTATCAGTAAGTGATGCTGCTAATAAATTACTTGAAACAACATGATATTTTAATACTTTAGCTATTTTAGTAGGTGTTACACTTGTCAATCCAAATGGATATAATGGCAAAGTGGCTAGTTCTATATTAAATGCATCAAAAGCGTCATTTGTAGGAACAAAAACAGTTTTTACTTCTAGATTATTAAGAATCTCAAGAAAATCAATTTGATTAGAACTGTTTATAAGTCCACTAAAAAAAGTCAAATTTTGATTTGCTCCAATGTGATTACTTATTTTTGGTAATACAATCACTGTATCAACAAAATGTATAATACCATTTGTAGCCTGAATATCTGTTGAAGTAACAGTAGAAATTCCGTTTAACTTTAAAATTAAATTAGAAGAGATTGTAATTTTACTAACATACATATCAAGATTATTTGATGAATTTGCTGTGCCTTTTGCTAAAGTTTTAACATAACTATTATTTGACAAATCAATTGCTTTTTTCGAACCAGTCAAAACATGATTTAATAAAATTTCTTTTAATATTAAAGTTGGAACTTCATTTATTGTAGCATAATTTGTAGTTGCTAAATAAGTAGTAAATGCTGCGTTTTTTGGAGCAAATACTGTATATTGACTTGCATTGGATTGTAATGTTGTAAGAAGATTAGTCTTGATTAATGCTTCTTCAAGAATAGAAAAATCTGCATTTGAAATAACTTTTCCTGAAATTGTATTGTCGCTAGAAACAATGACAGTTGGTTGTTCCTCGGATTTAGGAACTACAACTTCGTTATCACTGCAAGAAAAATTGAATAAAATTAAAACAGCAAATAAAACTGTAGTTTTTAAATTGAATAGGTTTTTCATAAAAGATTTGTTTGAGTAATTAATTTGAAAGTTGCTGTTTATTTTTGAGTAAATTATAATTTTTACAAACTTATAAATTTTTATTTAATTTAAAGTTTTTAATGTCAATTATATAGCAAATGCTAAAATTTTAATTTTACGCCCTACCCTACTGCTTCTTTATAAATCCTCAAACATCTTTCTCTAGCAAATTTATGTTCAATAATTGGTTCGGGATAAAATTTTGTTTCGAGTTCAGGAATCCATTTTTTGATGTATTTTAAATCTTTATCGAATTTTTTGATTTGTTCGGTGGGATTAAAAATTCTAAAATAAGGTGCAGCATCAACACCAGATCCTGCTGCCCATTGCCAATTGCCAACATTGCTAGATTGTTCATAATCGAGTAGTTTTTGAGCAAAATAAGTTTCGCCCCAACGCCAATCTATTAATAAATGTTTGCACAAGAAACTCGCCACAATCATTCGTACGCGATTGTGCATGTGTCCAGTTTTATTGAGTTCGCGCATTCCAGCATCTACAAAAGGATAACCTGTTTTACCATTGCACCATTTTTGGAATAAATCTTCGTTATTGTCCCAAACAATTGCATCGTATTTTGGTCTAAAACTTGATGATTTTGTGTGTGGATAATGCCAAAGAATTTGCATAAAAAATTCGCGCCAAATTAGTTCTTTAAAGAATGTTTCGTTTTCGCTTTCGATGGCTTTTGCAATCATTTTGCGAACAGAAACCGATCCAAATCTTAAATGAACTCCAAGTTTTGAAGTCTTGTCAAGAGCAGGAAAATTTCGTGTTGCCTCATAATTATCGATTAAATTTTCAGAAATATCAAATTCTGGAATTTTAATTTCTGATGGTTCAAAACCAATTTGTTTTAAACTTAAAAATGGATAGTTGTGGATTGCAATTTTGTTTAACAAAGTTTCAGATTTGAAATTTTCAATAACAATTTCTTTGAATTTTGATTTCCATTTGTTGGAATAAGGCGTGTAAACCACATAAGGCAAGCCATCGTCTTTGGTAACCTCTGATTTTTCGAAAATTACTTGATCTTTGAAATTTTTTATTTCAATATTGTTTGTTTGCAGTAATTCGTATACCATTTTGTCGCGTTCGCGAGCGTAAGGTTCGTAATCGTGATTGAAATAAACTTTTTCGATTTTGTTTTCGGAAAGAATTTGTTTCCAAATGTTTTCGGGTTCACCGTGAAAAACGGCTAATGATTTTCCAGTTTTTTGAAGTTCTTGATTTATTTTTTCTAATCTTGAATGAATAAAATTCACTCTCGAATCATCTTTTGGAAGTTCGCTTAATATTTTATTATCAAATATAAAAATCGGCAAAACTGATGTTTCTGATGATAATGCTTCGAAAAAACCTTTGTTGTCATCGATTCGTAAATCACGACGGAACCAAAATATATTCATTTTTTTAATTTCTCTATTTATTGATAATTCATTTCTTGAATTCTGGGTTGCGTTAGGGCTAAAAGCGGAAATCTTTTTTATTGCCTTTTTTAAGTCAATAAAAAAATTGGGAGCGATTAGCCCGACGGGTTTTTCTGCCGTAACGCCAAAAATATTAATTATTTAAATTCGCCAAAAAGTTCAATTAATTTGGCTTTTCTGAAAGAGAAAATTTCTTCGAGTTTTGGTTTTACCAAAAACGGATGCACGATTTGACCCAGAATTCCTAACGGTATTTTATAATCTATTAAATCTTCTATTTCGACGCCGCCATCGATCTCTTTTACGAAATGTTTGTGGTGCCACATTGCATAAGGTCCAAAAAGTTGTACGTCGACAAAATAATCTTTGTTTTTGATTTGGGTAATTTCTGAAACCCATTTTGCAGGAATCCCGAGTAATGGTGTAACTGAATATTGAATAATTTGTCCTGGATATAATGGTCGATTGTCATCAGAAATTTTCTTGAAATTCATATACGATGGCGTCATTATGGATAAATTAGTTGGATCTGTTAGGAAATTCCATGCTTCTTCAATCGTAATTGGAACATTTTGTTTTCTTGAAAAAGTATAAACTTTCATTGAATTATTTTTTGTAAAATTACAATATTTGTTTAATATTTTAAAGTTTCTGCTAAACAAAATTAGATTGTTTTATCAAATTATTAACATCTAAAATTATTTAGGTTAACTATCTTTGGGAAAATTTAAAAATAAAAACAATGAAAAAAATAATTTTAATGTTGGCTATGATTATTGCCAATTTTGTAGTTGAAGCGCAAGTTAAAACTCCTGCACCAAGCCCGAAAGCTAAGTTAGAGCAAGTTGTTGGTTTGACAAATGTCGAAATTGAATATTCTAGACCAAGTTCAAAAGGTAGAAATGTTTTTGGAGATTTGGTTCCTTACGGAAAATTGTGGAGAACTGGCGCAAACAAAAATACAACTGTTTCGTTTAGCGAAGATGTAATGATTGGCGGACAGGCTCTGAAAAAAGGAAAATATGCTATTTTCGCAACTCCAAAAGCTGATATTTGGGAAGTTATTTTTTATTCTGATTCAGAAAATTGGGGAACTCCAGAAAAGTTTGATGATACAAAAGTAGCTTTAAAAACGACTGCAATTCCTGAAAATTTATCAAAAAAAGTAGAAACTTTTACAATGAATATAGGAGCTTTGGATAATGATACTGCACAAATTGAGATTTCATGGGAAAAAACTTTGGTTGCTGTAAAGTTTGAAGTTCCTACTAAAAAGATGGCAATGGCAAGTATAGAAAAAACTTTGGCTGGTGCAGGTGCAGGAGATTTCTTTCAAGCAGCGCAATATTTTAACCAATCTAATGGCGATATGACAAAAGCATTGGAATATGTAAATAAAGCAATTGGGATGACAGCCGCTGGAAAAGATATTCCGTTTTGGTACCAACGCCAAAAATCTTTGATTCAAGCAAAATTGAATGATAAAAAAGGTGCTATTGAAACTGCAAAATTATCATTGGCTGGAGCAATAAAAGATGATAACCAAGATTATGTAAAAATGAATAATGACAGTATTGCTGAATGGAGCAAGAAATAATATTTATTTAAAATGTATTGAAAACCTGCTTGTCGCAGGTTTTTTTATGAAATAACTTTAACTTTATTAAGTGTAAAAAATTGAAATATTAAAGACAATATTAATGTCAATAAAGCACCAATAAAATTCAACCACAAGAAACCAACTATATCAAGATAAAAAATGTAAAAAACAATTAATTGACTAATTGTTGCACCCCAAAAAATGGCATTGGCTTTTACAAATTTAACATAAAAACCAACTAAAAAAATCCCTAAAACAGTTCCGTAAAATACTGATCCAACAATATTTACAAGCTGAATTAAATTTTCAAAAAGTGTTCCAACGCAAGCAAAAAGTATCGCAATAATTCCCCAAAGTAATGTGAATGCTCGTGTTGCATTAACATAATGCTTATCGGATTTTTTGGTTTTTTCGTTTCTTCGATAAATATCGATTGTGGTTGTCGATGCCAATGCGGTCAATCCAGATGCAGATGATGACATTGCAGCAGATAAAATTACAGCCAGCAATAAACCAATTAATCCTTTTGGTAAATAATTTAATATAAAGTAGATAAACACATAATCTTTGTCATTGGTTTCGGCTTTTTTATCAACTTTTGTAATTATTTCTTTAGCTTGTTCTCTCAAATCTTTTTCTTTTCCTGATAATGAAACGAGTTTTTTTCGCAGAATTGGGTTGTCATAATTTTGGTTCAAATGATCCATATACAACAAATTATATTCTTTTTTTTCCTCAGATAAATCGCTTAGTTTTTTTTCTAACGCTTTGTAATCTTTAGCATATTTTGATTTTTCGACCAAAATATTATTAGATGGATTAAAATGCAAAGGCACAGCATTGAACTGAAAAAATACAAATACCATAACACCTATTAATAGAATAAAAAATTGCATTGGCACTTTTAAAAAGCCATTCATAATTAAACCCATTTGGCTTTCTTTGACCGATTTTCCCGATAAATAGCGTCCGACTTGCGATTGATCTGTTCCGAAATAAGACAACATCAAGAAAAATCCGCCTGTAATTCCGCTCCAAAAAGTGTATTTTTCTTTTGGATCAAATGAGAAATCTAAGATATTCATTTTGTCATTTGCACCAGCAATATGCATTGCATTGGACAAAGTCATATCGTTAGGCAACAAGTGTAAAATAAGAAAAAAAGTCATAAACATTCCAAACATTATAACAAACATTTGTTGTTTTTGTGTCACATTTACCGCTTTTGTTCCTCCAGAAACTGTGTAAATAATAACTAAAATACCGATTATCACATTCAATAAAGTCAAATTCCAACCTAGAATTGTTGATAAAATTATTGATGGTGCATAAATTGTTAAACCAGTTCCTAAACCACGCTGAATTAAAAATAAAATAGAAGCTAATGATCTGGTTTTTAGATCGAAACGTTGTTCTAAATATTCATAAGCCGTAAAAACTTTAAGCTTACTATATATAGGTATAAATGTTATGCAAATGACGACCATTGCAATTGGCAACCCGAAATAAAACTGCACAAAACCCATTCCGTCTTGATAGGCTTGTCCTGGCGTTGACAAAAAAGTAATTGCACTAGCTTGGGTTGCCATAACCGAAAGTCCGACTGTGTGCCAAGGCGTTTCTTTGCTTCCGAGAATGTAATCTTCGACGTTTTTGCTTCCTTTGGATTTATAAACGCCATAAAAAACGATAAAAAGTAATGTGATTACTAATATTGTCCAGTCAATTTGTTGCATAATATTAGGAATAAATTTGCATTAACATAAAAAATAAAACAATAAACAACGCATTGATTATCAATAACCAAGTGTAACTATTTTGCCAATAAGGTTTTTTATTTTTCATTTTTTATTGTTTTTTTGACACAGATTTCACAGATTTACACAAATTAAATTTGCTATTTGAGTTAGGTAAAAATTTTAAAATTAAGAATTATAAAATTATTAAATAAGCAATCTGTGAAATCTGTGCAATCTATGTCAGCTTTTTATTTCACAGAAATCATATTTGCTATTAGTCGAAATGCTCCAGAAACACCTTCGGGCAATTCTCTAAAAAAACTAATTCCGGTGTAAATATAATTTCCTTTTCCATATTTACAATGCAAAATAGCACCATCTTTTGGCGTTTCGCCTTTGTCATTCGATGATATAATTGCTTTGAAATTCTTATCGAATTCTTTTGGATAATACAATCCTTGTTCTTGTTTCCAACCTTCAAAATCTTTCAAAGTCAAGCTATTAGGTGTATTTAAAATTGAATTTTCTTTATCCAAAAATCTAACTTCGGCATTTTCTTCTGTTACTCGATCTCTAGAAATTTTTAATGGAAACGGAGCGATTTTATCAGTAACTAGATCGTCTAAAGTGTTGTATTGCACTATCATAGTTTTGCCATTTTTTACAAAATCTAGCAAAATATCTTGTTTGTATTTCAATTCGTTTACAACATTATAAGCTCGAATTCCAGTAATCGCAACGTCAAATTGCAATAAATTTTGGGTCGTAATTTCGTTTGGTTTAATAATTGTAACTTCATAACCCATTGCAGCCAGACTTTTTGGAACTTCGTCGCCAGCACCCATAATATAGGCAATTTTTTCGTTTTTAATTTTCAAGTCGATTTTCAAAACCTTGGCTTCGGCTGGTTTCAAAACCATTTGTTTGTAAATATGCGAATAATTTATATCGATTTGGGTTTTATCAAATGTTTTTCCGTCGATTGTAACAATACTTTTTATTAAACTTTCACCGATTTCTTTTGATGGCGTAACGGTAAAAATCACGATTTGTTCTTCGCCTTTTTTGTCCATTTTAAATTGATTTTCTAATGGCGAAACTTGCCAATCTTTTGGAATTTCGAGTTTTATTTTTCCTTGAATCGCCTCTTTTCCAGATTTAATTTTTACGGCAATCGTTTTAGATTTATTCGAATTAAAAATATAAACTTTTTCGACAAATGATGAGGTTACATCTGGAACAATATCCAAAGGCTGATAAATTTCGCCTTTTACATCGTCGTTCATTTTGTAAACAATATTTCTAGAAAATGGAATTGTAAGTCCTTGAATATCAATATTAAAATTAACGGTTACTTGACGAATAACATCTGGAACGCCAATATTTTTTTGATCATCGACACGATACATTCCTATCGTTCCATTTTCTTTTAGCCAATATGGAGCTGTATATTCCAAATTTTCAGGCAATTGAAATTCTATATTCTGAGAAATATTTTTATTGAATGACAATTCTTTAGCTTCAAATTCTTTTGCTAAATTAGCTATTGAAGTTATCGATTTTAAATTCATTTTAACCAAACTTCTATTAATAGCTTCGATTTTTACTTTCAATAAACTATTTGGATTGGCTTCTTGATTTTCGGCAACAGCTTCAAGATAAAGTCCTGAACAAGAAGCTATTATTTTTTTAATTTCTTCTAATTTTATGTTTTTCCAATGTTCTTCTTCTAATTTTTCGATTAATTGATAGGCTTTTAATAATTCAGAAATCGATGCCGATGGATTCTTGAAATCGAAGTTTTTTTCTACATTTGACATTATTACTCCAATTTCGTTTCCGCCTTTTAAACGGTTCCAAGTTGTGTCAATTCCCTCAAAAATATTGGATTTATCTTTTGGCAAATCGCCTTTTAAAAGTTCTAAATATTCGTCTTCTTCGCCACGAGTTCCGGTCGATCCAAAACCTTGAGATTGATGACGACTGCGACTTAAAGCTGCAATTTCTTGATTGGATTTTCCAATAGATTGATAATATACGCCAGTTTTTAAGTTCATTAAATTTGATTTATCTGCTGCAGCAAATTTTTCTTTTGTGCCATAAAACCACCACGAAGTATTAAAATACAATCGTTTAGGTTGCCAAATTTTAACTAAATTTAATTGATTTGAAAAAACACTTGCATCATTTACTTTGTCAAATGCTTCGAAACTAAGCATTCCAGAAGCAGTATGATGACCGTGCGTTGTTCCTGGCGAACGATGGTCGAATCGATTGATAATTACGTCTGGTTGAAATTTTCTGATTGTCCAAATAACATCGCTTAAAACTTGGTTTTTGTCCCAAATTTCTAGCGTTTCATCTGGAACTTTGGAATATCCAAAGTCGTTGGCACGAGAAAAAAACTGAATTCCACCATCGATTTTTCTGGCTTCAATAAGTTCTTGAGTTCGAATATCGCCTAATAATTCTCGTAATTCAGGTCCAATTAAATTTTGTCCACCATCGCCACGAGTTAGTGATAAATAAGCAGTTTGTGCCTTTTTCTCATTCGATAAATAAGAAATTAATCTTGTATTTTCGTCGTCTGGATGAGCTGCAACATACAAAACAGAACCTAAAAAATTTAGTTTTTGAATGGAATTGAATATTTCGACAGCATTTGGTTTATTTGGTAGTTGTGCATTTGCTGTAAAGCCTGAAAAAAGTATTGAAATCGAAAGGAATATTTTTTGCATTTGAAGTTTTTATAAAGTTCAAATGTACAATTTTTTGATGTTTTAACCCAGATTATGCATTAGAAATCTACTACAAACAATTATTACTGCAAAATTTGGCACTTACTCATTTTTTAGAACTTAACATATAACATAAGTCTTCATTCTAAAAAACTCCGTGAGCCCCAAATTTTATTGTAAAAATCGTTTTCATAACGAATCCTAATGCGTAATCTGGGTTTAAATTTGTTAATATAATCGAAAAAAAAACAGCACTAATAAATTGTGCTGTTTTCTATTTTTAATTAATCATCGTCGTGATCACGATGTTTGTTTTTATGGTGTTTGTTTTTATGTTTTTTGTGATAATGATTGTCGTCATCACTATGATGATTATCAACATAAACCGTTTTACAATATCTTCTTTTGTGAGAATAAAAATCATCATAAGGATTGTTATTTGAGCAATTTACAGCAATTCTAACACCATTATTTACATCGTAATTACCACAATTTTGAGGCAATCTTGCAGAACGAATCCATCGGTTTGAACTGTAATAAATGTATAAACCTTCGCGATTGTCAAAATATGCTTCTATTTCTGGTAGAAAATAATAGTCTACATTGTCTTCATAATAATAACTTTGCGGCGGATGATAAGTTGGTCGCGAACCCAAATTGATGCTTACCGAAATTTGGGCAGTTGTTTTAATTGCAAAAAGCAATATTGTTGTCAAGAAAATCAATTGAATCTTTTTCATTTTTTTTGGATTTAAATTATCATTAATCTAATGTTTGATTGATTATTTAATTAATATTCAATTATTGTGCCAATAAAATTGAATAATATTTTTTTAGGCTATTTTATGACTGAACTTGTTATAAATAATTTCTTTTCATCTAAAAATAAATTAAATTTATTAAATTTGTATAAAATAATCAAAATGCGAACAACGAATTTTCCTGCACCAACTTACACTTACAATGATTATAAAAATTGGAAAGAAGATTGGGAATTGATTGATGGTTATCCTTATCAAATGTTGCCTTCGGCTATTTGGAAACACAGTCGAATTTTATCTTTGGCAAATACTCAAGCAAATGTTTCATTAAGTAAAGCCGATTGTGATTGTCTTGTTTTTGTAGAATTAGACTGGAAAATAAATGAATTTACAGTTGTTAGACCCGATTTAATGATTGTTTGCGAAGAGTTAAAAACCGATTTTTTAGAATTTCCACCAACATTAATAATCGAGATATTATCGCCATCGACAATGGCAAAAGACAGAACAATTAAATTTGAAATGTACCGATCGCAGGGTGTTAAATTTTACATAATGCTTGATTATGTTAAACAAAATGCAGAAATTTTCGAATTAATTGATAATAATTACAAACAAGTTGAAAAATTAACTTTTGAATTAGATAAAAATTGTCAAGTTGTTTTCGATTTCGATAAACTTTGGAAATAAACTATAATTTATCCAAAAATTCATACACTTTTTCGGTCGGCAAACCTACTACATTGCTATAAGAACCTTCAATTTTTGTGATTCCAATTAATCCAATCCATTCTTGAATGCCATAAGCACCAGCTTTGTCAAACGGTTTGTAATTTTCTAGATAATAATGAATTTCGTTATCAGAAAGTTTTTTAAAAGTCACTTTTGTAGCATCGCAAATCGTATTTTTTGTCGCATTTGTTGCAAAACAAACCGATGTAAAAACTTCGTGAGTTGCATTGGACATTGACTTTAAAATATCAAATGCATCGTTGTAATCTTTTGGTTTTCCGAGTGCTTTTCCGTTTAACCAAACCAAAGTGTCGCTGGTAATTACGATTTCATTTTCGGCAATTTCACCATCAAATGCTGTTGATTTTAACTCGGCTAAATAATTGGTAATGTTTTCCGCTTGGAGATTTTCAGGGTAAATTTCGTCGATTTCTTTCAATCGAATTTCAAAATCTAAGTCTAAATCTTTGAAAAATTGTTGTCTTCGTGGCGAACCTGAAGCTAAAATAATTTTATAACTTTTAAGTTTTTCTTTAAGCATTGTTTTTGATGTTTTGATCTATAACGACTATTGATAAAATTCCGAAGAAAATTATCCATTTAAGAATAGTACTTATTTTTGCGAATTGTTCTTTGGTATTTGCATTCCATAAATTGACCGCACAAAAAATTAAAGGTGCAACAACTAATAACAATCCATAAATTACCGAAATGTATAAATTATTCAACATTAAATAATTGTTGATATAAACCAATAAAATCACTATTGGAATTGACATCAATACTGCTAAAATTTTTGAAGTTCTTGAAACGCCCAAAACAATAGGTAAAGTAATTATTCCTTGATTGTAATCTCCTTTTATGTCTTGTAAATCTTTGACAATTTCTCGAATTAAATTAATTACAAATGCAAAAATTGCATAATCAAAAAGTATTAAAAAAATCGGTCGCATTATGTCACGATTGTCAACTGCTGTAGCGGGAAAAATATCAAAGAAATTGATAATCAAAACACTAAAAGACAATATTAATGCAATAATAATATTTCCAACCAAAGCAATTTGTTTTAAAGTTGTGGCATAAAAATATAATAATGAAGCAATTAGTATAAAAATTATCAAAAACATTGGTCGTTGAATGACATTTGATAAATAATATCCAATGCAAACCCCTGATAATGTTAATGCTACATAAATATTATAAGCCATTGATTCGGAAATAGAATTGCCGATAATTGCTTTCTTTGGTTTGTTTATGGCATCTATATCTTGGTCAAAAATGTCGTTAATTACGTATCCGCCAGCTGCAATTAAAACGGTTGCAAAAACCAAAAGTACAAATTGAAAATCTGCCAATGCTAACGAAATGTTTTGTAATTTCAAAAAACCATATCTAAAAAGTAGTTGCATAAATGCGATTAGAAATAGATTTTTATATCGAATTAAATTAAGTAAGTGCATTTTTTTTAATAATATCTAGTTAACGTGAAACCTTAAACTTGAAACAAAAATCAATCAAACTTCCCGTCATAATACAAATGCCATTTGCCTTGCACTTTCATGACTTGCTCAATAACATCTCGAACGGCACCACGACCACCGTTTACATGAGAAATATATCCAGAAATTGCTTTGATTTCTGGAACTGCATCTTGCGGACAAGTTGGTAAACCGACCAATTTCATAACGTGGTAATCTGGAATATCGTCGCCCATATACAGCACATTTTCTGAATTTATTTGATGTTTTTCAAGCAACCTATTATATGTTGCAACTTTGTCTGGCGAGGCCAAATGAATTTCGTTTAACCCTAAATTTTGAAATCTAATTCGAACTCCAGAATTGTTTCCACCAGAAATTATCCAAACATTATAGCCACTTTCTATGGCTGCTTTCATTGCAAAACCGTCGCGAATGTGCATTGTTCTGAGCATTTCTCCTGTTTCGGAAACATTGACAGTTCCATCGGTAAGAACGCCATCGACATCAAAAATAAATGTTGTGATATCGTTCATTATTTCTTTATAACTTTTTGCCATTATCAATTATTGATTTGGTTAGTAATTTGTAAATTTCTTTTTGATTGTAATTTGATAAAAATTGCAAATGAGAATTAATTGTTTGATTATCATTGCGTTTTGCTGGTCCAGTTTGGGCTTCATTTGGCGAAAGTGAAATGATTTTATTGGCGGTTTCTTGAATTAAAGGTTTCAAAATTTCGAAATCGACTTTATTTTCATTGCAAATATCGCTTCCAATTTCGTACAAATGATTTACAAAATTACAAACAAAAACTGCCGAAACGTGCAATGATTTTCGTTGTTCTGAATTTATTTCATAAATAGATTTAGAAATTGATTGTGCCACTTTTTCAAGTATTTGATAATCCGATTCGAATTGGGTTTCTAAACAAATTGGAATTTCTCGAAAATTAACTTCTTTATTTTTTGAAAAAGTTTGCAACGGATAAAAAACGCCTTTTCTGTTGCGATTACTCAATTCTTCCATAGCGACACTACCTGAAGTATGCACCACTAGTCTGTTCTGAAAAGGCAATTGCGTGGATACTTCGGTAATGGCATTATCAGAAACACATATAATGTATATATCGGCTTCTACTAGTTGCGCGTAATCATTGATAATCAATTCTGAATCCAGAAGATGAAAAAGGCTTTCTCTTTTGCGAGCTAAAGCTTGTATCAAATCAATACTGTCTGCTTTTTTGAAAGCCGAAATTAAATGTTGTGCTACATTTCCAGAACCGATAATGACAACTTTTATCATTTTGTAAAAATATAAAAAGGTTTGACTAGTGCCAAACCTTTTTCTGTTTTTAGTAAATTTTTTACTCGACATAAGTAATCATTATTTGAAATGGTTTAGATGAAAGACCTTTTAAACCACCTGTCTTTGGCTGCAGTGCAGATTTCATAATTTTTAGTTTTTATTCTTCGTAAGTGATTATTATTTTTACAGGTTTAGATAAAATATTACTTGAACCTGTTGCGCTATTAAAAATCGCAATATTTATTCCAGAAATGAAATAAGAAAATTCATATATATTATCTTGTTTGAAATTATCTGGAACATATTGATTTGCATTTAATTCAACAAGCACAGAAACCGAAAGTATTTTTGAGGGTGTTAAGCCGTGTGTAATATATGCGGCACCACCTGTATTTGGTGATGTAGTTCCAGTTAGTTTTTTTACTTTTATAGCTGGTGCATCGGTGCCTAGTTTTGTAAAGCCACCTACTCCAACATTGCCATTTTGTTGAATGTTGAATCTTCCCCCTGGAACACCAGGTGCATCAACTTCAACTTTACCAAAACCTCCAATTGAGAATGCATTTTCTGCAGGCACATTTGTTTCAGGACCTTCAACACGTAAACCACCAGTTGTAGGATTGAAAGTTGCAATAGTTCTTTGTCCAACATTACTATAAACTTGTAAATTATTGTTTAAGTCATTACCTAAAAAAACATTTTCACCACTATTATCATTTTTATTAAACCAAATTCCAGCGCCTTCAAATTGATTTTCACTTCTTAATCTCATTCTCTTGCTTAGGTCTAATATATATCCTGGGTCGCTGTTACCTATACCCACATTTCCAGTATTACCCTTAATACGCATTTGTTCAATTGGACTTGCTGATGGTCCATAACCAAAAGTAATATCTGTTCCAGAAATATCACTGAGCATTTGAAAGTTACCTGGTTGTACTGCAAAACCAACTCTTGCAGCTGTGTTGTCCCAAAGTGCTAATTTTTCACCATAGGTTGATGGAAAACTCAACGGATAATTGGGAGAAAAATTACCAATACCAACATTTCCTGAATTATTATTTGTAATATTATTACCGATTTTCGTCCATCTGTTATCGCCACTGTTTAACGAAAAAGGTACACTTGTTAAATCGTTTGTACCAACAATAGTATAATTGGTTCCTCCGGCAGGATCGGTTTCGGTTTTGATACTCATTGGTATATTTGCCCAATTAATGCTTGCAAATACACCCGAAATTATAGTTCCTGTACCTATATTAAAAGTTGCCAGTCCGTTGCTGTTGGTAGTTGTTGTATGTCGCTCTACATAAACTGGAGTTGCTCCGTTGGCAGCATCAAAAATGCTTACTTTTACTGCTACTGGTGTGTTGACAACTAGTGCATTGCTTGAATTTCTAATTACCGCTTGATAGCTCATTTTTTGCGGAGCTTGGGCAAAAGCAGAAAATAGAGAAAAGAAAATAGAAAATAATAATAATGATTTTAAGATTTTTTGTGTAATTGATTTCATAATGTTTAGTTTTTAATGATTTTGAAAGTTTTTAAGGTTTTGTTTTTGTCATTTACATTCAGTAGATAAATGGCGTTTGACAGATTTTGTAATTCGATTGCGGTTTCTGAAGTTGCAATTTTTTGGTTTGCAATTTCTCGTCCGTTTAAATCGGTTAGTTGGTAGTTTAAATCTTGAAAATCGTAGTTTGTAATTTTTAGATTTACAAATGATGTTGTTGGGTTTGGATAAACCATCATTTCTAATGAAATTTGCGTGAACTCTTCCCCAGAAAGTGTTGTAATTTCAAACGGAATTTGAACGCCTTGACTTGATGTTCCGCCTCCGCCTGTTGCAGTAATATAAATTACTTGACCAATTGAGTAACTCGATGAGCCACCCGAACCTGTTGCGACGCCGCCAGCGGCAACTGATGCGTTTTGGGCTTGCAGTTTACTTATACAAGTCATTGTTAAAAGTGCCAAAATAAAAAGTTTTGTATTTTTCATAATTTTAATATTTATTTGATTTAATGAATTAGTTTGAAAATTTATTTTTTAATAGTGTTTAGACTTTAAAGACTGTTTTAGATTTATTCAGGATAAACTAAAACTGTTGATGATTGTTGCCAAACTATAAAATTGTTTACTAAAGCACTACTTTTACTAACTTTAATTTCTATGGTGTTAATTTGTTGAGGTAAATTATATGTAAAATTTGAGAGCGTTATTTCTCCAAATTCTAAATCATCACTTGTTAAATTTATTTTTTTTACATTAACAAACGAACCATTAACACATAAATATATTGAGGCAGTTGCAGGAATATTAAATAAAGCAGACCCATTTTTAGTAAATAATAAATTATATGAAATTAATGCTCTATCTAATGTTTGAGCTGGTATAGTTTGAGTAAGATCACTAAGTGTAATTAATTGATCGCTACCGATTCCTTTTGGTAATCCTTTCCATTGGTAACTAGAATCTGAAAAAGATGTTGAATATTGTTTTGGAGCATTTGACCAAACAGCTGGAGAAGAAACTCCACCACTTGTCAAAACTTGACCAACTGTTCCAGTGTTGGAGTTTACAGCAATTGCCCCATTAGCTTTAACTGCTAATTTTTCATTAAAAACTCCTGCAGCATCATAACCAATTGCTACATCAGCATTTGGGTTGTCGGTGTACAGTTGCAATCTATTTCCTGCAACACCAAAGCCTACATCTCCAGTTTGACCTGGATATAGTGTTATTTTTTTTCCTAAAGTTGGCGGAAAAGATAATGGCGCATTGGGTGTTGCTGTTCCGATTCCGACATTACCGTTTTCTTGAATATTGAATCTTCCACCAAGAACACCTGGAGCATCTACTTCAACTTTTCCATTGCCTCCGATACTTAAAGCTGTACCTCCAGTTGTTGATGCCCCTTCTATTCTCATTGCGTTTTGGCTATTGCCAACATGCAATTTATATAAGGGATTTGAAACTCCAATACCAACATTACCTGTACCCTCTTTTATACTAATTCTTGAACCACCATTAGCTCCCAATTCATTTATATTAAATGAATTATCATCGGTTCCGCTATCAATAATCCATTTATTAACGCCATTTTCGGCAAATCGAATGGCAGATTCACCACTTTGAGAATCTATATCTAAAACAGAATAACCACTAGTTGATTTTATTCTTACTCCATTTGATCCACTATGTACTACATCTAATTTATAGTCTGGTTGTATGGTACCAATACCAACATTTCCCGAAATATTGTTGATACCATTTGCGTTAGCAGCCCACTTGTTGTCGGCACTACTCAAAGCATAAGGAACACTTGTTAGTTGACTTGTTCCTGAAATTGAGTAATTGGTTCCGCCCAAAGGATCAGTTTCGGTTTTTACAAAATAGAGATCATTTGCCCAATCTATGCCTGAAAAAGAACCGCTGACAACAGTACCATTTCCGATTTCGATAACCGCTAAACCATTGTTGTTGGTTGTTGGGGTTTGAGTTTCTTCATAAACTGCTGTTCCAGTCGCCGATGTTTTTAGAATACTAATTTTCATTCCGATAATTGTGTTTGCAACTAACTCGTTATTGGCGTTTCTAACTACCGCTTGGTAATTCATTTTTTGTGGTGCTTGGGCTAAAACAGCACTCAGTGAGCAGTAAACAGTTATTAGAGTAAGAGTTTTGAATATTTTTTGAATAATCGTTTTACTCACAATTTTTAGATTGTCCTTTTTGTGTTCGTGAATCGTTGATTTCATAATTGTATTATTTAATTGATTATTAATGATGTAAAATTATTTTAAATTTTGTTGCCTGTCAATCAACCGTTTGTACACTTTTTGTATAGAAAGAGCCAATGATTTTGATAATATTGGTTTCAAAATTATTGTTTACTAAATTTTTGGACATTACTTTTTCCATCGCTCATAATTTGAATAATATAAATTCCCGATTGTAGTTTTTCAACATCTATTTGATTTGAAATTGGTTTTTGTTCTAAAACAGTTTTGCCTGACAAATCGATAATTTTTATTTGTTCAACTATTTTATTATCTGAATTTTGGATATTTAAAATTTTATATGCTGGATTTGGAAAAATTGAAAATTCTGAACTTGAAGTAAAAGTATTATTTGTTAATGGATTGGAGCATGAAACAAGAATTGGAACATTACTATCATCAAATGAATTAATACCCAATTGTCCAAACTGATTTCTACCCCATGACCAAAGTTCATCGTTAGAATTTATAGCTGAAAAACTCAAATCATTTCCAGAGAAACTTTCCCAATTGGTTGCGATTCCAATTTGAATTGGAATTGTACTGTTAATGTTAGTTCCATTTCCAACTCCACCAAAACTGTTATAACCCCAAGCCCACAGTGTTCCATCAGTTTTCATTGCAATAGTTGAAACTGACGTTGAAAGAACTTTCTGCCAATTTGTATCATTTCCTATTTGAATTGGAATATAACTATCTGTATTGTTGCCATTACCAAAATGTCCATAAGAGTTGAGTCCCCAAGCCCAAAGTGTTCCATCGGTTTTTATTCCTAAAGCTGCTTCCCGTCCGCTTATATATTTCCAATTTGTTGCAGTTCCGACTTGTGTAGGAAAATGTTTGTCGATTACAGTACCATCGCCAAGTTGACCTTTTATATTATTTCCCCAAGCCCAAAGTGTTCCATCAGTTTTTATGGCATATGAACAGTTATATCCAGAAAAAATATTTGACCAGTCGCTTGCAGCACCAATTTGGGTTGGAATATTTTTGTTTATGGTTGTACCGTCACCAATTTGTCCAGATGTGTTATCACCCCATGCCCAAAGAGTTCCATCTGTTTTTATGGCTAATGTTGCATTCCCATCGGCAGAAATTTTTGACCATTCTGAGGTTAACCCAATTTGAATTGGAGACAATCTGTCTTGAAAAGTGCCATCGCCAACTTGCCCCAAATCATTATCTCCCCAAATCCAAAGTGATCCATTTGTTTTTAAACCAATTGTTGTTCGAACATTGACTTTTATATTCTGCCAATCTGTTGCAAAACCAACCTTAGTTGGTGAAAGTTGTTGTGCAAAATTCCCAATGCCTAATTGACCATTATTATTAAATCCCCAAGACCAAAGTGTTCCATCTGTTTTTATAGCAAATGATGTCCCATAATTACAAGTAAACTTTTGCCAATTTGAGCTAGTGCCAATTTGAGTTGGCACACTTAAATTATTTGTATTTCCTGTGCCCAACGATCCCAAAGCACCATTACCACAAGACCATAAAGTGCCATCATTTTTTAAAGCGAGCATATGAATTATTCCATGATTAACAGATTGCCAACATTGTGCACTGACTATTTGTAAGAATAATAAGAAAATCGATAAAATGTAGATTTTTTTCATATAATTAGAATTTTGATTAATAATATTGTAAAATTAAAGTATGATTAGTCACTTGTCAATCAACCGTTTGTACACTTTTTAAATAGATTTTGTTTTCAATTACTCTTTGACAAAAGTTTTATCTTGTCCATAAGCGGTTCCATCGGCATTTGTGGCATAGGCACGATAATGGTATGTTCCAATAGGAAATTGTGGGTCTTCTAGATCTAGGTCGCCACCAAATTCGCCTAATCCTGTTCCTACTTTTTCGATTAAATTTTCGGTATTTGTAATTACTGGATTTATTGCATCGCCAACACAAATACCTTTTTCGGTTACTGGTTTGCCTCCATCTTTGGTTACATTACCACCAAGTGTTACTGCTTGTGGACTGGTTTTCTTGACTGGTTCTGCGGTGGTTACAGTCAATGGTTCTGTGGTTGTTTTTGCAGGATTGCTTTTAGAGCAACCATAATTTATTGCAACTAGTACAATTGCTAAAATTAAAATTGATTTTTTCATTTGATTAAAATTTAAGATTTATAACATTGTAAAATTATTTTAAATCACAGTGCTTGTCAATCAACCGTTTGTATACTTTTTTTAGAATCTGAAATAAATTCAGATTAAAAAAAAATCGCCTCGTTAATTGTTAACGAGACGATTTTAAAAAACAATTCAAAACTTATTTTTCGAATTTTATATTAATTGGCTGCATATCGAATATTGGCATTATTAATATAAGCAACAGCAGCATAACTATATAGTCCAAGCCAATCACCATTTGCTGGAGAAGATGCGTTGCCATCGCCATTGGTATCTCCGCCCGAAGCATCATCTTTATAGGAAGTTAAAATTGCAGATGGATTCAAGTTTAATGTATTGACGTTATAACCAATTCCGAAACTTGAACCAGGGAATTTTACTACAACATTGGCAGGAATATTGACAGTTTTTGGACTTGAATATTGGGCATAGACTTCTAAAACATAAGGAACTTCTTTAATTCCCCAAGTTACAGTTTCTAGGCTAAAACCACCACCAGACATAAAAATTCCGTTTCTTTTGTTTTTCTCGGCTGGATTATTGGGGTTGTGAAAAATATTGTTGGTATTAACCGTATAACCGTCGCTTATGTACATTGGTTTGTCGCAATCGTAAATAGCATTGTTGGTAAAAACTGATACAGAAGAATCATTTATTACACCACCGCCTGTAATTGCACTTGCTCCTTGACTGCTGCTTGATGCTGCATTTTTGCAATGTGCAAATACACAATGATCAAATGTAAATTGATTTCCTGAATTTGTTACACTAATAATAACATTATACCCAGCGTCATTTGCGCCAGCATATAGAAAATCACAATAATTAAAAATGTGGTTGGTGCCTCCATTCAAATTAATGTTTAACCAATCGCCTTTTTGTGGGCTTGTTGTTGAACCGTCTCCATTAGAATCGCCACAAACGCTATCGTCTGCAAATGAGGTGAATACAATTCTATTGGTTGCTGTACCGTTAGCAATAACTTTTCCGCTGCCGTTAATTTCGAAATTTCCACCGTTTAGTTTGATTACTGTTCCGGGTTGTATTGTTAAAGTAGATGTTACTCTAACTTCTTTAGAAACTAAATATACATTGCCAGCTGTCCAAGTGGTTGGAGTAGAAATTGTTATATCAACATTATTTGGGTTAACATTGATTACTGGGCAAGCAGTTGGTGCAAGTGTTACAAATGTTTTGTCTTCTCCATAAACAGTACCGTCGGCATTTTTGGCGTAAGCACGATAATGAATTGTTGCGTTGGCTGGTGTATTAGGTTCAATAGAAAAGTCTTTAGTAAAAACACCTAGACCACTACCAATTATTTCTGTTAAGTTATTGGTATTTGTAATTACTGGGTTTATTGCATCGCCAATACAAATTCCGCGTTCGGTAACTGGTTTTCCTCCATCTTTGGTAACTTCGCCACCAAGTGTTACTTTTGCTGATGTTAATCCAGTGGCAGTGGCAGTTGTTACGGTTAAAACATTTGCTGCTGGCGGAGCATCTGGTGTTGGATTGTCTTTTGAACAAGAACTAACTACAATTGTTGTTAGTATAACGAATAAAGTTTTTAAATTTTTCATTTTAAGTTTTTTAAATTGTCTTGAATTATTATTTGGTAAAATTATATTGGAAATCGATGCTTGTCAATCAACCGTTTGTACACTTTTTAGTTCTCATCATCCCACTCACTTGGAAACTGAAAACGCCAACCTGAATCCATATCTATCGAACCCATTTTGGACTTCCAAGGATTTTGATCTAATTTGCTTGTATAAAATCGAATTCTCCTTTTGTATGTTGTACTGTTAGATTTGTAAAAATCTTCAAGCTGATTGCCATTCAATTTATAATTTCCTGTTGCCGAAAATTGTGTTGTTGTTATTTGATTATAAGTATCATTTAATCCAACAGTAAATGAAGTTGAACCGCCTTTAGTAAAATTTCCGTCTTTATAATAAGTCATATAAGCACCAGCATTTAGACTAGTTAACGACCACGGACCAATAATATCTTTAGAAATTGTGATGTTTCCAGCAGTTTCTTGATTAAATCGTAATGAAAAAAGTAAGTAATTTAATTCTTGGACAGATGTACTAACGTTATCAAAACTATGAGCAACGACAGCGACTTTATTATTATTTAATTGAATTAATAAAACGGCTCCAACGGTTGCTCTTGTCTGGTCGGTAGTTATTAAATTTTTTCTTTCAATGTAATATGGAAAACCTTGAATTGTTTTTCCTTTTTCGAAATATTGACTAGTTTGGAAATTTAATTGCCAACCAGAAAACACTTGATAGAAAAAATTATTCATATCAGTTTCTAAATTTCCTGAGCCTTGAACAAGCGGAAGAATTGAAACTATTGGTCCACCAACCAATAAACTTTTATTACGAATGATAATTTCATCTGATGTAAAAGTTGCTTCCCATTCTGGCGGTACAACCAAACTAAAACCAGCCATATTGCCAGTACCCGAAACTTCGCTTGGGTCAATTAATACAACATCAGTATTTGTTTGATTGGTGTTGTTTGGATTATCAGTTTTGTTATCCTCTTTAGAACAAGATGTTGTTAATAACAATAAAAATAATAAATAACCAAAAAATGTAGTTTTCATAATGTTTAAGTTTTAAATTAATAGGACAAATTTAATGTCTAACAATCTGCTTGTCAATCAACCGTTTGTACACTTTTTGAATTACTCTGATCTTTGAAAATTAAAACTAAATTCGCCTGCATATCTGGTTTTTGTAATTTCAAGATATTCTACTGCCGAGCGAATGTGTCTTACTCCAAATTTTGTTACATTAATATTACCAGCTTTTACAGGATAATTTATTTCTTGGTTGTTTGTGGTTTTATATTCATAACAATCTTTATAATCAACAACCATTTTATAAACATTGTTTTTTTCAATTAAAATAGGATCGATTTTTTTGGTTAACGCCTGACCAGCAATCAAATCGACTTGAATTGTTAATAAATATTCATTTCGAGTAACATCTACAATAGAAACTTCAATTTGCGATTGATTTACTGGTGCTTTTATCACTAGACTGTTTATTTGACCATTTACTGTTGGTGAAAAATCTAAAAAATATTCGGTCAAATCAATATAATTTTCTACGGTTGGATTTTGATTAAATTCAGCATTTTTTAGATACTCTTTTAGGAAATTTTCTTCTGGATAAATGCTACTCGCAATTGAATTGTCTTTTGAACACGATGTAATATAAATCATACTTATTGAGAGTATAACAAACATTGTAAAAAGTTTTGTTTTTTCTGAAATTTTTAATTGATTTTTCATAGTATTTGATTTTAAGATTAATAAGTCAAAATTAGACAACAAATAATCACTTGTCAATCAACCGTTTGTACACTTTTTTAATCTGAAATAAATTCAGATTAAAAAAAATCGCCTCACAAATTTTATGAGGCGATTTTTATGACTAATGCAAAACATTTTTAATTTATTGCATATCTAATATTGGCACTATTATAATAAGTTGTTGACCCTGGAACTGTATTGCTAAAACCTTTCCAATCGCCAGTTCCTGGTAATGATGTATTTGAATCTCCATTAGTATCACCTCCAACATTATCATCTTTATAGGATGTTAAAATTGCTGTTGGGCTTAAATTTACAGAACCGCTATATGAACCCAAATAATCTGTTGGGTTTACAAATTTTACTTTTACACTCGCACCAATATTTAATATTCCAATGCTTGAAACTTGAAACTGCATTGCTGCAACATAAGGTACTTCGGTAATGTACCAATTGGTTGTGAAATTTTCGGGAACACCGTTAAAATTGTTTAAGAAAATTCCGTTACGAATATTTATGACGTCAGGATAATTAGGTTTATGAAAAATATTGGTTGTACTTACAGAATATTTTGCATCTAATCGCAGTGGCCTATCATTGTCATAAAAAGCATTATTGGTTAATGACGTAACCGATTTTATATAATCAAAATCGGCATTAAATGCCACCGAACTTGTTGTTGAACCTCCAAGTGCATAAGCAAATTGGCAATTATCAAATACAGTTGATTGATTGACTGGACCAATATCAATCATTTTGTTTTCTCCCGAACGATCTGCACCACCATAAAAGAAATCGCAATAAGTAAATGACTTTGTTTCGGTGCTATTTAACCACAATTGTTTCCAGTCGCCTCTCTTTGGCAAAGTTGCTGATCCATTGGCATTGCTATCTCCACAAATGCTATCATCTGCAAATGAGGTAAATACAATTCGTTTGGTTGCTGTTCCTTCGGCAACAATTTTTCCGCCACCCGTTACATCTATGTAACAATTGTTTAGCTTGATGACTGTTCCGGGTTCTATTGTGAGTTTAGAGGTTACTTGAAGATTGTTTGGCGCATTAATTACATATACATTTCCAGCCGTCCAAGTGGTAAAAGTAGTTATGTTTGCTGTAACATTAATTACAGGACAAGCAGTTACTGTTACTGCTATTGTTTTATTTTCGCCGTAAACAGTTCCGTCAGAATTTTTGGCAAATGCACGATAATGATATACAAGTCCAACAGGAGCATTAGAAATGTCAAAGTCATAAGTAAAAGTTCCCAAACCACTTCCTAAAGGTTTTGTAGAATTACCTAAATCAGTAATGAGCGGATTGGCAGATTCTCCGATACAAATTCCTCTTTCGGTTACTGGCTTTCCTCCATCTTTGGTTACTTCGCCACCTAGTTTTGCTATTCCAGAGGTTATTATTGGAGTTGCAGTTGTCACAGTAAGTGCATTTGCTACTGGCGGAGTATCTGGTGTTGGATTGTCTTTTGAACAAGAACTGATAATTACAGTTGTTAGAATGATGAATAACGTTTTGAGATTGTTCATAGTATTTAAGTTTTAAATTATTTTGTAAAACTATACTAGAAATGGATGTTTGTCAATCAACCGTTTGTACACTTTTTTAGTTTTAGATTATTTCTTTTCTATGTTTGATCTTTTTAAATTAGCAGAAAACACATCTTTTTCTATAATTTACGTCTAACATTGCCATTGTAATCTAAAAATTAAGCTTAATTTTTAGATTACAATATACAAATTACGCTTATTATTTATAATATAATATAAAAAATAGGCTAAATTTTTATATTTTTAAAAAATAAAAACTACATTTGTAAAAAATTAAAGTGATGGTTGACAGATTATTAACACAACAAATTAAGAAAAGCCTTTTTCAAAAAAAGGTGCTACTTGTAATTGGACCAAGACAAATAGGGAAAACAACCTTGCTAAAAAAGATTCTAAAAAACAGCAAAGAAAAAACTTTGTGGCTCAATGCTGACGAGTCGGATGTGAAACAACAAATAGAAAATGCAACCACAAGCACGCAATTGTTTCAGCTTTTTGGCGATGTCAAGCTCATTGTTATTGACGAAGCGCAACAAGTCGAAAATATTGGACACAAATTAAAGTTGGTTATTGACACCAATCCTGATTTGCAAGTAATTGCAACGGGTTCGTCGGCATTTGAATTATTACAAAAAAGCAACGAGCCACTAACAGGTCGCAAAAAAGAGTTTCAGCTTTTTCCGATTAGTTATGCCGAAATGGCAAATCATACCAGCCCAATCGAAGAAAAACGACTTTTGGAAACAAGACTAATTTATGGCAGTTATCCTGAAATAATAAACAATCCTGGTAACGAGAAAGAATTTTTAAAAGACATTGCCAATAGTTATTTGTACAAAGATATTTTGCGATTTGATGGCATTAAAAAAGCCTCGATAATAGACAAATTATTATTGGCATTGGCGTTGCAAGTTGGCAGCGAAGTGTCGTATAATGAATTGGCAAACACAATCGGAAACATTAACTCGGTTACAGTCGAAAAATATATTGATTTGCTCGAAAAATCGTTTGTAGTTTTTAGATTATCGGCTTTGAACAGAAATTTGCGAAATGAGATTAAAAAAGGTAAGAAAATTTATTTTTATGATAACGGAATTCGCAATGCCATCATCAATAATTTTAATCCAATGGAACTGCGAAATGACAAAGGTGCACTTTGGGAAAATTTCTTGATGAGCGAACGAATGAAACGCAATAGTTATAACAAACATTATTGCAATACCTATTTTTGGCGCACTTTCGATCAAGCCGAAGTTGATTATATCGAAGAGTATGATGGCGGTTTGCACGTTTTTGAATTCAAATGGAAAACCAAAAGCAAAAAAGTGCCACAATCGTTACTCAATGCTTATGATGTGAAATTGACTCAAACTATAGATGTTGATAATTATCAGGATTTTATAAGTTAAGAAGCGGCAATTGGCAACCGAAACCAAAACGTTGTTCCTTTATCCATTTCTGATTTTAATTCATATTTAGCATTCAAATCAGCGACTCGTTTTTTGTAATTATTGAGTCCGTTTCCTGTAAAGTTTTTGGTGGTATCAAATCCTTTTCCGTCATCGATTACTGTAATTTTTAAATCGGTAGAAATATCAAAATCTAATGTTATGGTTTTGGCTTCGGCGTGTTTTATAGCATTATTTATTGATTCTTTTACTAACAAATAAGTGTTTCGGTTGCGTTTCCAACCAAACGAAATT
>JAYTMQ010000067.1:0-10830 GCA_043728355.1 Bacteroidota bacterium
AAAATCGTTTACTTCAAGAATTGTTCCTACACGCATTTCGACTTTTTCGAATTCTTGCCAAGTTAAATTGTTGTCCATATAATTATTTTTTAGAAAATAAATTTTCGATTACCCAAGCTGGACCAATCATTAAAAACTGTAAATCATCAATAAATGATGGTTTTTTGCCTTCGATTTTGTGTCCATAAAATTGTCCAATCCAAGCGATTATGAATGTTGACAACGAAAATATCCAAAGTGAAATAAAATTCGAAATAAAATTATTCAAAACCAAACAAATTATAGAAAAAATCGTCATTCTAATTGCCATAGAAACCGAAATTCTGAAATAAAAAATCATCACAAATATCAAAATCAAAAAAGCTAGATTTTCAATGATTGGCAAATTCAAATTATAAAAATTAATTTTCACACACATTAATAATCCAACGACCGAAAAGAAAATAGCGGGCACACATATATAATGTATCAATTTGTTGGTCGGATTTTGGTGGCTTACTCCATATTCATTAAACCATTGATTTAGAGTTCGCATAAATTAATTTTAATAATTTTACTAAATTAGAAAAATAATATTATTTTGATCATTAAAATGCGTTTTATTTTGTAATTTGGCAAAAGAAAATTTAAATATGAAAATTTATCATATAAGTGCCGAATGTTATCCAATAGCAAAAGTTGGCGGACTAGCCGATGTTGTTGGTGCATTGCCCAAATATCAAAACCAATTGGGTCACAATACCAAAGTTGTCGTTCCAGGTTATGACAATAAATTTACGAATGAAAACGAGTTCGAAAATATTCATAACGGACAATTAAAATTAGGATATTTTGAGTTTTCTTATTCAATAATGAAAGAAAAAACCAATAAATTAGGTTTTGAATTGTATGTAATTGCAATTCCAGAATTATTTGACAGACCTAATATTTATTCGTATGATGATGATACTGAGCGATTTTTAGCTTTTCAAATTGCTTTTTTGAATTGGTTGACAGAAACCAATCAAAATCCTGATGTTTTGCATTGCCACGATCATCATTCTGGATTGATTCCGTTTATGGTTCAATTTTCATTTAATTATCGACATTTAAAAAATACTCAAACCGTTTTAACCATTCACAATGCACAATATCAAGGTTGGTTTGGAATGGATAAATTGCATTATATTCCAGAATTCGAACATTCTAAAATTCATTTTCTTGAATGGGGAAATAGTATCAATCCTTTGGCTGCTGCTGTAAAATGTGCTTGGAAAATCACAACAGTTTCGCCAAGTTATCTTGACGAAATTAGTAATAAAGCCAACGGTTTAGAAGTTTTATTTCAATATGAAAGACCAAAATCGATTGGGATTTTAAACGGAATTGACAACCAAGTTTGGAACACCGAAACTGACGAAATGTTGCCTTTTAATTTTGGTTTAACCAATTTTAAAAAAGGTAAAAATGAGAATAAAAAATTTCTTTGTGAACAATTTAATTTAGACATTAACAAACCGCTTTTTACATTTATTGGTCGTTTGGTTGGCGAAAAAGGAGCCGATTTATTGCCAGAAATTTGTAATGTTGCTTTGAATTCTAATCCGCAAGAAATTAACATTTTAATACTTGGTTCTGGCGATTCAAATGTTGAAAATGGATTACAAAGTTTACAATATTATTACAACGAAAATTATAATTCTTACATTGGTTACAACGAAAAATTAGCACATATTATTTATGCTGGAGCAGATTTTTTATTGATGCCATCAAGAGTTGAACCTTGCGGATTGAACCAAATGTATGCGCTTCGATACGGAACAATTCCAATTGTTAGAAGTACTGGCGGATTAAAAGACACCGTTTTGGATATTGGCGATAATGGTTTTGGAATTTGCCATAATGACACATCGGTTTCTGATGTGAATTATTCAATAACTAGAGCAATTGATTTGTACAATAATAATCAGAAATTTGACCAAATCAGAAAATTTATAATGCAAATTGACCATTCCTGGGATAAAGTTGCACAAGAATATATTGACGTTTACCAATCTTAAAAAAATATAAATAAATGAATTCAAGTACTTTAGCAATAATTCTCGGTGGCGGACAAGGAGCAAGATTAGCACCATTGACCGAAAGTCGATCTAAACCAGCCGTTCCTATTGCTGGAAAATACCGATTGGTTGATATTCCGATTTCGAATTGTATCAATTCTAATATTCAACGAATGTTTGTTTTGACACAATTTAACTCGGCATCTTTGAATCAGCACATAAAAAACACGTATCATTTTAGTCATTTTAGTACAGCATTTGTAGATATTTTAGCAGCCGAACAAACTCCAGACAATCCAACTTGGTTTCAAGGAACAGCCGATGCAGTTCGACAATGTATGCAACATTTCATGAACCATAATTTTGAATATGCGTTGATACTTTCGGGCGATCAATTGTATCAAATGGATTTTAATGAAATGATTCAAGCTCACAAAAAAAGTGGTGCAGCAATTTCGATTGCGACTTTGCCAGTTTCTGCAAAAGAAGCACCAGAATTTGGAATTCTAAAAACCGATTCTGATAGTTTTATAACTTCATTTATCGAAAAACCAAGCGCATATCTGTTACCTGAATGGACTTCAGAAGTTAGCGAAGAATCTAAATCCGAAGGCAAAAATTATTTAGCATCGATGGGAATTTATATTTTCAATCGCGATTTATTGGTCGAATTAATGTCAAATAAAGATACTAAGGATTTTGGTAAAGAAATTATTCCGCAAGCAATTGGCAAACACAAAATATTGAGTTATCAATACGAAGGTTATTGGACCGATATCGGAAATATAGATTCGTTTTTTGAAGCTAATTTAGGTTTAACAGATGATATTCCAAAATTCAATTTGTTTGATAATGCTAGTAAAATATATACACGAGCAAGGGTTTTGCCACCATCAAAAATTACAGGTTCATCAACAGTTGACAAGTCGGTTATTGCCGAAGGTTGCATTATTAATGGAACCAATATTCAACATTCGGTAATCGGAATTCGAAGTAGAATTGGTTTTGGGTCAACAATAACCAATTCGTATTTGATGGGAAATGATTATTATCAAAATATTGAAAAAATAAGAAGCAATTCTGAGAACAATATTACCAACATCGGAATTGGCGAACGTTGCTACATTAACAATACGATTGTAGATAAAAATTGTCGGATTGGAAATGATGTTCGCCTAAATGGTGGTAAACATTTAGAAAATGCAAACACAGAACTTTATACCATAAAAGACGGAATTATTGTCGTTAAAAAAGGAGCAATTATTCCTAATGGATTTACGATTTAAATAAAAAAAAATTAGCGATCAATTATAGAAATTACTACAAAAATTAAAAAACCAACAATACAATATTAACAAAATTATTATGAAAAATATATTTTATTTATTTACCGCTTTATTGTTTCTGCAAAGTTTTTCGCAATCATCAGAAGTGTCAAAAAACGGTGACTTATACAATCAAGCACCAGTTTGGGCACAGCTAATGTACTCACAAAACCCTAACATAAATGAAGTTGATCAATTGTATCGCGATTACTTTAAAAAAGTAAAATATCAAAAATCGTATCATACACAGTATTACAAACGTTGGCGAAGAGCTATTAATCCTTATATTAACAATGAAGGATTTGTAGATAATTCAAAAAAAAACAAAGTAACTGCAGCAATAGATGCGTTACGAAATGTTCATGAAAATAAAAATAGACCAGGTAACAATTGGACTGCCCTGGGTCCATTTAAAGATTTTGAAGTAGGTGGAATTGCCCCAAGTGGTGGTCAAGCTAACGTATATTCAATTGGACGATGTGAAGCTTCGCCAAACGTCATGTACTGCGGCACAGAACCTGGAGAAGTTTATAAAAGTACCGATGGTGCAAACACGTGGGTTAACGTATCCAAATCTTTGGTTACAGCTTACACGCCAGGTGCTGTAACTGGAAATGCTGGTATACAAGCTCTAGCGGTGCATCCGACCAATCCAGATATTGTTTATATAGGCTCTGGTAGGCAAGTTTTTAAAACTACCAATGGTGGCGAAAGTTGGATAGCGGTTTTTGATAGTGAAGCGCCACTTGGCGGCTATTTTGAAGATCCGTCTGAAATATTTATACATCCTACAAATCCACAGCTTGTTTTGGTTGCCACACAAGTAGGCATATTTAGAACATCTGATGATGTCATATGGAACAACGTATTGACTGAGGACTGTTTTGATATCAAAGCAAAACCAGGCAATCCAAATATTTTATATACTATAAGAAATAATACTGCTACCAATAGTCATCAATTTTTAACTTCTTTAGATGCTGGATTAACTTGGATTGCTCAAACAACAGGTTGGTACAATTCTACAAATTCAAGTAGAACCGTTGGCGGGGCACGAATTGCAGTTTCAGCAGCCGATCCAAACCGAGTTTACGCCTTTTTAATTGGCGATTCAAAACCTGGTGACAACGGATTTATAGGTGTATATCGAAGTAATGATGGAGGCGTTTCTTGGGCAAATACAATGGGTTATGATGGTGCGCCCTACACCGCTGATGTACATCCAAATTTAATATCGTCAAATCCTATTACTGATCCGAATTTCGGTTTTAATCAAGGCTTTTATAATTGCGCTATTATGGCATCTAATACAAACGCTGATGAAATATTAGTAGGCGGAATTGGTATGTGGCGTTCAAGCAATGGCGGTCAATCCTTTCAATGTAAACATAATTATGTGTGCGGAATTTTCAATCTAATGCATGTTGATCAACAAGATTACAGAGCATTTGGCAATGAGTATTGGGCCACAACTGATGGTGGTATTTACAAATCTAATGATTTATTTAGTACACAACCCGAATTTAAAATGAATGGTGTTAGAGCTGTTGATTTTTGGGGGTTTGGACAAGGTTGGAACAGAGATATTTTGGTTGGTGGCACTTTTCATAATGGTGTAGATGCTTTTGCAGAAGGATTTCCTAGCGGATCTTTTTTAAACTTAGTAGGTGGAGAACCTGCATCGGGTTACGTCAATCCAAGTAGTCAATCCAGAGTATATTCTAGTTCAATGGGAAGCAGAATTCTGCCACAAACCATAACAGGACCCGTACTTACTGCTCCGTTCGAAGTATATGCAAATGGACAATCTTTAAACGAAGATGCTTGGTATGCCGAATCGTCAGAATTAGAGTTTCACCCTAGTTGTCACAATCACATGTATAAAGGTTATAAAAATAAACTTTTTAAAAGTACAGATGGTGGCGCAAGTTTCAAATCAGTTTATACATCAAATGTTAGTACGCAACAGGTACTGGGAATTGAAATTTCACGACAAAACACCAACACTATGTATATTGTTGTTTGGCCATCAACAAATTTAGAGGGAAGTAGTTATATTGTAAAAACAACCAACGATTGGGTCACAAATTCAATAATTGCATTGCCGTTTCCGCAAAAATTGGTGATTATTAGTATAGATCCTGAAAATGATCAAATAATTTGGTTGGCCTATCCACATGGAGATGATGGGAACAAAGTTTTTAAATCTATAAATGGTGGAGCTAATTGGACCAATCAATCTTCTAGTGAACTAAATGGTCAAAATATTCAAGCAATGACAACTATTGGTGGTACCAACGGCGGAGTTTATATTGCTACTAACGCAACTGTTTTTTATAAAAACAATGCTATGCCAAATTGGACTTTTGATAATATTAATTTACCAATATCAATAGGTACAATAGGTATAAAACCTTTTTACCGTGATGGAAAAATAAGAATTGCCAGTTTAGGGAAAGGCATTTGGGAAAGCAAATTATTTGAAACACCATTAAGACCAGTTGCAAAGATAATGGTCGACAAGTTATCGTCAGACTTAATTTGTAATAATATTTTTAGTTTTGATGATTATTCGATGCTGGATCACGCAAACGCAACTTGGGCTTGGACATTTCAAGATAGCAACACTCCTACTTCATCACTTCGAAATCCTCAAGTAACATTTAATTCATTAGGTAATCATTTGGTCACGCTAACAGTCACCAATGCTGCTGGAGTATCTTCTACTGATACTTTAATTATATCTAATATAGATTCAAATATAAATCAAAATATAAATCACACTTTTGAAACCGAATTAATACCAAATGGATGGTTTCAAGATTCAATTGCAACTATTCCATGGTCTTACAACAACCAAGTTGGTGGTTTTGGATTAAGTACTAATTGCATGATGGTTAACAATTTTGATATTAGTCAACCTGGATCTTATGCAGATATGGTGGCACCAGTAAATTTAACTACAATGAATCCTACAAATTCAAATCTTACTTTTGATGTTGCTTTCTCTAATTTTGGTGGCATTTATCAAGATGGTTTGCAAGTTTTAGTGTCTACCGATTGTGGTATAAATTATACAACACTTTATGACAAAGCTGGAGACCTACTGGCTACAGCACCAAGCCAACAAACTTTATTTGTCCCGACAGCCTCACAGTGGCGCACTGAAACTGTAAATTTGGCAGCTTATATTGGAAATCCTAACGTATTTGTTAAATTTAGAAATATCAATCAATTTGGTCAAGCACTTTATGTTGATAACATTAAATTTGGAAATACATCTTTGAGTAATGATGTTTTTAATTCGGATAAACTATTAGTTTTTCCAAATCCTGTGACAAGCCAATCTTTTGTAACAGTAAAGGCAAACGCTAGTAGCGATATAAAATTTAGTTTGTTTACTATTTCGGGAAAACTGATAGATACCATTTTTACAAAATTCAACACCCCAATAACGTTAGATAAATATAACTTAGCCCAAGGAATTTATTTTTATAAAATCATTTCTGACGATAAATTAGTAACTGGAAAACTTATTGTTTCTGACAGAAAATAATCTGATTTGTAAATACAATTTTGCATAAAATTAAAAAAATAATTTTATTACTTCATAAAAACCAAAAATCCCAAAATCTTACTGAGTTTGGGATTTTTTTTAATAAATTTAATTGTAATTTTAAAATCTAAATATCTTAATTATAATATTTATTGGTTATGTTCTTAAATAATGTGGGTTTTCATAATTTATATGGTGATTTGTCATTTCGACGATAGGAGAAATCACATTATTTGCTTGGTTTATGTGATTTCTCCTATCGTCGAAATGACAAAGAGAAGTTTTATTTCAATAAAATAAAGGGTTTGAAATACCAACATTATTCAAGAACAGAACCTATTTATTTCACTTCCATTAATTCAACATCAAAAATCAATGTTGCGTTTGGCGGAATTGCACCACCAGCACCACGAGAACCATAACCCAAGTGAGACGGAATAACAAAACGTGCTTTGTCGCCAACTTTCAAAAGTGCAATACCTTCGTCCCAACCTTCTATAACTTGACCTTGCCCCAACCTGAATTCGATTGGTTTTTTTCGAGGATATGACGAATCGAAAACTTTTCCAGATTCCAAAGAACCTTCATAATGTACCGAAACAGTTTTTCCGCTTTCGGCTTGTTTGCCCGAACCACGTTGAATAAATTGGTACCTTAAACCGCTATCTGTTTTCTCGAAACCAGCAGCAAGTTGTTCCATTTTTGCTTCGGCTTCTGCTTTTTCAGCAGCTTCACGCTTTGCACGCGAACCTTCAAAAGTTCTAAAAGCCTCTACAGCATTCCATTTTTCTGCTTCTGAACCAACTCTAACAATTTCTAAAGTTTCAAGAATATCTCCTTGACCAATTGCATCTACAACATCGTGACCTTCAATTGTGTGACCAAAAACAGTGTGTTTTCCGTCCAACCAACTTGTTGGAACATGCGTGATGTAAAATTGTGAACCATTGGTTCCAGGTCCAGAGTTTGCCATTGCCAAAACTCCTGCTTTATCGTGCTTTAAAGTTGGATGAAATTCATCGTCGAATTTATATCCTGGCGCACCAGTTCCAGTACCTTGTGGACAACCGCCTTGCACCATAAAATCAGGAATTACTCTATGAAAAGTCAATCCGTCGTAATATGGAGTTCCTTGAGGGTTAATTTTATTTTCTAAATTTCCTTCTGCCAAAGCCACGAAGTTTCCAACAGTTCCAGGCGTTAAATCGTGTGTTAATTTCACTAAAATCGAACCGCTTGTTGTGTTGAATTTAGCATATATTCCGTTTTCCATTTTTTATATTTTTTGCAAATTTAAGCATTATTTGTCATATTCAGAAACGAATGTTCGGGCTTTTTTATAATTGCAATTCCTGCTGCTTTTCCTAAAGTTTTTTTTTGAAGAAAAATCAAAAAAAAAACGTTTATCCCTAACATCAGGGTTATCAATCAATGTTTTGGCATTTTTAGAAAGTTTTCGGCTCTCTTTTTTAAAATTAAAGACCAAAGCCTATCTCTGACAGGGATAAAAATTTTTGGAATGAAAGTTGAAAACAGCTTAAAAAAAATTATATTTGTTTTAAAATATTAAAAATATGGTAAACCAACTCGATTACATCAATATCAACAAGCAAACTTGGAACAATAAAACGCAAGTTCACATCGATTCTGAGTTTTATGATAATGATAATTTCTTGAAAGGAAAATCGACTTTAAACAATATCGAGTTAGAACTTTTGGGCGATGTTAAAGGTAAAACTATCTTGCATTTGCAATGTCATTTTGGTCAAGACTCACTATCATTAGCTAGACTTGGAGCCAAAGTAACTGGCGTAGATTTTTCGGACAAAGCCATCGAAAAAGCCAAAGAGTTTAATTCAAAATTAAATTTCGATGCCAAATTTATATGTTGTGATATTTACGATTTACCAAATCATTTAAACGAAAAATTCGATATTGTTTTTACTAGTTATGGAACTATTGGTTGGTTGCCAGATTTAACAAAATGGGCAAATGTTGTTTCAAAATTTTTAAAAATAAATGGAAAATTTATTATGGCAGATTTTCACCCAATTGTTTGGATGTATGATAATGATTTTAAAGAAGTATTTTATTCTTATTTTAATTTAGAACCAATTATCGAAGACGAATCAGGAACTTATGCCGATAGATATTCCGAAATTGAAGCCAAAACTATTGGTTGGAACCATCCAACAAGTGAAGTTTTAAATTCTTTGATACAATCAGGTTTAGAAATAAATACTTTCAACGAATATGATTATTCGCCTTATAATTGCTTTAATGAAACCGAAGAATTTGAACCAAATAAATTCAGGATTAAACATTTAGGAAACAAAATTCCAATTGTTTTTTCTATATTAGCAACTCGAAAATAAAAAATTATAAATTATGACTATCACAATTAAAGACGAGACATTCGCTGGGAAAATCCTGAATGAAATTACTTTGAAATTTAATTCGGAATTAGTAACGGTAAAAGATATTATAGAACTAAGGGTAATTCAAGAAGTAGAAAATTATAATAGCAAACAAACTGGATATTTCAATGGCTTGATTGAACCAACTGATGCAGAAAAAACCATAAACGGTTTTAAATTAAAACCAAAAAAAATAATAGATGCTGAACAACAAGTTTATGTAGCTTTAGAATCATTTATGAAAAATGGTTATTTTGTTTTAGTTGATAATATTCAATCAGAAGATTTAGAGCAACAAGTTCTACTTTCTTCCACAACAGCAGTTAGTTTTGTAAAGTTAACACCATTAATAGGCGGATAATTATGGGAGTTTTTGATAAAATTAAACAAGTATTCGGTAATGATAAACAATCTAAAAAAGAGATTGATTTAAGAATAGAGGCTATATTAAATGAAATAAAAAATGATAATATAAATTACTATTCTATTAAATATTCTAATTTGAAATCTTATCAAGAATTGATGAAAAATTCTGATAAAATGAAAGTAGATTTTTTACTAAATTGTATTTTAATTAAATATAAAGAGGACGCTAAAAAAAATTCAGATTATCAAACTATTCATATTCTTGGAGAATTAATAAACAATATAATTAAATCAAAAATCAGAATTGAAGACTTTGAAATAGATTTAATTATTAAAGAATTTATTGAAAAATCATCTGAAAGTCAACCTTTTTTCAATTATTGGCCAATTAATAATTTTGTAAATCAAATTCAAAAGCAGATTAAAACTAGACCAATATCAGACTTGCTAATTGTTGCTTTAAACAATTTAAAAGAAGAAGTAAACTTATATGATATAAGTTATTTTGAAAAAGAAAAAGTTAAAATAATTAATAAAATTAATGATATACTAAACGTTTCAATTGAGGGCGAAAAAACATTTAAACCAGTTTTATTTTTAAGTAAAGATTCCTTTTCTGATTTTGCTAACAATCAAATTAAAAATTTTAATGAAAATGAAAAAATAACATGGTATCAAATTTTAGATTTAGCACAAAAAGCGACAGGATCTAAACCAACCGCAAAATTTTTGACAACATCTAAAGATGTATTATCAAAAATTGATAACTCAAATTTCAAAAAAACAATTATCGACTGGTTTGACTTTGTCATAAAATCCAAGGACGTTGAATCAACAAGACAATATTATGCAGGAACTTTTGCAGTTTCTTCGCCTAATGTTGACATCCTAAAAGGATTAGTTTGGATTTCTTCTCAATTTAACGATAGCGCTTTAGTTTATAAATTATCTAGTTTAGCAGAACGTTGTTATCGTAAAATTCCAAATGTTGGTCCTGCATCTGCATCATTAGGAAATGCTTGTATTTATAGTTTATATAAAAGTGAAGGATTGGAAGGAATTGGACAATTATCAAGACTTAAACTTCGAATTAAACAAAACAATACACAAAAATTAATAGAAAATTA
>JAYTMQ010000068.1:0-29264 GCA_043728355.1 Bacteroidota bacterium
CGGTAAAGAAAACCCTAACAATTACAAAGGCAAAGTTATTGTTTTGGTCAATGAACAATCAATAAGTCAATCAGAAGAAACAGCAATGGCATTTCAAACCGCGCCTAATACTACAATAATTGGTAGCCAAACTGGCGGCGCAGATGGCAATGTATTTCAAATCGATTTCATAAAAGAATTCATCACAAAATTTACAGGACTTGGAACTTTTTATCCTGATAGAAAACAAACCCAAAGAATAGGTATTGTTCCAGATATTGAAGTTAAGCCTACAATTAAAGGCATTCAGCAAGGTCGTGACGAGGTTTTAGAACGTGCTATCCAATTTATTGAAACTGGGAAATAGTTTAAAATTATAAATTGAAAAACAAAAAAAACCCAATCTAAAAATTTTAGATTGGGTTTTTAATAAATTCTCAAATGAAATCAAATAATTAAGCCTCGGCCAAAGCCTTAATATGTGCTTTGATTTTTACTTCAAGTTCATCGGCCATTTCTGGATTGTCTTTAATCAATTGTTTTACGGCATCTCGACCTTGACCTAATTTTGTTTCGCCATAGCTGAACCAAGAACCTGCTTTTTTCACGATTTCGAATTCTACTGCGAGATCAAGAATTTCTCCGCATTTTGATACTCCTTCACCATACATAATGTCGAATTCGGCTACTTTAAATGGTGGAGCAACTTTGTTTTTTACAACTTTTACTTTCGTACGGTTTCCAATAACATTGTCGCCATCTTTTATTTGAGACGAACGTCGAATATCTAGTCTAACAGATGCGTAGAATTTTAATGCATTTCCTCCAGTTGTTGTTTCTGGGTTTCCGAACATTACTCCAATTTTTTCACGCAATTGATTGATAAAAAACACTGTACAATTTGTTTTGCTAATTGTTCCTGTCAATTTTCTTAATGCTTGAGACATTAATCGTGCGTGAAGACCCATTTTAGAATCTCCCATTTCGCCTTCGATTTCAGATTTAGGGGTCAATGCTGCAACCGAGTCAATTACTACAATATCAATTGCGCCAGAACGAATTAGATTTTCAGCAATTTCTAATGCTTGTTCACCATTATCAGGTTGCGAAATAATTAAGTTTTCGATATCGACACCTAATTTTTCAGCATAATTTCTATCAAATGCATGTTCTGCATCTATAAAAGCAGCAATTCCTCCAGCTTTTTGAGCTTCGGCAATTGCATGTAAAGTCAACGTGGTTTTTCCTGAAGATTCTGGTCCATAAATCTCTATTACTCTTCCACGAGGATAACCATTTACGCCAAGCGCTAAATCTAATCCAAGTGAACCCGAAGAAATTGTTTCTACTTCTACAATGGCTTTATCACCCATTTTCATTACGGTTCCTTTGCCGTAAGTCTTGTCTAATTTATCTAAAGTTAATTGTAATGCTTTTAATTTAGCTTCTTTTTCAGAATCTGGTTTTTCTTTTTCCTTCATTTTAAAATGGTCTTATTTTTTGTAAAATTAATGAATTATTTATGGAATATAAAATTTGATTTAGGAACTTTTAAACAATTATTTTCAAAAGAAATCTATTAATTTCTAATCTAGTTTTTAATGTTTTACATTTTTAATATTTTGAAACTTACGACTTTTTCATTAAATTTCAGTTTAAAAAAGTAAGTTCCTATTGCAAATTCACTGATATCTATTTTGGTAGATAAATCGTTCAATTTGTTTGAGAACAACAATTGTCCAGCAATATTAAAAATCGAAACCTCAGAAATTTCTGTTTTAGAATTAATCGTAACTAGGTTATTAGCTGGATTTGGGTAATATGAAAAATCGATTGTTTTATCAAAATCTGCTTTATTTAGACTTGAGCATGAAATTGTTGCTGCATAACCTGGCCCAACAACTCCACCATCTGATGTAAATCTTAATGTTAAAGCTCCGTCAATAGCAGTTGATGTAATTGGGCTAGGTATCACGTTACCTGTAAAACCTAAAGCACCACTTAATGATGCAAAAGTATCGTTGTTGCCATTAAAAATTTTTAAATAATCATAGTCTAATTCTAAATCGAATGCTGAAAAAGTAATTGTTGCTTTTGCAGATGGATTTGTTGGAATAATTATTCGGGTTACAATTTCATTATCCAAATAATCTGCGGTTGTTCCACCAGAATCTGTCAATAAAATACCTGAGCAAAAATCTCCTGAGGTTACAAAAACTTTCACTATTTCTGGACCAATCAATCCATTTGAACACGTTTTTCGAACAACAGCTTTGTAGTAGGTGTTTGGCAATAAGCCATTTGTAGTAAAACTGTTAATTGTTGGTGTTACGTATGTACCAGTAGTTGCATTAATAGGATAAATTGCAACTTCAGAAGTTATAGTGTTGTTTTGTTCTTGCCAATCGAGTTTTGCTGAATTGTTTGTAATATTAGATACCACACTTGATAGAATTTTATTAATGCAAGTGTCTGCACAATTAGTGCTTAGACAATTGCTAAGGTTTACTTTATTTAAAATTCTTGTTGCAGGCTGATTGCCAAATCCATTAGCAAAATTTACACCATCACCAGAAAGATGACAATAACTCATAATTGTGCCGCCATCGACAGGAGTTTCGCCATTATTAGTACAATCTCCGTTTCCAGGATATCCTGCATTTGGTCCGCAACTATCGATTCTGGTATTGTTGCCGTTCCAAGCACAATCGTGCGTATGAGCAGAACCCATCAAATGTCCTAATTCATGGCTTATTACATTTATTGTCCACGAATAAACAGGCACAGTTTCAAAACTCAGAAAAACATCGCTATAACTGAAATTATTGTTGCCACATAAACCATTTATCCCAACCGCAACTCCTCCTAATCCACCTTCATCTATACCAATTAATTGGCCTAAATCTCCGTCGAAAACTGGGCGTAATTCATTAAATTTATATAAATAATCAACTGACGAAATTCCTATTCCATTATATGGATCAATTGTTGTCCATATAAAAATTGATTTTATTGCAACAGTAATTCCATCATTATTATAAATTGCTTGCACATTATTGAAGACTGAAGTCATCCAATTGGTTGTGCTTAAAGTACTGCTTCCGTTTTGCGAATACAAGTCAAAGTCGATTTCGAAATAAATAGTTACACATCTTGTACTATTAATTGACTCAGCTTGATTGTCAAAAGCTTCTGGAATTGGGTTTATTTCTTCTTTAGTATTACATTTAAATTGATTTAAAACTTTTAAATCGTTGTCTTTATAAACTATATAATTGTCTAGATTGTTTGTTTTGTCAAGTTTTGCAATAACCAAATTACTTAAAATTTTGTTTGAAATTATTGCGTTACATTCGTTTTTAAAAAAATTGAATGATACTATTGAGCTTGAATCGCCTTTTATAATGCCACGATAATAACTACCTTTTTCATAATTTAAATTAGATTTTTTATCAGTATCGATATGAAAACCTTCAGCAAATGGACTTACTTTATACAATTGAACTGTAATAATTTGATTTTGGTAAGGAATTTCTATTTCAAGATATTCGTATTTATTTAATAAAATCGTGTTTATTTCAAATAATTTCAGTTTTGCTAATGTCGAATTTATTACAACATCTTTTATTTTAGTTTCAGTCGAGTTTTCAATATTATTAAAAATTGAAAAATGCTCGAATTTTGTATTTTCTTTTACTAATTTATGAATTTTTTCTGCAATTTTTGGTTGAGAAAAAGAGATAAAAGTAATAAAAAGAGAAATAATTAAAATTAGTTTTTTCATAATATGCTATTTACTACAAATATAGCTATTTATTTATAAAATTTGATTTTAAAAAAGGCATTCATTTTAAATTAGACACTATAAAAAGTATGATTTATTAACACGAAAACGATTTAGTAAATTAATTAATTATTTTGTTTTAAATAAATGACTAAATTTATTTTAATATGAAAATTTTAAAAATATCTCTACCAATTTTTTTATTTGTATTTAATCTAATTTTTGTCAGGTTGGAATAAATACTTTGTTGCCTTTAAGTACTTTGGATATTAATGGTAAATTATCTTTAAAGGTACTTACTTTAAATGGTGGTCCTAGTGGTGGTGCAACATTAATAAGCGATGGTGTTTATATTTCATTAAATCCAACTTCTGGTAATCAAGAGTTTTATGTAGAAGAACCATCTGTTGTGCCTGGTAGAATTTATATTCTGAGAAATACAAATGATTTTAATTCAGCATTAATTTACACATCAGGAGGAAAAAAGTTTTTTCCAAAAAATTCTATTACTGGTACATTACCCAACGGACCCTTGGTTTTGAATTCGAACGCAATTAGACAAACTATTTTTTTGATAAGTGATGGTCTAAATTGGACTTATTTTGAATAAAAATTAGTATATTTTTCTTGCAACTCGATAAGTATTAGCGTGAGCTTCGATAATTGTTTTTATTTCTGGTGAGTAACCACCACCCATACTTACCTGAACAGGAATTTCAAGTTTATTACAAATAGTTAAAACAATTTCATCTCTTTTTTTACAACCATCGATTGTGCAAGACAGCTTGCCAAGTTTATCGGTTTCAAGAATATCAACTCCTGCTAAATAAAATATAAAATCAGGTTTATGATTTTCGATTAATTTTGGTAAAGTATTGTTTAAAATTGATAAAAAAACAGTATCATTTGTACCGTTTTCTAATGAAATATCTAGATCCGATATTTCTTTTTTGAAAGGATAATTGGTTTTTCCGTGCATAGAAAAAGTAAAAACTTTGTCGTTTTTCGAAAAAATTTGGGCCGTTCCGTTTCCTTGATGCACATCTAAATCGACAATCAAAATTCGTTTTGCAAGATTATTGTCGAGCAAATATTGTGCTCCAATTGCTTGATCGTTTAACATACAAAATGCCTCGCCACGATTGGTAAATGCATGGTGTGTTCCGCCAGCGATATTAAATGCAATACCAGTTTTTAATGCCATTTCGCAACCCAAAATTGTGCCTTGAGCAATTCGCAATTCTCGTTCGATTAATTCTTTTGAAAGCGGAAAACCAATTTTTCTGGCAGATTTATTATCCAAAGTTAAATTTAATAAATCATCAACATAATGTTTTTCGTGAATTGCCAAAACATGTTGTAAATCGCAAATTTCTGGTTCAAAAAAATCAGATTTTTCTGCTGTTCCTTCGTGTAATAATTGCTTAGGAAGCAAGTCATATTTCAACATCGGAAAACGATGTCCTTCTGGCAACAGATGTTTGTAAATTGGGTGAAATGCGATTGGAAGCATTATTGATTCATCAATTTTTGAAATAAAGTAATAAACTCGCCAACGTGATAACCATCGACCAATCCATGATGAACATGAATTGATATTGGCATTTTTCGTTTTCCTGATTTAGAAACTGTCATTTTTCCGAAAGTGATTTTCGGGCAACTATCAGAAAAAGTAAAACTTCTAGCGTGCGAAAGTGATGTGAAATTTATCCAAGGAATTGTTGAAAAGTGGATTAAATTTATAAACGGAAATTCTCTTGTGAAAAGTCCGGTTGTGTTACGAACTCTGTCGATTTCTTTTAAAGTGTTTTCAGAAAAATTTTTTAAATCTTTATCAAATTCTATGTGCGAAAACCCAAAAGTTTTATCTTTGCGCATTATTGTAGCCGATGCATTAATTTTATCGAAAATATAAACTTCATCATCAATAATTCTATACTTGAAATTTTCTAATTCATTAGCTGCAAATAATGTTTTATGTAGATAATATTCAAAAAACGAGATGCCTAATTTCTTAGTATTTTCATACGCAATTGTGCAGTCAATAACAGTTGTAAGACCAAAAAATGGTTCTTCCAATTGTTTAAAAAACATAAAATGTTCTTTGCGATTCCAAGTTTCAAGGTCGAGCTTTTGTTTCATATTATTGTGATAAAAAATTTAAAATCTCACTAATGTTTTTGAATTCGAAAAAGTTATTGTGTTCGACTTTATGGTCAATTTTTTCGTGCTCCCAAGTTGTATGAAACGGAATGTGAGCTGCAAATCCGCCAATTGCCAAAACAGGCAAAATATCAGATTTGAGCGAATTTCCAATCATTAAAAACTCGTTAGGTTCGATTTCTAGTCGCTTCAAAAGATGCAAATAATTAATTTCTTGCTTGTCCGACATAACTTCAATATGATGAAAATAATGCCCCAAACCAGACCGATGCAACTTGCTTTGTTGGTCTTTTAAATCGCCTTTTGTTGCAACTACAAGCTTGTATTTGCCTTGCAAAGCTTTTAAAGTTTCTTCAACACCATCTATTAATTCGATTGGTTTCTCGAGTAATTCTTTTCCGTATTCAATAATTTTTTCGATTACTTGCAACGAAATTGTATTGTTCGAAATTTTCATTGCTGCTTCTATCATCGATAGAATATAACCTTTGATTCCGTAACCATACAAAGACAAATTGGAGATTTCGGTTTTGAATAATTCTAGCGACAATCCTTGATGAGATAAATAGTCTTGCATCAAGATACAAAATTTTTGTTCGACTTCTTGAAAATATGGCTCGTTTACCAAAAGTGTGTCGTCGGCGTCGAATGCTATTATTTTTGGGTTCATAATTTAAATTGTTTCGGCTTCATTTACTAAATTATCTAAAATAGAATACTTTAATAATTCTTTAATGAGCAAATAAACTTTTGTGGATTTTTCTGAGGGAATATTATGGTTCTTATTTAAGTCTGCTTTTTCAGCTCTTTCGATAGCTTTTGATATTCTTTCAAGTGTTAGATAACCTTTTGGATAATTATTTACTTTTGATTCTGTGTGCTTTATACCTAGTTCGGTTTTCATTTCTAAACTATCTACACTATTAATTGTTTCTTTATCATCCAGATGAAAATACAACCAAACTTCAAAACAATAATTACTAATAAATAATTCAGCATCAAATAGATCAATACAATAATCTTTTAAATCTTGAAATTGTTCAATTGGATGTTGATCTTTATCTAAAACAAATCTAAATTTATCTTCTATAGTTGGTGTTACAGGCAAATCTTTTGGTGGATTGTCAATAAATGATTTTGCTCTTTCAATTAGTTTTTTTGGTTGAGAGCCAATAATATTTGTATCTTTTTCAAAAACATGAAGAATACTTGCCTTTTTAGGTTCAAAAAACAAAATGTTAAAGGTTTCGAAATATTTTGGCTCTTTAACCTCTCCTTCATAAACAATAAAAAATTTTGTAGCATCTTCAAAAGATTCTTTTTTATTGTAGTCACTAATTGAATATCTTTTACGTATCATTATAATGGAACTTCTTGAACAATTAGTTTAGAAAAATCTCCTAAAAATGGTATTCCACCATATCGCCCTTGTAAATAACCACGTTCTAAAACTTTATCACCACGAGGATTAAAATTACTTAATGGATAAAACTCTGTACTGCCATCAGATTTTTTTTCTGTGAACCAAATTTCATCCCTTCTTAATAATTCGTCATCTAATAAGTGACTTTCATGAGTAGTGAAAATTAATTGGCTTTTTGATGTTGACTTTAAAGAATACATTTTTAAAAGTTCTTTGGCTAATAATGGGTGCATGCTTCTTTCTAATTCGTCTATTAAATACACAAATTCACCTGCGTGTAATAATTGTTCAAAAGCTGGAGAAAGTTCAAACAATCGGTTTGTTCCATCTGATTCTTCATCAAAATCAAAAAGTTCATCTGAATTAAAATGTTTAGCTTTAAGTATAGAAACAGTATATTTCCTCTTATTTTTTCTTAATACATTAATTTGTCGATTTGTTTCAAATGCAACACACATTTTTTTCTTATCCCCATTATTTTCCTCTATTAGAGATTCCAGATCGTCTATAAGCTCTCTTTTAAAATCTTCCTGTGAATAACTAAAAAAAGTGTCTGCATCAATTTCATGAATTTTTAAATCTTCTATACCTGTTTTACTTTCAGTAAGCAAATTTTTCGCAAAATCTGAGGACAAATCACCAGTTAAAATCGATTCAGAATAAATTACACTTTTAGACTCAGGCATTACTATTACTATTTGATCAAATGCTAAAAGAGCATTACTTAAGATGTCGTTGTCTTCTAAAATACCATAGCTAGAACCGAGAACAGTTTGGTTATCTTGAATTGTTTTTTGTAAATATTTATTTAAATAATCTAAATCTTTTGATGTGTTAAGAATTTTACCAAAAGTTATGTTCAAATTTTCTCTAGAAAAAACTAAATTATCCTTATTTTTTTTTATTGAATCGATAATATATAACCATTCTGATTTTATTTTACCTTTAAAAATTTCAATTGCATAATCATAATGAGTTTTATTGTATTCGAATTCAATTCTAAAAGTTGTAGGTTTTGTTTTATAACTAGAATCTATTCTAAATCTTTTGCTTTGTGGCATAAGCAATGGTTCGTTGTTTAAAACTAAACTTTTTAGGTACGATATAGCTTTTATTAAGTTACTTTTACCCGCTGCATTTGCACCATAAACCGCCGCACTTTTTAAAACTTCTACACCTGATTTAGTTTTTATAACGTGTTCAGGTAATTGTTGTGAACCATTTCCTTTACCCTTAAGCATATTAAATTCTGTCTCATCTTTAAAAGACATGAAATTGCTAACCACAAAACGAATAAGCATGATTTTACGATTTTTTCGTTAAAAATTGAATTGTTAAACAAAATAAAGCATAAAATCGCTTACATCAAATAAAAACAACGATTTTTTCGAAATATTTAACTAACAACCTCCCCATTCCCAACACCATCAACATCTGGATTCAAAAACGCCAATTTTCCATCGGGTAAATTGGTCATTAAAATCATACCTTGGCTTTCGACGCCACGCAAATTTCGCGGTGATAAATTAACTAAAACTGTAACCTTTTTGCCAACAACTTCTTCGGGCGAAAAGCTTTCGGCAATGCCAGAAACTATTGTTCGAATGTCAATTCCAGTATCAACTTTTAGGATTAAAAGTTTGTTGGCTTTTGGCATTTTTTCGGCTTCGAGAATCGTACCAATACGAATGTCCATTTTCACAAAATCATCAAATTGAATGGCTTCTTTTTGAGGTGTCAAAGTTGCTAATTTCGAAGATACATCGGATTTATTTGCCAATTTTGTAGCTTCAAGTTTATCAATTTGTTTTTGAATTTGAATATCTTCAATTTGTGTGAATAAAATATCGGCTTTCTCGGTTTGAATTTGATGATTTGGTTTAATTAATTCAGAAATCGAAGTTATATCATTCCAAGAAATTAAATCTCTCGACTGCGCTCGAGAGGACAAATCATCAACCATCAATATTTTTTTTATTTTATTTGATGTAAACGGCAAAAAAGGTTCGCACAAAACCGCCAAAGCAGTAGTTATTTGCAACGCAATATACATTTGTGTTTGAACACGTTCTGGATTGTTTTTTATGGTAATCCAAGGTTCTTGCTCGGTCAAATATTTGTTTCCTAAACGGGCAACATTCATCATTTCGCCTTGAGCTTCTCTGAATCTGTAACGCTCAATCGAACCCGAAATTATTGCAGGATAAGTTTTTAAATCTGCCAAAACTTGCAAATCGGCATCAGAAAAATCGTTCGGACTTGGAACAATTCCTTCGTAATATTTATTGGTTAAAACAATTACACGATTCACAAAATTTCCAAAAATCGATGCCAATTCGCTATTATTTCTCGTCTGAAAATCTTTCCAAGTAAAATCGTTGTCTTTGGTTTCTGGCGCATTTGCAGTCAAAACATAACGCAAAACATCTTGCTGATTCGGAAAATCTTCTAAATATTCGTGCAACCAAACTGCCCAATTTTTAGAAGTCGAAAGTTTGTTGCCTTCCAAATTCAAAAATTCGTTGGCTGGAACATTGTCTGGCAAAATATAACTTCCTTCGGCTTTTAGCATTGCTGGAAAAATCACACAATGAAACACAATATTGTCTTTCCCGATAAAATGAACCAGTTTTGTCTCGGGCGATTTCCAATAATCTTCCCAGTTTTTGCCTTCGCGAGCAGCCCATTCTTTGGTTGACGAAATGTAACCAATTGGCGCATCGAACCAAACATACAATTTTTTTCCTTCTGCACCTTCGACAGGAACATCGATTCCCCAGTCTAAATCTCTGGTTACGGCTCTTGGCTCTAAACCGCCATCAATCCACGATTTAACTTGACCAAGAACATTATTTTTCCAATCTTTTTCGTGACCAACAAGAATCCATTCTTTTAAAAAATCTGAATATTTGTTCAACGGCAAAAACCAATGTTTTGTTGATTTCATTATTGGAATTTCGCCAGTAATTGTCGATTTCGGATTGATTAAATCAGTCGCATTCAACGTTGAACCACATTTCTCGCATTGGTCGCCATAGGCTTCTTCGTTGCCACATTTCGGGCAAGTTCCCACCACAAATCTATCTGCTAGAAACTGATCGGCTTTGGCATCATACAATTGTTCAGTTGTTTCTTCAATAAAATCACCTTTATCATACAATTTTCTAAAAAACTCTGATGCCGTTTCGTGATGAATTTTAGAAGAAGTTCGTGAATAATTATCAAAAGAAATTCCGAAATCTAAGAATGATTTTCTAATTATTCCGTCATATTTATCAATAACTTCTTGTGGTGAAATTCCTTCTTTCTTGGCTTTCATCGAAATGGCAACGCCGTGTTCATCGCTGCCGCAGATAAATACTACATCTTTTCCTTGCAATCGCAAATAGCGTGAATAAATGTCCGAAGGAACATAAACGCCTGCTAAATGTCCAATATGAATTGGTCCGTTGGTGTATGGCAATGCAGCCGTAATTGTATATCTTTTAGGGTTTTCTAACATAATGTTTTTGAAATAAAGTGCAAATATAAGCAATAGAATTTTTATTTAAAGCTATTTGCTTCGCCAGTCGCACTTTCAGGCTCGTGTCCTGCTGTCATTCCAATCTTTTTAAAAAATTGAAGAAAAATCAATTTTTTAAAAAGGATTTTCCTCCCGAAGCTTCGGGATAATCAGGGCTAGGGTTTTCGCCTTCAATTCAAGAATTTTTATATATTTGTAAAAATCATTTCAAATCCAAAATGAAAAAATTACTCCTTATTATTTCTCTATTATTTTCTATAACCAATCAATCTCAAACCAAAATGATAACTCCACCTTATTTACAAAAAGGCGACACAATTGCAATTGTTGCAACTGCCAGAAAAAACATTGACGACAACCTGAAATTTGCAATCGATTTATTAACAAGTTGGGGATTGAATGTAAAAGTTGGCGTTACAATTGGTCTCGATGTAAATCAATTGGCTGGAACCGACGAGCAACGTGCCAAAGATTTTCAAGACCAAATAGACAATCCTAATATCAAAGCAATTTGGTGTGTTCGTGGTGGTTATGGAACGGTTAGAATAGTCGATTTGCTAGATTTTACTAAATTCAAAAAATCTCCGAAATGGATTATTGGTTTTAGCGACGTTACAGTTTTGCACAACCATTTGAACACAATGGGTTACAAATCTATTCACGGAATTATGCCTGTAAGTTCGAAAGCAAGTGCCGATGCTATAGAATCATTAAGAATTTCGTTATTTGGCGAAAAATTAGAATACAAAATCGATGCTTATGATATGAATCGTTTCGGAAAATCATCGGGCGAATTAGTTGGTGGAAATTTATCTATTTTGTATAGTCTTTTAGGTTCAAAATCGGCAATTGATTGCAAAGACAAAATTCTATTTATAGAAGATTTAGATGAATATTTGTATCATATAGACAGAATGATGATAAATTTAAAACGTTGTGGTTGCCTTGATAATCTAAAAGGAATTATAGTTGGTAGTATGACAAAAATGAAAGATAACGATATTCCGTGGGGAAAAAATGCTTACGAAATCATACAAGATGTGACTAAAAACTTTAAAATTCCTGTAATTTATAATTTCCCAGCAGGGCATATTTCTGACAATCGAGCTTTGATTTTAGGCAGTAAAGTTTCGATTGATGCTAATGCTGAATGCAGTATAGTGACATTTGAAAAGCCATAAAAAATGGCAGAACATAACGAATTAGGTAAAATCGGCGAAGAATTATCTGTAGAATATTTACAAAAAAACGGTTATGATATTCTACAAACAAATTATGTTTTCCAGAAAGCCGAAATAGATATTATTGCGAAAAAAGATAATATTCTTGCAATTGTTGAAGTTAAAACTCGGTCTTCATTAGATTTTGGTTTGCCACAAGATTTTGTGAAACCAAAAAAAATTCAACTTTTGGTCAAAGCCGTTAATGAATATGTAATTTCAAATGATTTAGATGTTGAAGTTCGTTTTGATATTATTGCTGTACATCGAGATGGAAAAAAATTTAATATAGAACATCTTGAAAATGCTTTTTTTTATTTTTAAAGTTTGATATTGTTTATAATTGTATTTATCTATTAATTTGGTAGATAATTACAATTATACTTTTTTTTATGGTATAATTATAATGTTTGATTTGTAACAAAATGTTTTTTATCTTTATATTTACAAAAAATATTTCAAATTTACAAAATGAAAACCGTTGCTTCAATTGTTGAAAATTACATAAAAAACAAACCTTTTTTATTGAATGCTTTGTCTCAAGGAATTATAAATCTGACTTCATTGTCTAGAAATATGATGGACGAATTGAAAAAAGATTTCGACAAAGATGTAAAACAAGGTGCAGTTGTTATGGCTTTAAAACGTTTGACAGAAGATTTAGATTTTCGAGCCAATTATACTATTTTAAAAGTCATAAAAAACATTGGAGAAATTACTGTTAGATCATCATTGACCGATTATACTTTTGCGATTTCTGATACTATTTTGAACAAACAAGCCGATTTAATTACAGATATTAATTCGAATTTAGATATTTTTTATACATCGTCTCGTGGTGTAAATGAAACCAATATTGTAGTCAGTCAAAGCATTAACCATTTGGTTGACAAACATTTTGAAAACGAAAAACTGATTCAAAAACTTGAAAATCTAGCTTCGATTACTGTTAAATTGCCCAAAGAGAATATTGTTATTCCTGGAATATATTATTACATTTTTCAATGTTTGGCTTGGGAAGGCATAATTATTAATGAAGTAATTTCGACCTCTAACGAGTTTACTATTTTAGTTAACGATGCTCAAGTTGATATAGCTTTTAAAGTTATTAAAGATTTAAAAAAGGCTAATTAGATAAACTTAAAAAAAATTCCATTAAAATTTATGGTTCTAATGGGATTCTAAACAAACCAAACCTAAAAATTATTTTGCAGAATTTAACGTCCAATCGTATTTATAAAATTCGATTTTATAAGTATCATCAATTTTATCAGCACGATATTTATTTATAAAATCTATAATTCTTCCATTTTTATCCAAAAAATCTTCTTTGTACCAATCAAAAATTTCTGAAACTTCAATTGTCTTTGTGTCTTTATTGATTCTTATAAATTTGGAATTATTGATTGATATTTTGGTTTGATCTTCAAGTTGTTGGTCTATATATTCTGGCTGATAAGCTCTATTAATTAATGGAGGACAACCATTTGCAGCGCAAACCAAAACAAAATTTAAAAACGGATCTTTAAGCACTTTTCTAAGCATATTTTTTTCTATAATTTTCAATGTCATTTCTTGATTGGCAACAATATAGGTTGTATTATCAAAAAAACCTTGAATTTCTTGGACCGATTTCATAGGATATTTATCTAATATACCTTTGATAACCAATAAGTTATAAGTATTTATCCAAAATGCTTTGTAGCTATTAATGTCCAAAGTACTTATGTCCATTGTTGCAGCAATTTGCAAGGTTTCGTTTAGCAAATCTGAATTGTATTTTAAGGATTCATATTCGACTTTGCCATCTACAACATAAGCTGAAAAAAAACGATCAGATTTATCGAAAAAAGTTTCGATGTTTGATGCTTTTGCTACAAAAGAAATTAGTGTTAACAATAATGTGAGTTTTAATTTTTTCATTTTGAGTTTTATTTTATTAAAATCATATACGAAAGATTAAAATATTTAGTTTTTGAAATGCTATTTTATTTTCAAAACATAAGTAACTTGCTTGAAAAATAACAAAAATTTGTAATATTCAGCCTTTTCTATCTCTAAATTTAATTCTTTAAAAAGATTTCGCCATTCGCTATCAGTTCGATTTGTGTGTGGGTGACCAATAAATTCCCAATTATTAAGACTATCACAATACCAAGTAAAATATTTTTGAAAAATATTTTCATAAATATCTTCCATTATAATTAATCGCTTGCCAACTCTAATTGATTCTTTTATAACAGGTATTTGACTTTTTATATGATGCAAAACTGTAATAATTTGCACCGTTTCGTATTCTTTGTCTTTATAAGGAAATATATTACCGTCATAAAGATCAATTTTTAATTCTTTGAAATAGCATTTATCGACAACGTCTAAATTGTGAATATCAATATTGTTATTTTTAAGTAATAAACTTAAACCGCCATTTCCAGAACCTACATCTAAAACTTTTTCATTAGCATTATAAAATTTTAATAATCGTTCTAATTTTATTTTTGCTTTGCCAATGTACCAATTATATAGTAATTTACTCATTTAGAAATAATTTATTGTTTAATAAATTTTAGAATTGTGTTTTTTATTTTTGAAGTTATTTTAACAATATAAATTCCATTTGGTTTATTCAAAATATTAATTTCAAACTCTTTCAAATTCTTATATGATGAATTGTGGCAATTATTACCATATAAATCATCTACCGATATATCTACTTCTTCAAACTCATCCTCAAATACAATTTTAAATAAACCATTATTTGGATTTGGTAACAATTTGCAATTTATTTCAGATTTTTGTTTTAGGATAACGTTATTTGAATAATCTTCATTTGTTCTTGAATTATTATAAACATTAGAACAACCTTCTTTGTAAGCTTTAAAAAAAGAACCTTGATAAGCAGCAAATCCATTTGATAATACTACTTCGTTTCCTGCATGATAAATTACAGATGAACTATTATTTATTTTATTGGTAGCTAAAATTGTATTTGAACATTGCTGATTTTCGCTAGCATTTCCTAAAACATCAACTGTCAAATTTAAATTTGTGGCGCAGCAAGACGCAAGGCAAGTTGCACTTAATGAACTATTAATTACACTACGAATTCTATATCCCGGTTGAGTACCAAAACCGTTTGCGAAATTTATACCAACTGATGAATTATGACAATAACTCATTATTGTGCCACCACTTGGCGGAAGGCCAGGGTTAGCACAACTTCCTTCTAATGTTGTACAACTATCAATTGCAGTATTATTTCCGTTCCAAGCACAAGCTTGAGTATGTTTGGAACCTAAAGAATGACCAAATTCGTGACTTAATACATATACGCTCCATGAATATATCGGCACATTTTCAAAAGTATTTGCAATAGTACTAACTTCGTATTGTTTACCACACATACTATTGGTATTATTTAAGAATGCGATACCTCCAGCATCAGAAAAATTTCTAAAAGTAAGTAAATGAGCGCAATTGCCATTAAAACTTTGATAATCATTTTTAAAACTATTTAATGTGTTTACAGCAATACTATCATTATAAGGATCTGGTGTTGTAAAAATGTAAATATAATTTAAAGGTGTGTTTATTTGCTCATTAAGAAATATAATTGCGACCTGATTGTGAAGTGCTGTAACGTAATTATAAACGTTATTTAAATTATTATTAAAGCCTTGATAAATATCAAATTCTGTATAATATGAGAATTTAACGCATCGTTCTAAAGGTATAGCTTCTATTGGTGGTATTCCAATTTTATTATTTATTTCATTATCGGGATTTACAGAAATATCCGCACAAGATTTTCTTTCAAGTTTAATATTTTTATCATTATAAAAAATTTGTTTATCTAAGTCCTTTAATTTTCCGATTGTAAAATTGCCTTGTTCATTAGAAATAAAACCAGCAATTTCATTTTCAAAGAAACTTAAAGCGATTAAACTACTTTTCTCAAAGCCTCTTATAACACCCATATAATGAGTCGACTTGGATTTTTCTAAATCTATTTTCTGATTGCCCGATGTTTCTATCGTTAGATCTTCAAAATTTCTATTTGATGAAATTAAATCAATATTATAATAAATATCATCAAATAATTGCATTTTAATAGTGATTGCTTGATATTTATTTTCTATAATTTCATCTACTAAACTTTTATCTAAATCAAAAAATATTGCATCTTTAATTTCTGCCGAATTTTTAAAATTTATATCTCTTTTTAGAATACTTTCAAATTGTTGAATGTTTTTATTAACTAGAAATTCAGTTTTAACTAGCTCACTTACTTGTTTTTGTGCATAGTTATTAAAAGAAAAAAATAAAATAAAAATTATTAAAGTATTTTTAGATAGTTTCATAACAATTGGTTTTTAATTTTGTTAATTATCTTTTAAATTATTTATTTCATTCTTTAAAAAGTCTAATTCTTTTTTTAATTCAATTATATAAAGTGTTAATTCTTCAATTTTTTCCATTTGTAAAACTTGCATATTACCAAGTTGTAAACCGTTTTCAATGATGTCATTTGCTGTTGGAATTTTTGGTAAATGTTTGTTTTCTTTTATAAATAATTCTAATTCTTTCAAATCTTGAAGTTTATAATCTGAATTGAATACATAATCAGGAAAAATTGGCGTTTTAACTCTTACTTCGGTTGCACGAACTTTTCCATCTCCAAATACTACAAAAGTATCATCAAAACCACCTGAACCATTTTTTAACATCACTGAAAATGCTTTTGTATTAATTCGATTTACAGCACTTAATATTCCAAATTTAAAATCTTCAGAATGATTTACTTCTGATACAATTCCGACTTTTTGATTAAAATCGTTTCTTATATAAAGTTTCGTGTCATTAGGAAAAGTAGATGTTAAAGGTCCAATGTTAACATTTCCACTTGTTTGTTGTGAAGTTGGAGAGTTTGTGTTCCAAACTTGAGCTTGAGAAATCATCGAAAATAAAAGAAACAGTACTAATGAGTTGATTGTTTTCATAATTTTGGTTTTTTAAGTTGTTTAATTAATAATTATTTAAGTAAAGATATTAAATTCAAATCATTTCCTAATAAAATATCATTAGAATTTATTCGTCCTTTTTCTGATGTATTTTCGAGTTTCAAAACACCACGAGGACAAACGGCAGAGCAAATTCCGCAACCAACACAAGACGAGCGTACAATATTTTCGCCTTTTTGCGCATAAGCACGAACATCAATTCCTTGTTCGCAATAGGTGGAGCAATTTCCACAAGAAATACATTGACCGCCGTTGGTCGTGATTCTAAATTTAGATTTATAGCGTTGTACAATTCCCATATAGGCAGCAAGTGGACAACCAAAACGGCACCAAGTTCTGTTGCCAAGAATTGGATAAAAACCTGTTCCGATTATTCCTGAAAAAATGGAACCTATAAAAAATCCATACACTTCGTTGATTTTATAAGCATTGATTCCAAAAAAAGAACTATCGCCAACATTTTCTGGCGACATTATAATATTATAGGTGTTAAAACCAACAACAATTGTCATAATAATTGCAAAAACCAGTATTGGGTAAATTGTCCAACGTTCTATTTTCCAGGCGACTAATCTTTTGTCCGACAATTGTCTGTAAGGATCGCCAAGCGTTTCTGCCAAGCCGCCACAACCGCAAACCCATGAGCAATACCAACGTTTTCCAAAAAAATAAACCATTGTTGGCACAACTACAATTGATAAAATTATTCCCCAAAAAAACATAAACTTGCCTAAATGACCAGCATCAAGATATTGTTTTACATTCCAATCGGTTGCGAAATTATATTCTAGTGGCCAAGCGGTTTTTAAATCAACACCAGGCAACCCGAAAAGTGGTAAAATTTCGACCAATAAAAATGCAAATATGATTTGAAAAAATAAAACACTCGCCGTTCTTACAATCTGATATTGATTGTTTCTGTATTTAATAAACATTCGAATTCCCATAACAATCATTGAACTGCAATACAAAATTCCATACAAAAACCATTGCGATGCATTGCCATCTTTCACGAAAATTGCTTTTAATGGATCGACAACATTGGTCCAATCGATAATTAAATGTGGATAAAAATACAGCAAAACATAAAATACAACCAAAAATCCAAAAACACAAATGCCAACCCAACCTCGATTGGTTGCGGCTTGCAAGTAAATTCCGTTATTTTTGATTCCAGCAACTGGTTCAAGAAACAATGCCGAAACAATAAACATTAGCGAACCAATGATTCCCAATCCAAAAGTTAAAAACCAAAACAACCATTTGTTGTCAGCAATAACTCCAATTGACGATGCTTTTGCTATATCATATTGAATATATTTATTGTCATAAATCAATAATTCTGATGCATTTGTTTTATTAATATCTTCGATTTTTAGAATAAAATCCATTTTAAAATCTTCGATTTTATCATATTTTTTTGAATCAGAATACATCCAATTGGTTGCATTATCAACGATTGTAATTTTTTCGGGTTGCGTTTTAAAAATATTCTCAAGAATAGATTTTGAGTAATTAACTTGATTATTTTTTGTTGAATTTGCAATTATCAAATCTATTTCTTGACTAGAAAGTCCTTTTTCTTTTGCAATATCAGCCGTGGTTTTAGCATTGTATTTTTCGATTAATGGCGAGATTTTTTCTTCAATAAAAGACATTGGATTAGAAATTTCAGCATTTAAAATCCCTTCTTGTTGTGCTATTTTAACGAAATTTTCAATTGTTTTAGGATTTTTACCTTTAAAAGTTTTCTGAATAGCATTCTCAGACAACGAAAAACTTCCTAAAAATAAAGTGGAAATAAAAATTAAAACGGATAAAATAAAAATTCCTAAACCTGCGATTCTAATTGTTTTCATAAAATGAATTTGAAATTTATTTAACATTTATTATTCTTTTGAACCATTAAGATATTAAGGTTCATTAAGAAATTAAACTTAATGGTTATATCCTAAAACACAACAACCTTAATGAACCTTATTTTCTTAATGGTTCAAAAATCAGTTTCTAATTTGAATTGATTATTAAACTCCAAAGAAATTTCTTTTTCGAATGTTTTGAAAAACTCTGGGTCAAAGTTGGCTTTCTTGAGATTATCAACAACAAAATCAACTGATTTTTTTTCATTTAAAACAGCATCAAAAAACTCGTGTCGCATTCGAATTCCGAAAACATTAATTCCTAAAAATAATCTTGATTCGGTTTCAAACGAAATTCTAATTGCTTTTTTCCCACATTTATTTTCCCAATAAAAATGAGTTTCATTTGCACCAGCATTTGCAAAAACCCAACCATAAGTTTGGTATTCAATGTCTAAAAACTTAGCCGAATTGAACCAATGACCAGGATTGTATTGCATTGGTTTGCCACAAATTGTTTGCGCCAATGCTTCGCCCATCATTCGCCCAGTGTACCAAACCGCTTCAATGTTTCTGCGGTTTCCAATAGCTTCGTGTTGCTCGGCACAATCGCCAATAGCATAAATATCTTTGATATTTGTCTCCAAAAAACGGTTTACTTTTACACCACGATTTAATTCAATTCCAGATTCTCTCAAGAAATCAATATTTGGTGAAACTCCTGCTGTCAATCCAACAATCGAGCATTCAATAATTTCTCCTTTGTCGGTTTTTATGGCTTTGGCACGACCGTTTTCATCAGCAATAATTTCGTCGAGACCAGTTTCTAATCGCAAATCGATGTGATGTTCGCGAATGTGTCGAGTTATCATTTCGCTTTCGGCTAATGGTAAAATGTTATTCCAAAAACTTTTTTCACGAACTAAAAATGTTATTGGAATTTTTCTTGATGCCAACATTTCGACCAGTTCAATACCAATTAATCCGCCACCAACAACTACTGCTCGTTTACAATTTGGAGCCAAAGTTTCTAATTTTTCGAGATCTTGTTTTGAATACATTCCTAAAACACCATCAAAATCTTGACCTTTCCAACCAAATTTATTCGATTTTGATCCTGTTGCAATTACTAGTTTATCATAATTTAATGAAGTTTTATCGTCAAAAACTACTTTTTTAGTATTTGTGTCAACATTTAAAACAAAGACTTGTTTTAGTTCTATTCGATTTTTTTTCCAAAAAAATGGCTCATAAGGTTGGGTGTGTTCGAATTTCATGTGACCCATAAAAACATACATTAGCGCAGTTCTTGAAAAGAAATACTCTGATTCTGATGAGATTATGGTTATTTTTTTATCGGATAATTTGCGAATATGTCTGGCAAGTGTAACGCCCGAAATTCCGTTTCCGATGATGACAACGTGTTCCATTTAGTTAATTTTATTTAGATACGAATAAAAAGGCAAGTTAGTTTTTATTTTTAAAAAATCGCTCTTAATCCGAAATTGAAAGATTGGCCTAAACCAGTGTCTTTACCACGAAGGAATTTGCTGTATAAAGTTTCAATATTTAAAATTTTTGTAACTTGATATTTTGCTCCAAAGCCAGCAGCAGTATATTCTTTAGAGTATTTATTTCCTAAATCTATTAAAACGGCTTGTTGCACAAATCCTAAAAGTGTGAATTTATTTGATGGAAAATAACTCAAAAATGTGCCTGGAGTCAACTCTAAACTGTTGTTAGCAAAACCGCCTTTTGGATTAAAACCGCTGTCGCCATTTAATTTTTCACCAAAGAAAAATCTTGAATTCAATTCGGAAAACAATTGAAATTTACTACCAGAAAAAGTAAAATCATAAAAAAACCGATTCTGGATAATATAACTTTTTTCTGCTAAATAACCGTTTTCGTTACTTTCTTTATCGTGAAGCGGAATAAAAAAAGAACTTTGAACTGAAAAATTACTCAAACTTTTAAATGGTGCAAACTTTATTGAAGGCGCAATATGTGCAATTCCAACTCGAGATTTTCTTATTTCGTTTTTAAATTCAAAAACCGAAGTTGCAGATAGTCCACCAAAAGAATTAGATCGAAAATCGATTATTAAACCCAAGTTAAATTTTCTACTTTCTGATGTTCCTGTAAAAAACTCTAATGATGTCGTGAAAAAATTGGCTCGTGGAATTGTTTTAGTTCCATCATTTTCTTCTTTTGTTTGCGTGTACAAATTGTTAAACCATTTAATGTCGTACTTGCCTTTTTCTAAAAGTTTAGATGGCGTATAGTTTTGTAAATTCGAACCAGAATCATCTTGAGCAAATGCAATTATTGAACTTAATAAAAATAGTGTAAGAATTGATTTTTTCATGATTTTGTCAGTTTTTTAATAATTAATGTCTTAAAACATTAGTAAAACAAAATAAATTTCCTGACAATTTATATTTAAGTTTACATTTCCTGAACTACAATTAAAAAATGGCTTATCGAGTATTTTTATTTCTTTTTATTTCAATCAATTGTTTTTCTCAAGAAAATCAAATTGAAAAAATTGTTATTTCTAATAATAAAAAAACTAAAACTGATTTTTTATTAAACATTATAATTTCTAAACCAAACACTAAATTGGATAGTTTGACTATTCAAAAAGATTTAAAAATAATGAGTCGTTTGAACGGAATTTCGAATGTAACTTATAATGTTTCAAAGAACAACAATAATAATTTTGTTTTAGAATATATAATAATCGAAAAATTGACAATAATTCCTTCGTTTGTCATCGCAAAAAATATAAAATCAGGAAGTTATAGAGTTGGATTAGACGATTATAATTTTGTTGGAAAAAATGTGACTTTTGGTGCTTTTTATCAATATAATGAGTTCAATTCGTTAGGATTGCGATATGTTTCTCCATTTTTCTTTTCGAATAAATATGGTTTAGAAATATTTCTACAAACCTTAAATTCAAGAGAACCAATATTTTTTTCGGGTCAAACTTCAGATTATAAGTTCAATAATACATCTTTGGAAGTTTCTGGAATATATAGAAGAGATTATAAAAATAATTTTAAACTTGGTTTAGGAGCATTTGCAGAAACCTATACTTATTTAGATGGCTTTCAGAATTTAGATTTTCCAAATAAATTTAACAAAACAAAATTTTTCACGAAATTTCAATATTTCAATGATAATATAAAGTACGATTTTTATTCTTTAGAAGGTTTAAAGAATAGTTTTACTTATCAAAATATATTGACTGGCAATGATTTTAAAAATTTATTTCTGATTTTTACCAACGATTTGGTTTATTATAAACGAATAAAAAATAGCAGCAATTGGGCGTCAAGATTAAGAATCGGAATGTCGAGTAATCAATTTAGTCCGTTTTCGGCATTTGCAATAGACAACAATTTAAACATTCGTGGTGTAGGTAATTTGGTTGACAGAGGAACTTCAACAATCGTTTTTAATACCGAAATAAGGCAAACATTGTTCGAAAGAAAGTGGTTTGCTTTGCAAGGAAATGCATTTGTAGATTCTGGTACAATAAGAAATCCTGGAGAAAATTTTGCTACTTTATTCGAAAATAAAAATATAAGAATTTATCCAGGATTAGGATTGCGATTCATTCATAAAAACATTTTTAATGCAGTTTTCAGAATCGATTATGGTATTGGCATTACACCTAATTCTTCGAAAGGAATTGTTTTTGGAATTGGGCAATATTTTTAATTATTTTTGATTTAAAGCCCAATCAAAACTATAAGTCATAATTTTCATTTTTGGATCAACTTTTTTCTCTAAAAAGATATTTATAAAGTCTAATTCATTAAAATATCCAGTTACAAAATCTTTTTTGTACCATTCGAAAGGTTTTGGCAATTCGATAGAATTGGTGTTTTTATAAATTTTCATAAAATCTTTTGAGTTGATAACCATTGTTGTTCTAGCTTTTATTTGGTCATTAACAGTTTCTGGCAAATATGCATTATTAAATAAAGGAGCGCCACCAATTGCTGCACTTGATAGAACAAAATGAATACCAGCATCTACAAAAATTTCTCTTAAAATTGTATTTTCGATATCGTCAAGAGTTAATTCTTGCCCACCAACCAAAAAATTGTTTTCTTTAAAAAAACCTGGAACATCATTTACAGATTTTAAAGGATAGTTATCTATAACACCTTTTATAACTTGCAAATTGTAAACATTAATCCAAAAAGCTTTAGAGGCATCTTTGTTCTCAAATTGAGTTTTAATTTTTTCGATATTGCTTAATATATAAAGCAATTCTCCTGGACTTTTTTTAAGTTTGGCGTAATCAACTTTGCCTTCTGGGGAAACATTTTTCTGTAAAAATTCGTTTGTTTGTTCGAAAAATAATTCGGTTGTCTGTGCATTTAAAACAATCGTAAAAGAAGAAAATGCAATTAATAATAATAATTTTTTCATTTTTTTGTGTTTAATTTGTATTTGTTTTATTCATTTACGAATAAAAACTGCTTTTGGATTTTAATCAACAATTCGGTAAAAATAATATATTTTGTTTTTAAAATTGCAATATAAATCAATGTTTTTATGAAAAATATAACAATTTTGCTTTGTTTTTTTTGCCTTTTTGTAAGAAGTCAGTCCAAAATCAACGGAATTAGTTTTGTGGCTTCAAATAGTGAGATAAAAAATAATGCTATCGAACCTATTATCAAAATTAATGCCAATTGGGTAACACTAATGCCATTTGCTTTTTTAAAAAACATTTCTGATTCTAAAATTATATATGACAATAGCCGTCAATGGTGGGGCGAACGTAAAATTGGTATTCAAAAAACTGCTGAATATTTTCATAATAAAAAAATTAAAATCATGATAAAACCTCAAATTTGGATTCCAAATGGTTTTACAGGTCATATAAAAATGAATTCTGAATCCGATTGGATAACTTTAGAAAATAACTATGAAAAATTTATTCTTGATTATGCTAGAATAGCAGAAACAACAAATTCTGAAATGTTCTGTATCGGAACCGAATTGAATGTTTTTGTAACAACTCGTTCTGACTTTTGGAATCAATTAATAAAAAAAATTAGAATAATTTATACTGGAAAAATCACTTATGCCGAAAATTGGGACACTTTCGAGAAAGTTCCCTTTCTTTCATCATTAGATTATATTGGAATTGATGCTTACTTTCCTTTAACTAATGAAAAAACACCTGATATAAAAAAACTTGCGTTAGCTTGGAAACCTATTAAATCTAGAATAAAAAATTTAAGTAAAAAGTTCGACAAAAAAATTATTTTTACAGAGTTTGGCTATCAAAGCAAAGATTTTACAGCAAATGAACCTTGGGAACATTCAAAAAAAGCGTATCTAAATTTAGTTGCACAACAAAATGCTCTAGCAGTAATTTTGGCAAGTTTCTGGAAAGAAAAATGGTTCGAAGGCGGATTTCTTTGGAAATGGTATGACAATCACGAACAGGCTGGAGGACTTTTTGATACCGATTATACCGTCCAAAACAAACCTTCTGAATTGATTTTGGCAAAGTTTTATAAATAATTTAGTTGAGAAAATGTTTATCTCTAAATTCTTTAGGAGAAACGCCTTCAATATTTTTAAAAAATCTACTAAAAGACTGAATATCTTCGAAACCTAAATCAAAAGCAGTTTCTTTTATGCTTCTGTCTGAATAATTAAGGTATCTTTTTGCTTCAATATGAATGCGCTCTTGAATAACTTTTAGTGGACTTTTGCTGTAATGAATTGAAAAAAGATTGGTTATTGATTTGGCTGGTTTGTTTAACATTTCAGCATAATCAGAAACAGAATGTTTGGTTTTGTAATTGGTTTCGACCAAATAAAAATAATTTCTTATTACGTCGATTTTAGACTCTTCGATGTTTTCCATTTGATGAAACTCTTTGTAAATTCGGGTTGCCATTATCAAAAAACGTTTCAAAAGCATTTGTAACATTTCGCCTTGTAAATCATCTTTTAGTTTTAGTTCGGCTTCGAAAACAGTCCAAAGTAGTTTAAATTTAGCCAAATTTATTTCATCTAACGAAATAATCGGAATATTAGATGCCCAAAAAAATAAAATACCTCGACAGCCAATTTTTTCATTGAAACTATGAATACAGTAAAATTTTCGATTGAATTTTATCATTTTCATTTCCTTGATTTTAGAAATGTCAATTTTATGAAATTCTGTCAACAAAACCATTTGATATGGTTGCAAAATAATTTCGATTCCGTCGATTATTAAAATATTTTTTTGATCTGTATTCCAAAAGACAAACAGATTACTTTCGATATTTTTGGTAACAACATCAATATCTTGATTAGTAATTTTTAAAAGTTGAATTGATTCGTCTGAATTACCGATGAATTCCATAAGTTTATTTTTATCAAAATTAATAAATTTTATCAGAAATTTAGACAAACACTTTGTTTTTGTGTTAAAAAGTATAATTGTTAACTTTTCAGGTAAAATTGTAGATTAAATAATAATTTATGAATTGTTTATTTGTCTTAATTAAATAACATAATTTTTAATGATTGTAGCATTCGAAAATAAATCAGAAGTTTTTGCCAATTGGGTTCAACTTCATAATGACGCATTATACTCATGGGCTCTCTTTAAAACTTCTTCTAAAGAAACAGCCGAAGATTTAGTTCAAGAAACCTTCATTTCTGGTTTTAAATCATTTGATAAATTTGAAAACAGAAGCCAACCAAAAACTTGGTTAATGTCTATTTTGAATAATAAAATTATAGATCATTACAGATTAAATTCTAGGTACAATTTTTTTTATACCGAAGAGAATGGAGTAAAACTTAGTGATAAAATGTTTGATACAAATAATTTTTGGAATGATGATATTATTTTAGATTATTGGAATATTGACAGAAACGAAGACAAAAGTGAAATACTCTTGAAAAGGCTTAAAAATAGTTTAAATAAATTGCCTACAAAATGGAATTTAGCAGTTTCATATAAATATTTTGAAAAAAAAAGTGCTGAAGAAATTTGCAAAGAACTCGACATATCGATTACAAACTATTGGCAAATTATTCATCGATCTAAATTGCTTTTGAAAAAAGAAATGCAAGATTATTTGGGTTAGTTATTACGTATTCTTCAAAAATTTGAATTACTCAAAACTGATATTTTTTTTTCTTTCTACAAAACGCAACCTTTCAATTTTTCTTACATCTTATAATAAAACAAGTTTCATTTTAAAAAATTAATTATGAAAAATTTTATCGTAGTAAGATTATTAGCAATATTTTGGATTTTAAATTCATGCACCAAACAAAACATCAACGAAGAAATACCAACTCAACTACCAACTGAAATAAATGGAGATTGGACGCTAACAAAAATCAGTGGAGGCTTTGCTGGAGTAGACGAAAACTTCGGTGGAACAGTAATATATAATTTTAATTCATCAAATAATGTCTTAACAGTAAACAACAACGCTATTGCTACACCAATCACAAACAAAGGACTGCTAACAGGAAGTTATCCTTTTACAATATCTGGAACAGATGAAATAAAAATTAATTTACTCAAAGCAAAATTCAAAATTACAGAAAACAAATTGTTTATAGACGAAAATGTAGCCGCAGATGGGTTTGGCTATACATTTCAACGTATGATAGATTGTAGAACTCCAGAACCTTGTACTACTTTTAATCATGCAATGGTTTTGTCTGCTACAGTTCCAATTAATGGAATTGTAAATAATCCAATTCAAATTCAGATAACGTTTTCAATTAATAACGGTTGTGGCGGTTTTGGAAATATTACCCAAACTAATGTTGGAAACACCAAAACATTGACCGTAAATGCAAAATATTCTGGTTGTATTTGCACTCAAGTAATAGGTGAAATACCAACAACATTCAACTTTACTCCAACAACTACAGGAGTACAAATAATTAAAATTGCACAACCTGATGGAACATTTTTGAGTTATAATATTAATATTCAATAAATAAAAAATGATACAAATATTTTTAAAATCATACTACAAAAAAATAAGTTTGTTATTACTTTCATTTCTGATTTTTGGGTGCACTACAAATCAAGAAAATTCGAATACAAACGATGATTATTCGCAATATTTTAGCAATAACTCGATAGCAACAACTATCAAATTAATGCCAGAAGAGATTTATAATAATTATGAAATTGCAGAACCACCTAAGCTAAAACTAAAATTTATTACAACAGAAATATATCCTTGCATAAATTATAGTTTGATAACCAGTCAATTTATAAACGGAAATACCCTGATAGTGAGGTTTGAAGGTGTCGATAATCCAGGAGGAATATGTTTAACCGCAATTGGACCAGCCACCAAATTTATAGATTTGCCTTTGAATATCAATAAAATAGTCCTTTTGAATGGAACGACTGTGGATAAATATGATGTTAGCATTAATAATGAAAAAGTTTTGGTAAACTTAATTCAAAGTAGCTTTTCCCAGTCATTGTTCGAAAATACATTTAGGTATCCTGAAAATTCTTTTGCTTATGTTTGTGGTACCAACACAACTAATACTCAAAGTTACAATGATTTTTTGAATGTTTTATTGAGCAATAATACACTAACCGAAATATATTTTCAAGGTTTAGGTCGAATTCCTTATCCGACAACAACATCAGGAAATTGGGTTAATCATCCGTCTCGCTATTTTAAATACAACAATCAATCAGATTTTGATGCTTTGGAGCCAGTATTGACAGTATTTAAAAACCAAAACGTTATTCCTAATAGTGGCGTTACAATTAATTTAATAAGTTGGAATAATAAAAATCTTTTTTGATTGTAAATAGTTGGTATCATGAAAAAATTATTCTTAATTATTTTTGTTGCATCAATCTCAATTAGTTGCACAAAAAACGAGGAAACAATTATTGAAAACCAAACTCAAAAAGTTACTGTTTATGAATCAACAGCAACAATAATTGGTCGAGACATGGCTTTGTGTGCATGTAGTGGCGATTGGAAAATCATTATAGACGATATCGTTTATCCAGCTAATATTCCTATGCCTTTTATTCATCAATTTAAATTTTTACCAGCAAATTCTAATATAAATCTCGAAACAGCAATTTTTCCGCTAAGGGTTAAAATAAATTGGTCAGTTGACAATAATACTTGTAATGGTTTAAATGGACGAATTGTTATTGATGATATTGCATTAAACTAAAATAATTTTTAATATATTTATGAAAAGAATTATTTTATTGTCTAAATCTAACAAGCTATTGCTCATGAAAAATACATTTATTTTACTTATTTCGACATACTTTTTGCAATCTTGTTCAGTTTTTCAAACTAATAAAATTTCGATTAACGGATTTGTAGAAAACAATAGCCTTTATCTCGGCGGAACGCCACCACTAGAAGGAATGGAAGAACGTTTAGCAATTTATCGAGTTGCATCAAATCAAGAATTTTTTGTTAGAAAAGACAGTGTTATTAATCAAAATGATGCAATATTGACTCAATTTAAAACCGACGAAAAAGGCAATTATAATATTTTATTATCAAAAGGAATTTATTCGGTATTTCGAACCGAAAAAATAGAATTCGAGAAAATAGCTTCGAAATCTGAACCTTGCGAATGGTTGCAACAACCTGATTTTATTTTAATAATTGATGATAATAAAAACTATAAAAGTCAATTTACAATCGACAGAAACCCTTGTGGACCTCAAATTCAATAATTAAAATTCTAAAAAAAATGAAAAAAATAATCTTAGCAATATTATTTGCAACAGCTTCAATTTCTTGTTCGAAAAATGAACCCGAAGATAATAAAAAGCCGTTAACAGAAATTAATCCAATTCAAGCTAATTGGACTTGGATACAATCAAATGGTGGAATCGCAGGAGCAACTTATAATCCAGCAAATACTGGTTATACTAAATCTTTAGAAATAAATTCTACTGAAATTAAAGATTTTAAAAACGGAATTTTAATTGAAACTTATCCATATACAATCGAATCACAAAATTCAATTTATGGAGAAGGATTAAAGCCGATGTTGATATTTAATAATAACAAACCTAAACAATCATTTGAAATTGTTATGAACGAACTTCAATTAAACGATGAATGTTATGACTGCTTTTCAAGTAAATATATTAAAACAATAAACTAAAATTCAAAAAAAATGAAAAAATTAATCTTCGCAATATTATTTGCAATAGCAACGATTTCTTGTTCGAAAAATGAACCAACTGAAAACATTATTTTTCAACCAGTTACAATTACTCC
>JAYTMQ010000069.1:0-35756 GCA_043728355.1 Bacteroidota bacterium
GAGTTCCTTTTTTATTAAATAATCATAATTTTAATTATGCTTTTGCTGCAGCTTTCTCTGCTTGCTTCTCTTTAATCAATTCACGAACAGCACCAAATAACCAGTACTGAACAAATCCAATCAAGAAAAACATCAACCAAAAACCTACGGTTAAAATGGTCAAAAAAAGCATAAATCCTAAATATTGTGTAAAATCAAACATAAGTTGTGATATTTTTTTGTTTCTGTTGCAAAAGTAATTATATATTTTTTAATATCAATAAATACAAGTAAATATTTTTTTAAAACTTGATAAATCTTTAAATTTGCAACCAAAACCAACTAAAATTAATTCATAAAATGGAATATAGAATAGAAAAAGATACAATGGGCGAAGTAAAAGTACCAGCCGAAAAATATTGGGGAGCTCAAACTGAACGTTCTCGCAACAATTTTAAAATTGGAACTTCTGGATCAATGCCTAAAGAAATTATTGAAGGATTTGCCTATTTGAAAAAAGCTGCAGCTTATGCCAATAATGATTTAGGAGTTTTATCAATAGAAAAAAGAGATGCAATTGCACAAGTTTGTGAAGAAATTTTGGAAGGCAAACTTGATGACCAATTTCCTTTAGTAATTTGGCAAACTGGTTCTGGAACCCAAAGTAATATGAATGTAAACGAAGTTGTTGCCAATCGTGCGCAAGTTTTGGCAGGTTTCAAAATTGGAGAAGGCGAACAAGTTGTAAAAGCCAATGACGATGTAAATAAATCGCAATCATCTAATGATACTTTTCCAACTGGAATGCACATTGCTGCATACAAATCAATAGTTGAAATTACAATTCCAGGAGTTGAAAAATTAAGAGATACATTGAATGCCAAAGCAATCGAATTTAAAAATGTTGTGAAAATTGGTAGAACGCATCTTATGGATGCAACTCCGTTGACATTGGGTCAAGAAATTTCTGGATATGTTGCACAATTAAATTACGGAATAAAAGCTTTAAAAAATACACTTTCGCACCTATCAGAAGTTGCTCTAGGAGGAACTGCAGTTGGAACTGGTTTAAATACACCAGAAGGATATGATGTAAAAGTTGCCGAATATATCGCAAAATTTACTGGACATCCATTTGTAACTGCACCCAATAAATTCGAAGCTTTAGCGAGTCACGACGCAATCGTAGAAAGTCACGGAGCATTGAAACAATTGGCCGTTTCATTAAATAAAATTGCTAATGATGTTAGAATGTTGGCTTCTGGACCACGTTCTGGAATTGGAGAAATCATAATTCCAGAAAACGAGCCAGGCTCATCTATTATGCCTGGAAAAGTTAACCCAACACAATGTGAAGCTTTGACTATGGTTTGCGCACAAGTTATTGGAAATGATGTTGCAATTACAGTTGGTGGAATGCAGGGTCATTATGAATTGAATGTTTTTAAACCAGTTATGGCGGCTAATTTTCTTCAGTCAGCAAGACTTTTAGGCGATGCTTGTTTATCATTTGACGAACATTGTGCCTCTGGAATAGAACCAAATTATGTTAGAATAAAAGAATTAGTTGACAATTCATTAATGTTAGTAACTGCTTTAAATACCAAAATTGGTTATTACAAATCAGCTGAAATTGCACAAACTGCTCATAAAAACGGTACAACTCTTAAAGAAGAATCTGTTCGATTGGGTTACGTCACAGCCGAAGATTTTGATGCTTGGGTTAAACCAGAAGAAATGGTTGGAAGCTTGAAATAATAAAAATTTAAGAAACCTGTAAAATTTATTTACAGGTTTTTTTATTTAAAAATTTAATCATCATCTTTTGGAATTGCATCAATTTTTGGTTTAGGTTCATCGATTGGTTTTTTATTATTGTCGTCACTTGGTTTGTTGTTTCGAATGTCAGAATCAGGGATTAAAAAATCATCGGTTTTCGAATTAGAATTTTTTTGACTTTTCTTTTTAAAGAAATTTATTTTATTTATTAATTCTGTAAAAGTATCGAAATCGACTTCATAAGAAATACCGCCACCTTGTGTATATCCAATTCCTTCTCCAATATAATTTATTTCGTTTTCACGGTTAAATACCCTTAAATTTAGAGTTCCATCTTCGTTTACACGATACAAGACTTCTACATTTCCAATAATTGCAGTTTCGGTTACTCCACCAACTGGAACACCAATTTTTCCATTAACAGTTACTCTTTCACCAAATTGAGAACTAAAATTAACATCAAATTTACCACCAGTATTTGTTGCAACATTATTTGGGTTTACTTCACTGCCTTGATAATTTAAACCAAATTTAATTTTACTGTCTTGATCTTGAAATAAATCGTCTAATAATCCAGATGCTGTTTCATAAATATTATTGTAAGCAGCCGTTTGAGTTAAACCTTCAGGACTTAGAAAACTTCCAGTAGAAAGTAAAATTAATGCTTGTTTTTGTCGTGTATCTTTATCGTCTAATTTTGTTTGAATTTCAGATTTTAGAATTGAGTTTACAGTCGGAAAATCAATATTAAAATCAGGTTCTGGATTGGCAAGATTTCCTTTTATACCAATTGTTAGACTTACTGGAACTTTTTTATTAAACGATGTGTTTTCTAATAAAACTCCAGGGTTTGCAGATAAATTATTATAAACTGCTTCTAAATTTAAATCTGCTTTCAATGGATCACCGCTCCAAACTATTGTACCGAATTTTTTTACATCAAATGTTTTTTTAATAATTCCACCATACCTAAAGTCATATTTTCCTTGAATAACCTGAAAATCTCCAGTCATATTAAACTTTCCTAAAGTGTTTATAGACATATTCAAACTACCGTAACCTTTTCCAGTCATTTTATGTTCGGTTTCTCGATTAATTATGATTTCTATATTGGCGTCAGGTGTAATTTCTAAATCAAAATTTAATTCTAGACCGTCATAATTTCTCGAATTATCTACAATTCCTGATTTAGTATTGTTTTTTTCTTTTTCAGTTACAAAATGAATGTAACTTTTATCGCCAACCGACTCTGTATTATTAATCGGAATTTTAATATCTGTTCCTTTATTTGATTTGGCTTCTACATTAATAAAAAGTCCTGAAACTGGTCCTTTAATAGAAGCATTTCCTAGAATAAAAGCTTTGCCGAAATAATTAGAATCTTCTGAATCTTCGGTATCTAATGCTAACAAATTTTCGGATTCAATATTCAAATCGAGTTTCCAATCTCCAAAATTTTTATGTTGAATAAATCCTTTTAATATTCCGTTTGTGTTTTCTTTTGTATCAAAAATCCCAGCATTTCTTATAATAAATTTAGTTTTAGAAACATCAACTACCGATTGTTTATCAAATCCGAAATTGACATTCAGATATGGAATATTCAACCCTGCATCGTCTAGATATAAACGACCATTCATATCAAAATCGTTTATATTACCTTCTATTTTTGCATTTCCTGAAGCCAAACCACGAATATTAGTAATGGTACTTCCTCCAATTGAACTCAAAATACCAAGATTAAATTTATCAAAATTCAAATCTAAATCAATCATTGTGTTTTTATCTTTGATAGCCACGTTTCCTTTTGCTGAAAAAGCTTGCAGATTTTTATTTTCTAAAGATGAATCTATAATAAATTTTGACAAACTATCATCGCCAGAAATATCTAGATTTAATTTTCCTAAATCATTATTATTAATTTTTAACAAATCGATATTAACCTCGGCAGTTGGTTGATATATATTGTCTTTCTGAAGAATATTCATATCTCCATTTATTATTCCATCGATTTTGAATTTGTCTAATGCTGGTGATATTTTATTCAAATCGACATCATTAAAACTTAGTGTTAAGTCTTTATTAGTCTTGTTTTGCAGATTTCCGAACAGAGAAATCGATTGGTTTTCATGTGACATTATAATATCATCAAAAACAAAATTGCTTAGTTTTTTATCAAATATTATTGTATTTCGTTTGTTTTCCTTTTCGTTTACAAACCAAACATTGTCTTTAAATTTTACTTCAGATTTTTGAATTCCAACCACGTTATTATTCTCATTATTAATAGTATGAAATAAATTTATGTTATAATTGTCCTCGCCTTTATTACCACCTTTAAATTCGGTTCTTAGATGTAAAGTGTCACTTTGAGTAATATTTATCAAGCTGAAATCTCTGATTTTATATTGCTTTGTACGAATGCTGTCTAATTCGACGTAAGTATTAAAAAGTGGGTTTTTATTATCAATTTCTATTCTTAAATTATCAAAATAATTATCAAAAGCTGCAATTTGTTGCGAATTAAATTTGAATTTAAACTCATCATTATCAGAGTTTATGCTTCCATTTATTTTTGTATTGGTTGCAATTTCTATTCCTGGATAAAAAATTTCTACAATTTTATTGTAAATTCCAAATTCAAATTTCAAGAATTGTCCTTTGGCAACTTTGTTAGGTTTATAGTTTGTATAAAGGCTTCCGACAGCATTTTCTAACATATTTGACAATTGGTCAAACTTAAATTTACCAACAATTTCACCCTCAATTATATCCGGAGAATTAACTTTTATAGTTCTAATATTTGTGGCGTCAAAACTCGAAATCATTTCGAAATCTTCAAAATTATAAGTTGTTTTTTTATTTTGATATGCCGATTGTGTTACATTTATTTGACCAACAAAATTGTCAATACTGCTTCCTGTAACATTTATTTTCACGTTTCCATTAAATTTAGAAATCGAATCGTTAATAAAGTTTAAACTTTTTAAATCAGCAAAATCAATTTTTGTATCGAAAATATATCTTTTGGATTTTTGGCTTAAATCTACAATTCCGTCAAAATCCATTACTAAATTTGGGTCACGAATTACAATTTTTCCTGCAAAAATTGGTTTTTTAAAATTTCCATTCACGACAACATTTGTGTAATCGTAATTGTTATAACGAATTTTATCAATTTTTCCAGAGAAATTAGTTTTCAAATATTTCTCGGTAAAACCTTTGCCTTCAACATCCATATTTAATGTAACTTTCCCAACATCTGTTCTATTCAAAAACTTTCCTATATCAAAATTTTGAAGATCTACATTTCCAGAATAATTGGCGTTATCAATATTATCAATATTTGACATTGACAGATTTGACTTTACATTTCCAAGTGCCGATGTCATAAAAACATCTGCAATAATAGTTTTCATAGTAATTTCTGAATCGCCTGTAATATTAAATTGACCTAATTTTTTAAGAGAACTGGGCAATTTTTTTCCAAGAAGATTTGGCATAATTGAAGCCAGATTATCATAATTCGAAGAAACTTTATCAAACTTGCCTTTCATATAAAATTCTTGACCTTTTTCTTTTTTACCAAAAAGATTTTTGAAATTAATATCGCCAATAATTCTAGTATTTTTCTTGTCTGATAAATCTAAATTGGTAAAATAAATGTCGTTTAAAGTTCCTTTTAATTTCGATTTTATCTTAAAAACTTGGTCTTTTCCTAATTCTTTATAAAAATGATGAATATCATTTGATGCTAAAGAAGCCGAATCGATTTTGATATCAAAAATTACCTTATTGTTAAAATCGGCGAAATCTTTTCGATCATAACTCATAATAATATCGCCTTTAAATGCCGATTGTTTGGTCAAAAACGCCAATTCTTTTAACTTGATATTCTTTTTGGTATAGGAAAATTTCGAACTCAAATCGTCGACAAACAAACCTCGATGGTCTAAACACGACATTTTGACAATATTGGCATCAATATCAGAACCATAAAGACTAAAATCTTTTACTTCAGCATTCCATTGTTTCAAATCTAAATCTTTTGGAACTTCACGATTGTAATCTAAAAGTATAAATCTCGAATTGGTAATAGAAACATTATTGGCTTTAAAAACAGTATGTTTGCCAGTCAAATTGGGCTTTCCGTCATCGAATTTCGCTATAAATTTATCAAGATTATTGTCTTTTTCGCCTTTATAATTGACCATATTAAATACCAAACCATCAAGCTTTAAATCGCCAAAAAGCAAATCGCCGTCAAAAAGTTTTTTTGAATCTAAAATATTGGTATAAATGGTTTTAGCATATAATAATGTATCATTTTTATAATCTTTAATGAATACTTTTTTAAGTTTTACACCACCATAAATAGTAATCGCAACTTCGTCAACATTAACAGATAGACCATATTTTTCATTTAATTTTTCGACAAAATAATGGGCGAGTTTTGTCTGAACCGAAGGAATGGTTAAGGCAATGCCAATTACCAATAAAAGCAAGATTAGACCAAGAAAAATGAATAATAATATTTTTTTTAATTTTTTGATGCGATTAATGTTTTATTTTTGTCAAATATAAATTAAATTTATTTCAAAATTCGTGCCTTTTTATGCAAAATTCCGATGTTTTTATTCTAGCAATTGAAAGTTCTTGTGATGATACTGCCGCTGCAGTTCTAAAAAACGACAAAGTACTTTCAAATATTGTCGCTAACCAATTGATTCACAATCAATATGGCGGTGTTGTTCCAGAATTGGCATCGAGAGCGCACCAACAAAATATTGTTCCTGTAATTGATGTGGCTTTAAAAAAAGCAAATGTTAAAAAAAAGCAACTTTCGGCAATTGCATTCACTCAAGGTCCAGGATTAATGGGTTCTCTTTTGGTCGGAAGTTCATTTGCTAAATCTTTGGCATTGGCATTAAACATTCCATTGATAGCTGTAAATCACATGCACGCTCACATTTTGGCACATTTTATAGATGAAGAAGGTTTTGATAAACCAACTTTTCCGTTTTTGGCATTAACAATTTCTGGCGGTCATACTCAAATTGTACTAATAAATGATTTTTTTGATATGAAAATTATTGGCGAAACAACCGATGATGCAGTTGGAGAAGCATTTGATAAATCAGCAAAAATTTTAGGTTTACCTTATCCTGGAGGTCCATTAGTTGATAAATATGCACAACTTGGCAATCCCAAAGCATTTGCATTTACTAAACCAAAAATCGAAGGTTTGAATTTTAGTTTCTCGGGATTAAAAACTCAGATATTATATTTTATTCAAAAGAAAAAAATTGAAAATCCGAATTTTATCCATGAGAATTTAAACGATATTTGCGCTTCGATTCAACATATTATCATTGAAATTTTAATGGATAAATTAAAACTAGCCGTTGCACAAACTGGAATTAATCAAGTTGCAATTGGTGGTGGCGTTTCTGCCAATTCTGGAATAAGAAAAACATTGAAAGAATCAGAGCAAAAAATGGGTTGGAAAACCTATATTCCCAAATTTGAATATACAACAGACAATGCTGCAATGATTGGAATTGTTGGATATCAAAAATATTTGTCGAATAAATTTGAAGATTCAGGTGTTACATCAAATGCCAGGATAGAGTTTTAGATATTAGATTTTTTTAAAAATTAATAAAAAATTATGCAATTATTTTACAATCCAACAATTTTAGAATCTGACGAAACTTTCTTTTTTGATAAAGAAGAAAGCAAACATATTATTAAAGTTTTACGTAAAAAAGACACTGATATTCTGTACGTTACAAATGGTCTCGGAATTTTATTTACAACACAAATCACTTTAGCATCTGACACGAAATGTACGGTTAAAATAGTTGATGTTAAACAAATAGAAAAGCCAAAATACAATTTACATTTAGCAGTTGCTCCAACCAAATTAAATGATCGATATGAGTGGTTTCTTGAAAAAGCAACCGAAATTGGCGTTTCTGAAATTACACTTATTATATGTGAACATTCCGAAAGAAAATTCATAAAAACCGATCGATTTGAGAAAATTATTATAACTGCAATGAAACAATCTAATCAATGCTATTTACCAATTTTGAATGAACCAATTGACTTTGGTACATTTGTTGCAAAACAATATTCAGGTCAAAAATTGATTGCGCATTGCGAAGAAACTAATAAAAAATCGTTGAAAGAAATAATGAAAACAAATGAAAATGTAATAATACTTATTGGTCCAGAAGGAGATTTTTCTGTTAAAGAAATCAAACTAGCAATTGAAAATAATTTCATTCCAGTAACTTTGGGCAATACAAGATTGCGAACGGAAACTGCTGCAATTGTGGCTTGTCATTCTGTAGTTTTTTTAAATGAAAATTGAATTTAATTCCAAAATTTATCATTACATTTGATTTAAATTATAAACATTATGGTTATTACAATCAAAAAAGGAGCAACCAAACAAGAAGTAGAAAAATTGCTTCTTAAATTGAATAAACCTAATAAAAATGTAGGTTTAAGAAAATTTTTTGGTAAATTTCCTATTCAAGGAGATGCATTAGAAATACAAAAAAAATTAAGAGATGAATGGAATTAAATATTTGGTTGATACCAACTTCATTATCCATTTAACACAATCAAATCCTCTAATAAACCCCTTTTTAGATGAACAGCTAGCAATTTCTTTTATCTCAGAAATGGAATTATTAGGCGTTTTTAGTATTTCAAAATCTCACAAAGTTTTTATACAAAGTGTAATTAAATCTTGTACATTATTCGAATTAAATCAAAGTATTAAATTAATTGCAATCGATTTAAAACAAAAATATAAATTAAAACTTCCAGATTCAATTATTGCTGCAACTGCAATTTATTATAATCTAACTTTGATAACTTCTGATGCAGACTTTAATAAAATAGTTGAATTAGAACTAATTTTCTTAGAAAAATAGTATTTTATAAATAATGAAAAAATTACAAATTTTACTCCTTCTTATATCAACATTTGGATATTCTCAAGAAATTGCTCTTGTAAAATATGCTGGCGGTGGAGATTGGTATTCTAATCCTACATCGTTACCTAATTTGATAAAATATTGTAATGCAACAATAAACACCAAAATAAAAATAAAACCAGGTCAAGTTGAGCCAAGCAGCCCAGATTTATTTGGTTATCCTTACGTGCATATGACTGGGCACGGAAATGTTGTTTTTAGCCCAAGTGATGTCGAAAACCTAAGAGAATATATGACTTCTGGCGGTTTTCTTCATATTGACGATAATTATGGCATGAACGAATTCATAAGAAAAGAAATAAAGAAAATTTTTCCTGATAACGATTTGGTCGAAATTCCAGCTACACATCTTATTTTTCAAAAACCATTTCCTTTTCCAGCAGGAATTCCAAAAATTCATGAACACGACGGCAAAAAGCCACAAGCGTTTGGAATTTTCATTGAAAACAGATTGGTATTGATGTATTCTTACGAAACCGATTTAGGCGATGGCTGGGAAGATACCGAGGTGCACAATGACCCAAAAGAAGTTCGAGAAAAAGCATTGAAAATGGGTGCAAATATAATGAACTACATTTTCAATAATTAATTATCAACAACGTTTGAACGGATTTGTTGCGATTATTGTCAGTAAAAACAGTATTTATTTGCGTTATCAACAATATTTGATTCAAAAAATTTGAAAATTCTTATGTTAAAGTTTGAAAAATAATTAGGTTGCTTTATTTTTATTTGTATAATTGCATCGTTGTAATGAAAATTTTACAACATAAAAATAAACCAAACCAACCAAATTATGAAAAAATTATTATTAAGTGCATTCGCACTTACTGTGTTCTATTCTTGTCAAAACAATGAAGTGTCTAACCAAGAAATTGCTCAACCAGAAGCTTCATCAGCAGCTCATAGAGCTTGTGCATCTCAAGAAGTTTTATCAAAACAACTTTTAGCAAATCCAGGTTTAGCAGAAAGAATGGAGCAAATTGAATCTTTTACTCAACAACACCTTAACAGTGGTCAATACAGATTGTTAGCAAACGGTTCAATTCAAATTCCTGTTGTTGTAAATGTACTTTATAGAACTGCAGCAGAAAACATTTCTACAGCACAAATTCAATCTCAAATTGATGTATTAAACAAAGATTTTAATGCTACAAACTCTGATTTTGGATTGGTTCCAACTTTATTTGCAGGTGTAAAAGCAAATGTTGGTATTTCATTTGTACTAGACCAAGTAATTAGAAAAGCTACTACAAAAACTTCTTGGGGAACTGCGGATGCTATGAAAAAAACTGCTGGTATTCTTCCTACATCACCAACAACTAAATTAAATCTTTGGATTTGTACAATTGGTGGTGGAATTTTAGGATATGCTCAATTTCCTGGTGGTGCTTCAGCAACTGATGGAGTAGTTTGCGACTCTAAATATACTGGTACAACAGGTACTGCAACTTTTCCATTCAACTTAGGTAGAACTGCAACTCACGAAGTGGGTCACTGGATGAACTTACGTCACATTTGGGGAGATGCTAATTGTGGTTCTGATTTAGTTTCTGATACACCTTCTATGGATTCGCCAAATGGTGGAGTACCAGCTTATCCAACTTATAGTACTTGTGCTGGAAACCCAGTCGAAATGACTATGAATTATATGGATTACACAGATGATAGAGGAATGTATATGTTCTCTAACGGACAAAAATCTAGAATGAATGCAGTATTTGCAGTAGGTGGTTCTAGAGCTTCTTTCAGAAATCTATAATACAAATTTTTTATAAATTAAAAATCCTGTCTAGTAAAATAGACAGGATTTTTTTTGCTATTTTTGTAAATAAATTATTTTTTATGACATCAAATAACATATCAAATGGAATTTTAAAAGCCATTTTCTCAATAGTAGGTATTGTTTTAATTTTATTGTTTTTATATCAAATCCAAACCGTAATTGTTTATTTGATTGTAGCATTAATATTAGCATTAATCACAAATCCTTTAGTAGAATTTCTAAAAAAACGTTTGAAATTTAAAAATACTTTGGCAGTATCATTAACTATGATTATTATTTTATTGGTAATTGTTGGTTTTATCTTAATGTTTGTTCCTTTAATTGCAGATCAAGGCAAAAATTTATCGCTCTTAAATACAGATTCTATTCAAACAAATGTGTTAGAATTAATTAAAAAAACAGAAGCTTATTTAATAAGTAATAATATAGATGCTGGAAATTTATTAAAAGAATCTCACGTAACTGAAAAGCTGAATTTTAATTTTTTACCTAATTTTTTAAATTCAGTTTTAAATACAATTAGCAATTTCGGAATGGGAATGGCATCTGTATTATTCATTTTATTTTTCTTTTTGAAAGATAAAATTTATTTTATAATCGGAATAAAAAGAATCTTACCAAACGACCACGAAGAAAAAATATTAAATTCTATCGATAAAATTCGCGAAATGTTAAGCAGGTATTTTATTGGTTTACTTATTCAACTTTTTATAGTTTTTATTCTTTATATAATTGTACTATTGATTTTCGGAGTAGAAAATGCATTTGTAATAGCTTTTTTATGTGCAATTTTAAATATTATTCCATACATTGGACCATTAATTGGTTCGATATTAGCAGCAGTTTTAACAATGATTAGCAACTTAGGTGGTGATTTTCAAACCGAAATTTTACCAACTACATTATTTGTTTTGTTAGGATTCACGATTATTCAAGTAATTGATAATAATGTTTCGCAACCTATAATTTTTTCTAAAAGTGTCAATTCTCATCCATTAGAAATATTTATAATAACTTTAATCAGTGGGTTTTTATTCGGAATAACTGGAATGATAGTAGCAATTCCGTTTTATACAATGATAAAAGTCGTCGCAAAAGAATTTATTCCAGAAAACAAAATAATACAACAAATAACCAAAGATTTGTAATTTGGAAATTTCGATTTTAAATAAAAAAGTACAGGAATTTATAAATTCGAATCTCGGAAACAATATTTCGAAATTGGCGTTGCAAAAAAATCCGTTTCCTGATATGGATTATCATGTAGTTTTGAATCAAATTGCATCTAAATCAAAAGCTAAAGAAAAACTTCGGACTTTTTTTAATTCTGAAAATATAATTTATCCAAGCAAAATTTCGGTTGAGCAAACATCATCAGAAAAAACAGCGAAATACAAATCAGAAATTGTTTTTGGTGAATTTTTAATAGATCTAACTGGCGGATTCGGAGTTGATGATTTATACTTTTCGAAAAAAATAAAAAATGTAATTCATTGTGAAATTAATTCTGAACTTTCTAAAATAGTTGCTCATAATTTCGAAAGTTTGAATATTAAAAATATTTCTTGTTTAAATGGAGATAGCAAAGATATTTTAAAAACTTTTGAGCTTTTTTCCAAACAAGTTTTCGATTGGATTTATGTTGATCCATCACGAAGAAACGATTCAAAAGGCAAAGTTTTTATGCTGGAAGATTGTTTGCCAAATGTTCCAGAAAATTTAGAATTCTACTTTAAATATTCGAAAAATATTTTAATAAAAACAGCTCCGATTCTTGATATTTCAGCTGGATTATTAGAATTGATAAATGTAAAAACAATTCATATTGTTGCAGTCGAAAACGAAGTTAAAGAATTATTATGGGTAATCGAAAAAGATTTTGTTGAAGAAATTGAAATTAAAACAATCAATATCACAAAAAAATGTGAAGAAAAATTTTACTTTGTATGGAATAAAAATCAAGAAATGCCAATTTTTGGTATGCCAAAAAAATATTTATTTGAACCCAATGCATCAATAATGAAATCTGGAGGATTTAATGAAGTTGCAATTCAATTCGGATTAGAAAAATTACATCAATTTTCTCATTTGTATACATCAGATAAAAAAATTGTCTTTTCTGGCAGAGTTTTTGAAATTGATATTTGCATTCAATATAATAAAATTGAAATGAAAAAACATTTCGAAAATCAAAAAGCAAATATTACAACTCGAAATTTTCCTGAAACTGTTGAAGATATCCGAAAGAAATTTAAAATAAAAGATGGTGGAAATCGATATTGTTTTTTCACAACTAATGCAAATGACGAAAAAATAGTTTTAATTTGCACAAAAATTTAAAAACCCAAAATGAAGAATTTATTACTTGCTACTTTTTTATTATTAAATAGTATTATTTACGCTCAAAAACCTTGCGAAATATCCACAGATGTAACTGATAGTATCGGAACTTACAAAACAACAAAAGATTATTTAGTATTCGAAAACAACTTTTCTCAAAAACACGATTATATTTATTTTTTTCTTGCAAAAATTGATGGTACACCAACTTTGAATGTTCAATTTATTAATAAAAGTGATGGATTTATAAAAGCTAAATGTGTAGATAAAAATTCTAAATTATTTTTTAAACTACAAAACGGAAAAATAATTACAATGCTCGCAATCGATAAAGAAGATTGTGGCACAATGATTACTGATGATAAAAAGTTAAGCAACAGAATATTGACAAGTCAATTTTTATTTTTGAATGGCACAATAGAAGATTTAAAAAGTTCTCCAATTTCTTTTATGCGTTTAAGACTTTTGACTGGCGAAGAAGATTATGTTTTTACAAAAAGTTTAAAATCAGAAATGGACGGATTGTATTATGAACCAGAAAATTATTTTATGAATTTCTTGAAATGTATTGAATAGTTTTCAGATTGCAGGTTTCAGATTGCAGGTTTAGGGTTTATGGTTTCAGGTTTCAATAAAATCATTTGCTTACAAATGACTTTTTTTTGAGATTGCAACTAAAAATTAATCACATTTCCATTTTTCGTTTGACACTTTATCTGCAAGTGCTGATTGCAAATTATAATGCCACCATTCAGAATCAAACGAATTGAATTTAGTTTTAATCATTACAGATTTTAATAGTTTTCTGTTTTCTAATATTTTATCTGAAAACTTTAAATAATTATGACTGGCTTCTTCACCAAAAAAATCAAATTTAGTTCCCATATCCAGTTCTTTTCCATTTTTATCTACCAACGAAATATCGACGGCTCCACCTCTATTATGAATCGAACCTTTGGCTGGATTAGCAACATAAGTTGGATTAGATACTATTTCCCACATTTTTTTTTGAACATCAAGTGGTCGATAACAATCGTATAATTTAATTTTAAAACCCAATTTTATAAAAGAATTATTAGCTTCTATTAATGCTTTTATTGTTTTAAATCTCAAAAAACATTCTCCACAATCATATACTTTGGCTTTCAAAAAATTATCAGAAGTTGCATATTTCATGTCATAAACAAAATCTTTAGAATAATCTTTAAGGTTTACAAAAGTTGTATCATTTATTTCTTGATTGAATAATAATGGATTGTAATTTTTTTCAGTTTTATTGACCATTAAAATTTCATTATTTATAACTATATTAGATTTTGATTTACAAGAAATCATTACGATAGAAACAAATAAAAACAAGTAAAAAGATAAGTTTTTCATAATACAATGATAATTAATTTTAAAATATAATAAAAACATTTAACAATAAAAACAACTATGTATTTGACTTTTAAGTACTTTAAAATCATAAAATAAAAAAGATTAAAATATAGAATAAAAAAGTTGTAATATATATAATGAAACACTATATTTGCAACCGCTTAAAACATTTATGTTCTTTGAGTTTGGAGAGTTGCCTGAGTGGCCGAAAGGACATGTTTGCTAAACATGCGTATGGGTAACTGTACCAAGGGTTCGAATCCCTTACTCTCCGCAAATTATTTTTGGCAGAATAATAATTATTTTCGGGGTGTAGCGTAGCTCGGTTATCGCGCCTGCTTTGGGAGCAGGAGGCCGCAGGTTCGAATCCTGCCACCCCGACTTTTTTATTTTTATTAAAAAAATAATGGTTCCATAGCTCAGCTGGATAGAGCAACGCACTTCTAATGCGTAGGTCGAAGGTTCGAATCCTTCTGGGATCACAAAGAAAACCGCTTTTATTAGCGGTTTTTTTGTTTAAATTATTTACGTTTTGTAAATAATGTTTATATTCGTATTCAAATTAAAATAAAATGAAAAAAATAGTCATCGTTTCAGCAGTTAGAACTCCAATTGGAAGTTTTATGGGATCATTATCAACATTAACCGCTACACAATTAGGAGCAACTGCAATTAAAGGTGCTTTAAAAAAAATAAATTTAAACCCAGAATTGATTGACGAAGTTTTTATGGGTAATGTTGTTCAAGCTGGCGTTGGTCAAGCTCCCGCTCGCCAAGCTGCAATTTACGCAGGTTTGCCAGTTTCGGTAGCTTGTACAACTGTAAATAAAGTTTGTGCTTCTGGAATGAAGGCCGTAATGATGGGCGCTCAGTCAATAATGTGTGGTGACGCCGAAATTGTTGTTGCAGGTGGAATGGAAAATATGAGTCTTATTCCACATTATATGCATTTGCGAAACGGTGTTAAATTTGGTCCCTCATCAATGATTGATGGAATGCAAAAAGATGGTTTAGTTGATGCTTATGATAATAATGCAATGGGCGTTTGTGCAGATTTATGTGCAACCGAACATAATATTACTCGCGAAATGCAAGATAATTATGCAATTCAATCTTACGAACGTTCTGCGGCAGCTTCAAACTCTGGAAAATTTGATAACGAAATTGTTCCAGTTGCAGTACCTCAACGTCGTGGCGATGCTATAATGGTTTCTATAGACGAGGAATTTACTAACGTAAAATTAGATAAAATTCCAACTTTGAGTCCAGTTTTCACTAAAGATGGAACGGTTACAGCAGCAAATGCATCAACAATTAATGATGGTGCTGCAGCAGTAATATTAATGACTGAAGAAAAAGCATTTTCATTAGGATTAAAACCGTTAGCTTATATATCAGGATATGCTGATGCAGCTCAAGAACCAAAATGGTTTACAACTGCTCCAGCATTAGCATTGCCAAAAGCACTTGCAAAGGCTGGGATTTCTCAGAGTGAAATTGATTTTTTCGAATTTAACGAAGCTTTTGCAGTTGTTGGATTAGCAAATTCTAAAATTCTTGGTCTGGACAACGATAAAGTGAATGTAAATGGCGGTGCAGTTTCTCTTGGTCACCCTCTAGGCTGTTCTGGAGTTAGAATTATTGTTACTTTAATAAATGTTTTAGAACAAAATAATGCCAAATATGGTGCAGCAGCCATTTGTAATGGTGGTGGTGGTGCATCTGCAATTGTTATTGAACGATATTCTAAATAATATTTTTGTTTTAAGATTTACAACTTGAAACTTTAAACTTGAAACAAAAATGTATGTTCGGAATCTGTAATTTAGCTAATATTCCATTGCGAATTGAACCCAGTGATAGAAGCGAAATTTTATCGCAAGTTTTGTTTGGCGAACATTTCGAAATATTAGATCAACAAAGACAATGGGTTAAAATCAAACTTCAATTTGATCAATATGAAGGTTGGGTAGATGAAAAACAATTTAAAAAGATTTCTGAATCAGATTTTAATAAATTATCAAGTTCAGAGATTATTCTAAATGGAGATTTAATAGAATACATTACAAATAATTCTAATTTCTTGATGCCAATTACTTTAGGAAGTTCATTAAGTTTTTTAGATTTTCCAGAAATTAATTCCGAAAACTATATTTTCGAAGGTCTGAAATCATCAGGAATAAATCCAAAATCTAATCTTGTTAATACTGCTTATTTGTATTTGAATGCTCCTTATTTATGGGGCGGAAAATCACCATTCGGGATAGATTGTTCAGGTTTTACTCAAATGGTTTACAAACTGAATGGATATAAATTATTGCGCGATGCCAGACAACAAGCCAGCCAAGGTGAACCCCTAAGTTTTATAGAAGAGTCAGAACCTGGAGATTTGGCTTTTTTTGATAATGATGAAGGAAATATTATTCATGTTGGAATTATTATGCAAGACAATTATATAATTCATGCTTCTGGAAGAGTTAGAATCGACAGACTTGACCATTCTGGAATTTTTAATGCAGATTTAAATAAACATACTCATAAATTAAGAGTTATTAAGAAGATAATTTAGAATTCATAATTTCAAAAAAAAAACCAATTTCGAAAGAAATTGGTTTTTTTTGAAATAAATTAAAACTACATCTTTGCTTTCAAAGCTTTTGCTTTATCAGTCATATCCATAGCTTTATAAACACTCAATAATGTTTTAGCTACCGCATCATTTTTAGTGTCAAGTTCGTAAGCTTTTTCTAAATACGGCAATGCTTCACCAAACATTTTTGTTCTATTTGCTTTTATTCCATCATATTTTTTTGTATCCGCAACCGATGTACCTAGTTTTGACATATCGTTTACAAATTTTTCGTCATCACGCAATTTTAATTCAGACATATTAATATAAGCATCAGTATAATCAGGTTTCAATTCTATAGCTTTTTTGAAGTATTTTTCAGCTTCAACCGGCATTTTTGAATTACTGTTTGTAACTCCTAAATTAAAATAAAGTTCAGGATCATTAGGATTTTTTTCGATAGCCTCTTTAATAATCCTTTGGTAATTTGGTATGTCTTTCAATTCATAATACAAATTAGCTTCGGTCATCATTAACGAAGTATCATCTGGAGCATCTTTTCTAGCTTCTTGAATAGCTGTAATTGCTTCTTGTTTTCTTCCAGATTGAACTAATATTAAAGCAATATTTCTTACAATTTCTGGTTTTTTAGAAGGTTCTTTTTTTTCTTTTGGAGAATTATGAGATCCAGCCTTTACATACAAATCACGTTCGTTTTTATTATTAAAAAATTCTTCTTTTTTTGTATCTAAATTTGTAGCATAGTACTGAGTTGACTCACCAGTATAATTAACTCTTTTTAATTCCAAATAATAATTCAAGGCTAACTCATAATCTTTTGCATTTAGAGCAAAGTTAGCAGCATAATATAATTTTTCTGGATCTTTGGGATCTAAATCATATACACTTTTCAAAATTAAGGCTGCATCTTTATATTCCTGTTTTTCGCTAATTTTAACAGCATGATTTACCAAAGTAGCCTTTAAAACTTCTGCATTTGCATTAATTCCTTTTGATAAAGTTGCAGTTCCTTCTTTTCTTTCAAAATCCAAAAGGTTGTTTCTTCCGTTTACTAAATTATAAATATTTTTTGCATTTAAATATTGAGCAACTATTTCTGGATTATTTTTATTTGCAGATCTTGCGTTTACAGATATATATTCTACATAAGGTAAAGCAGATTTATAATAAGCCGTATAAGCTTTTTCAGAATCAGTCGATCCAGTTACCAAAGCATCAATTGAAGCTAAATAATCTTTATATTCTGCAATTTCTTTTTCTGTAGCTTCGGTTTTTTCGTAAATTTTCTTTAAAGCTTTTAACTGGTCTTTTTGTGCAAATGTTGAAACCGAAATTAATAACGCTGTTGCTAAAATTGTTATTTTACTTTTACTCATAAATTTTTTATTGTTTTCTTGGTATTCGTGAATCTTCGATTTCATTTTTTTGTTTGATTTTAATTATTTTTTGGTTTGATTTAAAAATTTTAAAAACTAGTTTTCAATTTCTATGCCAAAATTGAAAACTAGAATTTATTAACTATTTATGCTTCATCATCTGAATCATCTTCGTCAGATTCTTCGGTTTCATCTTCAGAATCATCCTCATCTTCAGAATCATCATCTTCAGCAGTTCCATCATCTTCAAGTACTTCCAAAACAGGTTTTACTCTTTCGATAACTGACTCTATTACGTTTCCATCTTCGTCCAATTCAACTTCTTCGACATCGTCTTTCATTACTTTTGTTACTGCGGCGATAGAATCGTTACCTTTTAAGTTGATTAATTTTACACCTTGTGTTGCACGACCCATAACCCTCAAATCTTCGACAGCCATACGAATTGTCAAACCAGATTTGTTGATAATCATTAAATCATCATTATCGGTAACGGTATTTATCGAAATTAATTTACCCGTTTTTTCAGTAATATTTAATGTTTTTACACCTTTCCCGCCACGGTTTGTAATTCTGTATTCGTCTAGGCTTGAACGTTTTCCGTATCCGTTTTCAGCAACAACTAGAATTTCGCTATTCATGTCATTTACAGCTACCAATCCAATAACCTCATCAGTTTCGTCCTTTAATCGAATGCCTCGAACTCCAGATGCTGTTCTTCCCATTGGTCTGGTTTTGGTTTCTTCGAATCGTAATAATTTTCCTGATTTAACAGCAATAATAATTTGCGAATTTCCATCGGTTAATTCTGCGCCTAGCAACTCATCACCTTCTTTAATAGTAATTGCAGCAACTCCGTTAACTCTTGGTTTTGAATATTTATCTAAAGATGTTTTCTTAACTTGACCTTGTTTGGTAACCATAATTAAGTTATGGCTCATTGTGTATTCTTTGTCTTTTAAATCTTGTGTACAAATAAATGCTTTGACTTTATCGTCAGATTCTATGTTGATAAGATTTTGCAAAGCACGACCTTTGGCGGTTTTCGAACCTTCTGGAATTTCGTATACACGCATCCAGAAACATTTTCCTTTTTGAGTGAAAAACATCATATATTGATGATTAGTGGCTACAAACATGTGTTCTAAGAAATCGGCATCACGTGTTCCTGCTGATTTTTGACCAACTCCACCTCTATTTTGAGTTTTGTATTCTGTCAAATTTGTACGTTTAATATAACCTGCATGAGAAATTGTAATGACCACATTTTCATCGGCAATTAAATCTTCTATACTCACATCACCACCAGATAATTCAATTAATGAACGACGTGCATCACCATATTTCTCTCTGATCTCTTCTAATTCTTCTTTTATTAAAGCAATTCTTAAATTAACATCACCTAGCAAGCCTTTTAAATGCTCGATTAATTTCATAATTTCTTCATATTCGGCTCTTAACTTGTCTTGTTCTAGACCTGTCAATTGACGCAAACGCATTTCAACTATAGCACGTGCTTGAATATCAGATAATTTAAAACGTTCTATTAATTTTTCGCGCGCTTGTTCTGTATTAGACGAAGATCGAATCAAAGCAATAACTTCGTCGATATTATCAGATGCTATAATTAATCCTTCAAGAATATGTGCTCTTTCCTCAGCTTTTCTTAGTTCGAATTGGGTTCTACGGGTCACAACATCATGTCGGTGCTCTATGAAATAATGAATCATGTCTTTTAGATTCAACATTTGTGGACGACCTTTTACTAATGCAATATTATTTACAGAAAACGATGATTGTAATTGAGTAAATTTAAATAATGTATTCAAAACAACATTTGGAGTCGCGTCACGTTTCAAGATATAAACAATTCGCATTCCGTTTCTATCAGATTCGTCACGAATATTTGATATGCCTTCGATTTTTTTATCGTTAACTAAATCTGCTGTACGCTTAATCATATCAGCCTTGTTGACCTGATATGGTATTTCTGTTACAATAATCGACTCACGACCATCAACTTCTTCAAAACCAACTTTAGCACGCATAACAATTCTACCACGACCTGTTTTGAAAGCTTCTCGAACGCCTTCATAACCATAAATTGTTCCACCAGTTGGAAAATCAGGCGCCTTGATATGCGTCATCAATTCGTCAATCTCGATGTCGTTGTTGTCAAGATAAGCCAATGTTCCGTTGATGACTTCTGTAATATTGTGTGGTGGCATATTGGTTGCCATACCTACTGCAATTCCAGTTGCTCCGTTAATTAACAAAGTCGGAACACGAGTAGGCATTACTGTTGGTTCATATAAAGTATCGTCAAAATTCAGTTTAAAATCAACTGTTTCTTTTTCGATATCAGCCATAATATCTTCTGATATTTTGCGCATTCTTGCTTCGGTGTATCGCATTGCTGCTGGACTGTCGCCATCGACAGAACCAAAATTACCTTGACCATCGATCAATAAATAACGCATTGACCATTCTTGTGCCATACGAACCATAGCATCGTAAACTGAAGTATCGCCATGTGGGTGGTACTTTCCTAAAACTTCTCCGACAATTCTGGCAGATTTTTTATGGGCTTTATTAGAAAAAACGCCTAAATCATACATTCCATAAAGTACTCTTCGGTGCACTGGTTTCAAGCCGTCGCGCACATCTGGTAGTGCTCTTGAGACAATAACTGACATCGAATAATCGATGTAAGCTGTTTTCATTTCGTCTTCAATGTTAATAGGAATTAACTTTTCTCCGTCAGACATAATATATATTTAAATTAAAATTTATTTTGAATTAAAAAATCCTGCTAATATAAGTTTTCTTGGATTGATTTCAAAGTAAAAATACAGTAAATTTAGTTGATTTATTAACAAATAAATTATAGTTTTTGGTTAATAAAAAACTTAACAATTAACTTTTGTTTCAACAAATTATTTCGTCAATTTACTGACATTATTTAGTAAGGAATGATTTTTGTTTTTATAAAAGAAATTTACTAAATTTACATTTACAATTATACCTATATATATGGACGATAATTTTTCACCTAGAGTTAAAGACGTAATCGCTTTCAGTAAAGACGAAGCAATGAGATTGGGACACGATTTTATAGGAACCGAGCATTTAATGTTAGGCATATTAAAAGACGGCAATGGAAAAGCAATTAATATCTTGAATCAGCTTGATGTAGATTTGGATCATTTGCGTAGAAAAGTCGAGATTTTAAGTCCTGCAAATGCCAATCCGTTGGTTATAATAGAGAAAAAAAACCTGCATTTGACACGTCAGGCCGAACGCGCTTTAAAAACAACATTTCTAGAAGCCAAAGTTTTTCAATGTACTTCGATTAGTACAGCTCATTTGCTTTTATGCATTTTAAGAAATGAAAACGACCCAACCACAAAGCTATTGAATAAGATGCGAATCGATTATGACATAGCCAAAGAACAATACATTAATATGACACCGATAGAAGATAATTCAAATAAAGATTTCCCTAGAAACGAGGCTTACAATGACCCGTCAGGACAAGATGACAGCATGAAAGGTGACAATTTTAATAATCCTGCCAACAAAACAAACAAAAAATCGAAAACTCCAGTTTTAGATAATTTTGGGAGAGATTTAACAGAAATGGCAGAAGAAGGCAAACTCGACCCAGTAGTTGGACGTGAAAAAGAAATTGAACGTGTTTCACAAATTCTTAGTCGTCGTAAGAAAAATAATCCTTTATTAATCGGAGAACCTGGCGTAGGAAAATCAGCAATTGCCGAGGGTTTGGCGTTGAGAATTATCCAAAAAAAAGTTTCTAGAATTTTGTTCAACAAACGAGTAGTTACACTTGATTTAGCCAGTTTAGTTGCTGGTACAAAATACCGTGGACAATTCGAAGAAAGAATGAAAGCCGTAATGAATGAATTGGAGAAAAACGATGATATTATTCTATTCATTGACGAAATTCACACAATTGTTGGTGCAGGTGGCGCAACTGGTTCACTTGATGCATCGAATATGTTCAAACCTGCTTTGGCTCGTGGCGAAATTCAATGTATTGGTGCAACTACACTTGACGAATACCGACAATATATCGAGAAAGATGGTGCTTTAGAACGTCGTTTCCAAAAAGTAATTGTTGAACCAACTTCGGTTGAAGAAACTATTATTATTTTGAATAACATAAAAGATAAATACGAAGACCATCACAATGTAACATATACCGACGAAGCAATCGAAGCTTGTGTAAAATTAACTGACAGATACATGTCTGAAAGATTTTTGCCAGACAAAGCTATTGATGCTTTAGACGAAGCTGGTTCTAGAGTTCACATTACAAATATAGATGTTCCAAAACAAATTTTAGAACTAGAACGTTTGCTAGAAGAAGTTCGTGAAAATAAAAATTCGGTTGTAAAAAAACAAAAATACGAAGAGGCGGCAAGACTTCGAGACGATGAAAAACGACTAGAAAAAGATTTAGCAATTGCTCAAGAACAATGGGAAGAAGATGCTAAAAATAATCGTGTTTTAGTTACCGAAGACAATGTTGCCGATGTAGTTTCGATGATGACGGGAATTCCTGTGAATCGTGTGGCACAAACTGAAAGCAATAAATTGGCGGTTTTACCAGAATTGATTCAAGGAAAAGTTATTGGACAAAACGAAGCTGTTTTAAAAATTGCTCGTTCAATTCAAAGAAATCGTGCGGGTTTGAAAGATCCAAATCGACCAATTGGTTCGTTTATTTTCTTGGGACAAACTGGTGTTGGAAAAACCCAATTGGCAAAAGTTCTAGCAAAAGAATTATTCGATTCAGAAGATGCTTTAATACGTATTGATATGAGTGAATACATGGAGAAATTCTCAATTTCGAGACTTGTTGGTGCACCTCCAGGATATGTAGGTTACGAAGAAGGTGGACAATTGACCGAAAAAGTTCGAAGAAAACCATATTGCGTAGTTTTACTAGATGAAATCGAAAAAGCGCATCCTGATGTTTTTAATATGATGTTACAAGTTCTTGACGATGGTTTTATGACTGATAGTTTAGGACGAAAAATCGATTTCAAGAATACAATTATTATAATGACTTCAAATATTGGGGCCAGACAATTAAAAGATTTTGGACAAGGTGTTGGTTTTGGAACCGCCACTAGAGTTGATAATGCGGCAGAAAATTCTAAAAGTATTATTGAAAATGCTTTAAAGAAAACATTTGCACCAGAATTTCTAAATAGAATTGATGATGTAATTGTATTTAATGCACTTGAAAAAGAAGATATTAATAAAATTATCGAAATCGAATTAGCCAAATTATTCAAGCGTGTGAATGAATTGGGTTATACTTTAAGTTTATCTGACAAAGCAAAAGCGTTTGTTGCCGAAAAAGGGTTCGACAAACAATTTGGCGCAAGACCACTAAAAAGAGCTATTCAAAAATATGTCGAAGATGCTTTGGCAGAGGAAATCATAAAATCGAAAATCTCAATTGGAGACGAAATTTTTATGGATTTCGAAGATGATGGAACTGAATTGACAGTTAGTATTCAGAAAAAAATGGAGGAGCCAACGAGTTAAAAATATACAAACTTCAATACATTAAATAATAAATTTAAAAACCCGTTACGTTTTCTTAACATAACGGGTTTTATTTTATTTAAAAAATGCAACCAATTCCCAAAACTATTATTTACATTTGATTTTCATTTAAAATAATAAAAATGTTACAAAACAAAGTAATTCTAGGCTCAGAAGAATGGTGTTCTTTCCCAGAATTAGGCATTCCAACTATAAAAGCTCGCGTAGATTCAGGTGCAAAAACATCAGCATTGCACGCTATAAATATTGCTCCGTTTATAAAAAATGACCAAAATTGGGTTAAGTTTGACATTAATCCAATTCAAAATAATTTGCGAACTGTAATTCATTGCGAAGCGCCATTGGTCGATAAACGAATTGTAAAAAGTTCCTCTGGATTTAGAGAACAACGCTATGTCATTCAATCTAATTTAAAAATCGGTGACGATTCTTGGACAATAGAAATGACATTGACCAACCGAGATTCAATGGGTTTTAGGATGCTTTTGGGTCGAGAAGCAATGTCTGGAAGAGTTTTGGTCGATCCAGAACAAAAATATTTGCTCGGACAACCAACAACCGAAAATCTAAAAAATTTTTATCAAAATGCCGAAGAGACCAAAAAAGGTTTAAGAATAGGCGTTTTAGCAAGCAATCCAGAATTGTACAGCAACAAAAGAATCATGGAAGCTGGAGCAATTCGTGGACACGAAATGCATTTTTTAAATATTAAAGAATGTTATATGAAACTAGATGCGACAACGCCAGAGATTCATTATCGTGGCGGACGAGTTCTAGATAATTTTGATGCAATAATTCCTAGAATTCGTCCAAGTATAACATTCTATGGTTGTGCTTTGACCAGACAATTCGAAGCTTTGAAAGTTTTTTGCTTGAATTCTGCAGCAGCAATAACACAATCTCGAGATAAATTATTTTCGTTACAATTACTTTTAAATCATGGTGTTGAAATTCCGACAACAGGTTTTGCTAATTCTCCATTAGATACTGACGATTTAATAAAAATGGTTGGTGGACCACCATTAATCGTAAAATTATTAGAAGGAACGCAAGGAAAAGGAGTTGTTTTGGCAGAAACCAAAAAAGCAGCTGAATCGGTAATAAATGCTTTCAAGAGTCTGAATGTCAATATTCTAGTTCAAGAATTTATAAAAGAAGCTAACGGAAAAGATTTAAGATTATTTGTAATCGATGGAAAAGTTGTGGCGACAATTCAGCGTGAAGCTTTGCCTGGAGAATTCCGAGCCAACATTCATTTGGGCGGAACAGCATCTATAATAAAACCGACTCCTGAAGAAAAGAAAATCGCAATAAAAGCCGCTAAAGCTATGGATTTAAAAGTTGCAGGAGTAGATATTATTCGTTCATCGAAAGGACCACTTTTACTTGAAGTCAATTCATCACCAGGATTAGAAGGAATAGAAGGTGCAACCAACAAAGATATTGCAGGAGAAATGATTGCTGCAATAGAGAAAAATTTTAAGAATAGATTATAATTTAAAACTAAGAAAATATAGATTTTGAATTAAAATTTATTTTATTATTTACTAAAAATAAAAAAGCTAAAAGTTAATTTTTGAAATTTTTAAATGAATATTTAAATAAAAAAATCGATTTGATAAATTTTTAATCAGTTTTAATTGCTTAAAAAGGGATATTTTTGTTAATATTTGTAACTTTATTAAGTTTTAATCGTATAAATACAAAAACATTCAAACTATGAAAAAAATATTTGGGTTATTACTAATTATAACTTTTAATCAGTCTTTATTAGCTCAAACTGAAATTCAAAAAATCCAAAAAGATTTTGAGTCAATGATTTTTCATACTCAAAAAAATCAAATTGATAAAATTATCGATATGACTTATCCAAGATTTGTAAAAGTATTCGGAAAAAAAGGTTTAACAGCAATTACTAATGGAATGTTGACTGGAATGGGAATCAAAACTATTATCGAAGAAAATCCGATTAACTTAAAAATGAGTAAAATATCTAAACTTAAAGACGGTTCAATATGTATGGGCTCTTATGATAATAGCATGATTATGGAGTTTCAAGATGAATCGATGGTTGCGCTTTTTACAATGACAAAACTTGATGGATTTAATATTGAAAAACTCGAACCTAAAAAAATAAGAATGAAAGGTCGCGCATATTTATTGGCAATAAATGATTCGTACACCAATAAAGCTTGGAAATACCTAAATTATATGGACGAATTAGCTAATTCTCCAGAAGCAACAAAAGTTGTTTCAACTGAAATTATTACAGAATCAGCAAAATTAAGAGCAAGTTTTTAATACATAATCAAATAAATTAAAACAATTTTACTATTTTTACTTTTTAATCAAAAACTAATTAACTATGAAACAATCATTTATTGCAATTGCAGTATTATCGGGAATTTTAACTTTAAATTCTTGCAAAGGAAAAATTGACGAAACGACTACAACAACTGAAACTGTTGCTCCAACCGAAACAGCAGTTGCAGAATCGACACCAACAGTTGCAGAACCAAAATCTTATACTATTAATTTTGCACCTGGAACACCTGAAACTATTTTATTAGGAAAAAATAAAGAAGCAAGTTTAAAATTATTGAATCTAAAAGCAATTGATTTGTCTGATCCTGATGGAAAATCACTCGGAATTGAGTTTTCTTATGATATTGAGGTCACAAATAAAAAACCAATTGGTGAAAGTGCTATTTATATTGACCCAACAACTTTTAGATTAGAATTAGACAATGGCACTAAAATTACTTACGATAAATATAATACCGTTGATGTTAGTCCAGAATCCACAAAAATAAGTACTCCAAACACATATAAATTGCCTGCAGGAACTAAACCAGCAGCTTTAAATTTGTTTTTTGATGAAACCAGAGTTAGTGTTAAGTTAGAAATGAAATAAATATTTCAAAATTATACTTTTAAAACCTCAATTTTAATAATTAAAGTTGAGGTTTTTTTATATAATAATTTTATTTATACTTGGAGAAATGTATATAAAAAATATAGATTTATCCAAGTATAAATCTATAAAAATTACATGAGTGCTAATAAAATAAAAATAAATCACATTCTAAAAAATTAATTATTCAAAAAAATAAATCAATATAAAATATTTATAATTGGAGAAATGTACTATATTTGTATAGATTTATCCAAGTATAAAATGAAAAAAATACAAAAATTATTCGGTAGAGAAAAAGAAATCGAAATTATTGATAGAATATTATCGTCTAATCAAGCTAGTTTTCTTGCTGTTTATGGACGAAGACGAGTCGGAAAAACTTTCTTGATTAGGCAATATTTAAAACCAAATATTATTTTTGATTTTTCTGGAACTAAAGATGGAGAAAACGAACAACAACTCACTAATTTTTTTGATGAATATACCAAACGAACAAAAGGAAAACTAGAAACAGTTCCTCCAAAATCTTGGCACGAAGCATTCAGATATTTAGCAAAATACATTATTAGTTTGTCGAATAAAAAAGGAAAACAAGTAGTTTTTATCGATGAAATGCCGTGGATTGACACACCAAAATCACAATTTATACAAGCATTTGAATTTTTTTGGAACCAATATATCGCCGACTTGGATAATGTTTTACTAATTGCTTGCGGATCGGCATCGTCTTGGATAAAAAAAAATCTTATAAATGCTCGTGGCGGTTTATATAATAGAGTTACACATCGAATAAAATTAATGCCTTTTAATTTACATGAAACAGAAATGTTCTTGAAATCGAATGGTTTAAGGCTGACACAATATCAGATTTTAGAAATTTATATGGCAATGGGTGGCATTCCGTTTTATCTAAAAGAATTAATAAAAGGTAAAAGTGCTGTGCAACTAATTGACGAAATTTGTTTTTCGCAACAAGGATTATTGCAAACCGAATATGGTCAATTATATCATTCACTATTTAGAAATGCTGATTATCATTTGCAAATTATAGAAACTTTAGCCACATTTCCGCAAGGAATTACAAGAACCAATCTTTCTGAAAAAACCAAAATTAGTCAAGGCACACTGTCAAGAACTTTAGAAGAGTTAATTGACTGCGATTTTATTTCGATTTACATGCCATTTGCCAATAAAAAGAAAGATGCAATATATAAATTAACCGATTTATATTCATTATTTTATTTGAAATTTATAAAAGGAAATAAAGGAAAATCAAACTGGGAACAGTTAACAAATATGCAAACTTATAAAGCTTGGAGTGGCTATGCATTCGAAAATATTTGTATCTTACACATTAATCAAATTAAAAATGCATTAGGAATTTCTGGTATTTATTCAAATACAAGTTCCTATAAATTTATAGGAAACAATGTGCTTCCTGGCACGCAAATAGACATGATTATTGATCGCGCAGATAAAGTTATAAACTTATGTGAAGCGAAATTTACAAACGAAAATTTTGCAATAACCAAAAACTATGCTGCACAGATTCGATTGAAAAATAGTGTTTTTAGACAAGCGACTCAAACAAAAAAAGCAACTTTCAACACCATGATTACGACTTATCCAGCCATCAAAAATGAATATTATTTAGAAAATATACAATCAGATATAACGATGGATAAATTATTCAAACCTGAATAGCTTTTTTTAACATTTATTTATATTTAGAAAATAAACAAATAAAAATTTCTAAGCTATATTTGTATATACATCTATTGTAAGAATATGACAAATTTAGACCTACAATTTTTCGAAAAACTTAACAATTATCAATCAGAAAATTGGATTCGATCCATCGATTCTAAAATAATTTTTCGATGGATTGATGATTTATTTTTTATTTTATTTCCAGAAAAAAAATTAGATATTTTAGAAATAGAAAAATTATGGAAACAAAATAAAATCGATTTAGAAATTATTTTACAAAAAATAAATCATAAAGCATTAAGTGACAAATCAGAATTATTAGAAATTTTTTATTCAAGAATTCCAACAATTTATGAATCATTACTAAAAGACGCAAAAGCAATTTTCGAAACTGATCCCGCGGCAGATTGCATTTCAGAAATCATCAATTCGTATCCTGGTTTTTTGGCAATTGCTTTTTATAGAATTTCGAATGCAATTTCGAATCTAGAAATCAATATGTTACCAAGAATAATTTCTGAATATGCACATTCAAAAACAGGTATCGATATTCACCCAAACGCAAAAATAGATATTCCATTTATGATAGACCACGGAACTGGAATTGTAATTGGAGAAACTTGTATTATTGGCAAAAATGTATCTATTTATCAAGGCGTAACCCTTGGCGCTTTGCAAGTAGATAAATCTATGGAAGAAAAAAAACGACATCCGACAGTCGAAGACAATGTGGTTATTTATGCCAATGCAACTATTCTTGGCGGAAGCACAGTTATAGGAAACAACAGCATTATTGGCGGAAATACATTCATTACCAAAAGTGTCAATCCATTTTCGATGGTTATGCAAGCCAACAAAAACAACATTATTAATCAAATAGAAAATCAAGGTATTAACTTTTTCTCAATCTGAAAATTATGAACAAATTTAACAATATTCTCGAAACTATTGGCAACACGCCACATGTAAAAATAAATAAATTATTCGGATCAAATACTAATGTTTATATCAAATTAGAACGTGCCAATCCAGGTTCTAGCATCAAAGATCGAATTGCTTTATCAATGATTGAAGATGCAGAAAAATCTGGAAAACTAAAACCAAATTCGGTAATTATAGAAGCAACATCTGGAAATACTGGAATTGGTTTGGCAATGGTTGCAGCCGTAAAAGGTTATAAATTAATATTAGTTATGCCAGAATCTATGTCAATCGAAAGACGCAGATTAATGAGTATTTATGGAGCAACTTTCGAACTCACGCCAAGAGAAAAAGGTATGAAAGGTGCCATAGAAAAAGCAAAAGAAATGACTGCAGAAATCGAAAATGCTTGGTCGCCGTTGCAATTTGAAAATCCTTCAAATATAAATATTCATAAAAAAACTACGGCTCAAGAAATCATAAATGCTTTTCCTGATGGATTGGATTATATGATTACTGGCGTTGGAACTGGTGGACACATTACTGGTTGTGCCGAGATTTTAAAACAACATTTTCCAAATTTAAAAGTTTATGCAGTTGAGCCAGAAGCATCGCCAGTGATTAGTGGCGGAAGCCCTGCTCCTCACCCATTGCAAGGTATTGGTGCTGGTTTTATTCCTGCAAATTTACACACAGATTTGCTTGATGGCGTTATTCAAGTTTCTAAAGATGAAGCATTTGAATATACACAACGTGCTGCAAAAGAAGAGGGAATATTAATCGGAATTTCGTCTGGAGCATCATTGGCAGCAGTTGCAAAAAAATTAAAAGAAATTCCTGCAGGCTCAAAAATATTGACTTTTTGTTATGATACTGGCGAACGCTATTTGAGTATTGAAGGGTTATTTGTTTAATTTAAAAACATAGTTTTAGCATGTTTTCTACTGTAAATTCAATTTTGAAAGACAACATGACTAAAAAAGAATTTGCAAAAAAAAAAATCGAGATTTATGAAAATACCAACAACATTCTAAAACTAAATTATTTGATTTATTTTAATTATCAAAATTTAACATTCGTTTTATAAAATTGTAATATAATTTTAAGAAATTTGTAATTCTTCATACTTATTCAAACATCTAAATATATATGTTATGAATAAAATTATCAGAGTTATTTATTTATTAATTGTTACAAATTCTTTTGCAATTAATTATTATGTAAGCCCAAACGGAGACGATTCGAATAATGGTCTTTCAATTACTACTGCTTTTCAAACTATTGAAAAATCAACTTATGCTGTGTCTCCAGGCGACACCGTATTTATTCGAAATGGAATTTATTCTAAAACTTATCCAGAAAGTCTTATTGCCTATTTAACCATTTCGGGAACAGCCCAAAATCCAATAACTTTTAGAAACTATCCAGGAGAAACTCCAATTTTGCAAATGAATGCTACCAATTGGGGAGCAATTACAATAAATGGTTGCGATTATATAATCATTGATGGAATTACAATTATTGGAAATAATGATAATATAACTTTACAATATGCTCAATCAGAGCAATTAAATATTGGAAATACCGCAACTTCTGGAAATGGAATTGCAATAAACACCGAATATCAAAACGAAACCAACCGTCCACATCATATTATCGTTAGAAATTGCAAAATTTCTAAATGTGGTGGTGGCGGAATTTATACTTATAACGCAGATTATACAACTATCGAAAATAATGTAGTTTGGCAATGTGGTTGGTATGCACCTTATGGAAATAGTGGTATTTCGATGTATCAAAATTGGAATTCTGATTCATTTAATGGATTCAAAAACTTTATTACTGGAAATACTTGTTATCGAAACGAAAATTTTATTCCATTTTATGTTGCTGGAACAATAACTGATGGCAACGGAATTATTATTGATGATGGCAGAAATACACAAAACAACTCTACTTTGGGAATCTATAATGGCGGAACTTATGTTGCTAACAATTTAGTTTTTGATAATGGTGGTCGTGGCATTCATTGCTATGAAAGCGATAATGTATTGATCATCAACAATACGAGTTACAAAAATTGTCAATCTCCAAGTACTCGAGAAGGAGAATTAACAGCATTTGATGCTTCAAATATTACTTTTGCCAATAATATAGTTTCGCCTGATACGAATGTTCCTCCAATTTATAAGTACAATCAGAAGACAAGCAACATTCTGTCATTCAACAACTTAATAACTAATAATGCTAATTTAGCAAATCCTGTTGGTACAAATAATTTTACTGGAAATGCCAATTTTGCAAATCCATCAATAAATTTTGCGACTGCAGATTTTCATACACAATCTGGAAGTTTGGCAATAAATTCAGGAACAATTACAAATGCACCATTAACCGACAAAGACGGAAACATAAGATTATCGAATAATTTAGTAGATATTGGCTGTTATGAATTTCAAAGTTCATTATCTATTTCTTCCTTTGTTAACGATAAAATAAAAGTTTATCCTAATCCTATATCTTCAATTTTGAATATTGAAAATCTTGAAGAAAATTCTCAAATAGAAATTTTAAATAATGTTGGTCAAATAATATATTCTGAAAATAAATCAATAAAATCTATTGACTTTTCAAGTTTTTCATCAGGAATTTATTTTCTAAAAATCAATAACAATATTTACAAAATCATCAAAAATTAAATCAATACTAATCATCAATCAAAATGAAAAAATCAATTTTATTACTATTAATTCTATTTTCGGAATTAGCAATTTCGCAAGTAACTGGAAAAAGGTTTCGACTCTCGGAATGGGTTATGTGGACGGATTATCAATTAATCCAATAAATAATGCAAAATACATTCGCACAGATGTTGGTGGAATATTCACATTTGACAATATTAATCAAAAAAGGATTAATCTTTTTGACAATTTAATTTCGATTAATCAACGAGATATTTCAAGCGTAGAAAGTTTTGCAATCGACAAATCAACTTCTGGAAACAATCAAGTTATTTATGCACTTTCTGGTAATTATGGTTACAAATCTTATTTATTAAAGTCAATCAACAAAGGTCAAACTTGGACAATCAATCAAGGTTGGGACGAAAACAGAAAAGTTTTTGGCAAAGGAGGTTGCCGTGGTGCTTGGTATGGCGATGTACCAAACAATTTAAGCAAGAATCAAATTGAAATTGGTTCTGAGAAATTGGTTATTTATCCGAATCCAACCCAAGATTACTTTTATTTAAAATTTGCTGATTCCGAAAATAATAAAAATACACAATTAGAAATTACTGATTTTTTGGGTCGAAAGATAAAAACTATTAAAATAGAAGATATAAATACAAAAATCGCAACAAATATGTTAAAAAAAAGCACTTACATCGTGAATTTGACTTCCAATAATAGAAATTACACAACAAAATTAGTGGTTGAATAGGACTATTATTAAAAATACAAATTTTAACATAAATTTTAACACACCAATTACATAATGTACTAATTTTGCCAAAATTATAAAAACAAAAACATGAAAAAATTAGTTACAGTTTTAGCAGTTATTGCTTTCGGATTTGGTGCTAATGCACAAGATTACAAGCCTTCAAAAGGTACAGTTACAACAGAGGTTGGTTTGACTGGAGGTTTAAATAATACCGATTTTAGTTTAGCAAACGGTAATGTTGGAACGGCACCTATGTTAAGATTTAGATATTTTTTAAAAGACAATTTAGGTTTAAGAATTGGGTTTTCTGCTACTAGAACTGCAAATGAAGGCACCCCAACATCTACAATTACTACTGCTCCCGTTGCTACACCACCACCTGCAAATCCAACATCTACAACAACCTTTTCAAGAACTAATTCTTTTGACATGAACATTGGTGTTGAAAAACATTTTAAAGGTTCAGAAAGATTATCTACTTTTTTAGGTGCTGATTTAGTGTTTGGAACTTCGGGAAACAATTTTGAAATAACAGAAAACCCAAGTGGTGATAGTTCTAAAATACAGAATTTTAATGGTCTTATCACATACCCAAATGTAGGTGGTAATAGTGCAACAATTCCTTTAGTTGGAACACCTAAAGTAGCTGAAAGTTATTTCGGATTAAGATTTATTACGGGAGCAGATTATTATATTGCGAAAAAATTATATCTGGGAGTTGAAATAGGTTTAGCATTTGTTTCAACATCACAAAAAAAAGCAACTGCTAGCTTTCAAAAAACTATCGCAAATGTTGTGAATACATCTGAAATTACATTATCTCCTGATTCTAGTGGTTTCGAAATGAGTCCAAGATTATCTGGTGGAGTAAGAATCGGATACCAATTCTAATCAATTTCAAACAAATACAAAAACCGTTTCAAAAATTATTGAAACGGTTTTTTTATGCAATAATTTTAAGCTTTAAATTCCAGCTAAAACATCAATCAAATAATCGATATCTTCGCTAGTGTTATAATGACTAAAAGATATTCTTATGTTAGGTTTTTCTAAATCATCGTTGTTAAGCATTTCGGCTAAAACATGCGATGGTTTGCTAGAACCCGATTGACAAGCACTTCCGCGAGAAACCGCAATTCCTTTCATGTCAAGATTAAACAACATTAAACTCGCTTTTTCGCTAGAAATCGGCAAAGAAGCATTAATAATATTATAAAAAGTATTTTCGCCATTAATCTTAACTTCTGAGTAAATTTCTTTTAATTTTTTGATGCAATAATTCTTCAAATCAAGAATATAAGCTGTTTCTGGTTCTAATTTGTCTGTTGCAATTTCAAAGGCTTTTGCCATTCCGACAATGTTGTGTAAACCTTCTGTTCCGGCTCGTTGTCCTTTTTCTTGTTCGCCACCAACCAATATAGGAAACAATGGTATTCCTTTTTTGGCATAAGCAAATCCTATTCCTTTTGGACCATGAAATTTATGTGCGCTAGCCACCAAAAAATCTATTGGCAATTCTTTCAAATCTAATGCAGTTTTACCAAGAGACTGCACCGTATCTGAATGAAAATAGGCATTGTGCTCGTGGCAAATAGTTCCAACTCTATTCAAATCTAAAATGGTGCCAACTTCGTTATTTACATGCATTAACGAAACCAAAGTAGGCACATTTGACGATAATAATTCTACTAAATGTGTCAAATCAACGTTACCACAATTTTTTATTTTTACAAAATCAACTTCGATATTGTATTCGTTTTTTAGCGCATCTATTGTATATGTAACTGCGTGATGTTCTATTTTACTAGAAATAATTCTTTTAATTTTTAAATCCCGAACTGCAGACCGAAGAATCCAGTTGTTGGCTTCGGTTCCACCAGAAGTAAATATTATTTCTTGAGCTGTTGCATTTAGATTTTTGGCAATCGATTTTCTAGAAAGTTCTAATAAATTTTTAGCACTTCGCCCAAAACTATGATTAGAGGAAGGATTGCCGTAATCTTCCATCATTACTTTTGTCATTTCTTCTGCAACTTCTTTACGAATTTGAGTTGTTGCTGCATTATCTAAATATACTTTTCTCATAGTGCAAATATATAATTTTGTAATGTTAATAGAAAACAAATTTTTTGGCTAATGAAATTAAAATCTTATTTTTGTAGAAAATTGTTAATTATGAAGAAGCTTTTTGGTTTATTATCATTATTGTTTTTAATAAATTCCTGCGACGATGGCGATGTTGCTATTCAAGACATAAGTTTTGAAAATGCAGCTGGAGCAATTTGTGGTAATTTAGCTTATAAAATTAAAGGCAATGAAGTGTTGATAATTAACTTTGCTGACATAAAAAAAGCTTTTAAAGATGACCAAACAATTGCCAAAGAACCAATTTCACTTAATATTGCTGACGGAAATTCTGTAACTTATAGAGCATATAATGATGTTCCGGCTGCATCAAACTTTTGTGGAGCTTTGCCACCAGCATTGCCAATTGTTGTTGAAGAGTGGATTGCAACTGGTGGAACTATCGAAATAACATCAACAATATCTAAAACAACAAGTATTGCAACAACTGGAAATACAAATCAAGAAACAATTGACGGTTATAACCAATTAATAATTTTAAGAAATGTAACATTCAAAAAACCAAATGGTGATCAATTTTATGAAGAATTTAGATTTGGAACTATAAAAACAAATTTTTCTCAATTGAATTTTGATTTATTTAAAGTTGAATCAATTGAAAAATGTGGTGGAATAATATATAATTTGACAAGTAAAATTGGTACTACAAATTTAATATCAATTGATAATATTTCAGAATTAACTCCAAATGTAATTACAACTGTCGGAAGTCCAAGAATAGCAGTAATTTCTGCAAATACCAATTTATATTATAGAGTTTTTGAAGGTTTGAATC
>JAYTMQ010000070.1:0-5131 GCA_043728355.1 Bacteroidota bacterium
ATGATTGATCGTTCTCAATTCTTGAGTTCTGTTCGTCGTGTTGCGATTTTCTCTAACAAAACCACGCACCAAATTCGTTTGAAAATTGCTGGTGCAGAATTAAATATTTCTGCCGAAGATATCGATTATTCAAACAAAGCCGAAGAAAGATTGACTTGTGATTATCAAGGTGATGACATGCAAATTGGTTTCAATTCAAGATTTTTACTTGAAATGCTGAACAATTTACAATCGGATATGATTATGCTAGAAATGTCGCTACCAAATCGTGCAGGAATTTTAACTCCAGTTGATGGATTAGAAGATGGCGAATTGGTAACTATGTTGGTAATGCCTGTTATGATTAATAATTAAGGTTTCAGGTTTCAGGTTTCAGGTTTATAACATATTAAAAAACTCAATTTCTTACGAAATTGGGTTTTTTTTTAAAATCTAATTTCTAAATAACGCCCATTTTGGTCATTAAAAAAGTGGCACTTTTGTTTTTACAAATTCCGTTATAGAGTTTGTAATCAAAATGTAAATCGTCGTGAACAATTTCGACTTCGAAACATTTATTAATCAATTGGTTAGGATAATCATTTGTGGTTAAACAAACCTCGATATCGTGAGTTGCAATTGCTCCAATTGCTTTTTTTGCAATCATTTTTTTAACAACTTCAATTGTTCCAGACCGTTTGTCGTCAGAATTGGTGCCACGCAAAATTTCGTCTAAAAGTACAAATGCTCTATTATTTTCAAGTTCTATCATTATTTGCTTTAAGCGTTTTATTTCGGCATAAAAGTAAGATTCACTATCTGACAATGAATCTGATAATCGCATTGAAACCAATATTTGCAATGGATGAACGTTAGCTTTCGAAGCGCAAATTGGCGCACCAATTCCAGATAAAACCATATTTATTCCTAAACTTCTTAAAAATGTACTCTTTCCAGACATATTAGATCCTGTTAAAATCATAAATGATTGTGGTTGAAAATCTACATTATTTCCAATTCTACTTTTTGGATTCAATAATGGATGTGATAAATTTTCGAATGAAATTTCGTGATTATCATTCAGTTCCGGGAAAGTAAAATTGGGATTATTGTAAGAAAAATTTGCAAAACTATTTAACATTTCGAACTCACCAATACTATCGAGCCATTTTTCGAGATTTTGAGCATTTTTGGTTTTCCAATCGATAATTCCTTTTAAATTATGAAGATGATATAAAATGGTTCCATTTAATAAAATGGTCATCAAAATATTGCTAATTGAATCGAGTTTTGCAAAAAGTACAGCTAATTTTTGAAATGAAATGCTTGCTTTATCGTTTTCGGATTGTAAATTAGTTTGTAAATCAACTAACTTTTTCGATTCGAATGTTTCATTTTCGATTTTTTGAACCAACAATCCATATTGTTTGATAATTTTATCAATGTCGGTTGAATTAGAATTTTCTAGTTTTATACGTTTCAAGAAACTTCCAGCAAATATTAAATTAGCAATAAATAAAAAAGTTAAATAATTAAAAAAATCATCATTTTTAGAAATGATATAAGCACTTACTAAAACTATAAATAAAATCGGAAGCAAAAAAGACAAAACATTTGATAATTTTGAAATTGGTTTGCTATTGATTTTACTCCAAAAAATTAAATTTTCATAATTTGATTTTTTATCATTACTGATTTTTGCAATCGACATAAAATCTTGTCGCCAGTTAATTTTATTTGATAATTCTTTGGTTGCAAGTTGATTTTCAAGTATTTGATTATTAGGCAATACTTTTAGTAAAATGTTACCTAAAGTTTTTTTACCAATATATGTAAAAGTACGATTCAAACTTTGAAACAATGAATTGTCTCCAAAAATATCTAAATCATAAGCATAAGTATGATTAAAATCGTTGAATTCTATTCCGTTTTCGAAAGAATTTTTTTCACGAATCAAAAATGAAATTTCGTCTTTATTAATGGTAATAATTGCTTCTTTTAGTTGTTTTTGGTTACTGATTCTATTGTGAAACTTTATCAAAAACAGAAAAATTGCAAATGAAAATAATGATAAATATAAGAAAATATCATTTTCGGTTTTAAAGAAATAATATCCAAAAATCAAAAAAAGCAAAATACAGACCAATCGAAAAGTACTTATTAGATTATATTTTTTCTTAATCAATTCAAGCTCTAATTCATATTGAATTTGTAATTTTTTATAGATTTCCATTTATTATTATTGAATTTATAGCATTTATAAAATTATTGAAGTTTTTTCGCTTCGGATTTACAATCTTTAAAACCAACTTTATCTTTAGTTTTTATTAATTTTCCCTCAGAAAAAAGCTTTAATAAATAAGTGTTATCGAGATTTTTGGTTATCCAAATTCCACTTTCAGGTTTACCTTTTTTATCAATTAATAAATCAGCAATAATTTTATCATTGTCTGTTTTGTTTTCTAAATTTTTAAAAATTTTTTCCAGTGCATTTTCATCATTAACAAATTTCGATGCGATTTCAGATAATAAATCTGAAACATTTTTAGATTTATAGGTATTTGAAAAAGTAAAATATCCTTTAACAATCAAACTGCTGCTGTATTCATTTAAAACAGAATTATTTTGAATTTCGGTACTTTCACTTCTTACTAATATTTCATTTTCTGATTCAAAATACAAAACAATTGAACTTGGAATAAAAGCATCATTTAACTTTAATGTTACAGATTTTGGTGTTGTCAAAATTTCATCTTTAATTACAAAATTTTCTATTAATTCATTATTTTTAAAATCTATATTCATTTTAAAATCTTTATTTATTAATTCGGAAATTTCGAGAACATTATTTTTAATTTCGTGATGCAATCTGTTATAATAATGTATTTCGAAAAAATCAATATCCAAAGTTTTAATTACCGAATTTTTCCAATTTTTAGTAACTTTAATTTTGTTGTAGTCAAAATACTCATTTCCATCGACTATTTTCCCATCAACAAATGTTGCTTTCAAATTCAAATCTGTATTTTTATTTTCAGATTCTGCCAATGTCGTAAACCAATCTTTAGAATATTGAAATTTTATAATTCCGTTTTCAAAAAAATCTACAATTTTGAATTCACCACTTTCTGATTCAAAAAAACCAGAAAAAGGTTTTTCATCTTTATAAAAACCAACATAACCTTGAAATTGATTTTCTGCTGAATTATTTTTATCAAATTCTAAATATTCGTTTTGATTTTTTTCTAAATCAACAGAAATATTAAATTGAGAAGAAATGACTTTCACAATTTTACCATTTTCGTATTCTTTTTTAATTAATATTTGATTAGGATTTTCATTATAAACAGTTGTTGAAGAAACCAAAAAACCTTTTTTATAAATAGTTACTGAGTTTTTAGATTTCAAAATTCCGTCATAAGGCAAATCATTTTTATATTCAACCTCTGATTTTAGATCATCAATAATTGTTGTTACAATTCCTTCTTTTAATCCATTTATTAAATAATAAGATTTAATAACCTTAATATTATGATCAAGAATTTGTTGCAAACCAGATTCTATATAATTTTCGACATTATTTATAATATATTCAGAATCATTTCCAAAAGTTTTTTCGGTTACAAATTGACCATTAAATGGTTTACCAAGTTTATAAATTCCTTTTGCAACAATACTGTCTTTATTAGTTTTTGCGACTTCTTCTCCTTCTTTTAGACTGTTTTTATAGTTAGAAATTACAAATAAATTATAATTTAATTTTTCTTCTAACAATCCTTCAATTGGCGAATCGTTTTTGTAAATTATTTTATTGATTACTTTTCCCGAAATATCAAAATTTATTGATGAACCATTTTTTTGACCTAATGAATAATGCGTTTCTGACTTTAAATTTACTGCACAATCATTTCTTATATAATATTCAAAATCAATGCCTTCAGAAATTGTTTCATCATAATAACTTCTTGTAGGATAAGCGTTTTCGGTTAGTTTTTGAATTAATTTTCCTGATTTATCAAAATTTTGTTGACCAATTAATTCTCTACCATATTTTTTTAATAATATAGTTTGCTTTTGAGCAATTTGTTTGCTGTTTTCCCAATATAGAACTTTGGTAATTTGTTTTTCGGGTTCTCCTTTTTTTAATCTAAATTCAGAATTTAATTTTGTGTCAAAAGCAACCGAACCTGATATACAATTTCCATTTTGGTATATTCCATCAAGCATTTGAGTTCCATCTTTAAAGAAATAAGTGTTTCTTCCAAATAATTCTCCATTTTTATAAGTTATCGTTTTCCAAAGTTTTCCATCATAATAAAAATAAGAAAACGTTCCATTTAAATCTTCCAAATTATTATTTGTTGAAATACTTTCTGTATTTTTATCATCGTAATAATAAATATCTATAATATATTTTTTGTCATTATTTTTTAACGAATAACCTTGCATTTGAAGATTTCCGTTGATGTAATAATCTCTAACAAGTTCATGATTTCCAGATGATAACAAAGGCATTGGTCTAAAAAATGCAGCTTTTTCTTTGCTGCATTCTTTCCAATCTTTATCAAAATAAATGGTTTGTTTATTTTGAGAGTACGAATAAAAATTGAAAAAAATAACTATCAGAAACAAGTATTTTTTCATAATAATAATTTAGTTTTTAATTAGCAAATATAGAATTTAGATTTCATAAAAAATCAAACCTTTTTAGTAAATTTGCAAAATGATTAACAACGATACTATTGTCGCATTAGCAACTCCTTCTGGAGCTGGAGCAATTGCAGTTATTAGAATTTCGGGCGAAAGAGCTATCGAAATTGGCGCATCGGTATTTCAATCTATTAAGGGAAAAGATTTATTAAAACAAAAATCGCATACTTTACATTTGGGACATATTATAGATGGGAATAAAACTTTAGACGAAGTTTTAGTCTCGATTTTTAAAGGTTCAAACTCTTATACTGGCGAAAATACTATAGAAATTTCTTGTCACGGTTCGACATATATTCAGCAACAAATTATTCAATTATTACTCAGAAAAGGTTGCCGAATGGCAAATCCAGGTGAGTTTACCTTAAGATCATTTCTTAACGGAAAAATGGACCTTTCCCAAGCCGAAGCAGTTGCCGATTTGATTGCCTCAGATAACGAA
>JAYTMQ010000071.1:0-3537 GCA_043728355.1 Bacteroidota bacterium
AATTTACACCTTTTAGGTGAGACTACCAAAGCCCTGAAGCTTTATTTTTAAAGACTTTAGGGCTTTTTAATTAGTTATGTTGCGAGTTTTGGGTATAAATTATCAAATGAATTTCCAGACGCTTCTAAATTATCAAACCGATTTACTTTACAAAATTACAACTTAGTTTTCCGAGGAAATGCAATTTTAGAAAACGAGCAATTTCATTCGGCAAACTTGCGTTATTCGAAAATGAATTTATACCGAGGCATTTATTGGTTTGGAAGTGCGAGTTTTAATAAAAAAGTAAAAACAATCAGAAACGAGGTTGTTTTAAATGGAATAAATCAATTTTCAACACCAATTCTGACTAATAATCCAGAAACCAATATTAGTTTTAACGGAACTTTTAGCAAAAAAATCTACGGATTTAAAATCGAATTAAATCCTGAATTGTCTTGGTTTACCTACTATCAAAATTTGAATAGTATTGAAACAATCAACAACCAAAAATCGCAAAATATTGGATTGTTATTTAAAACTGCTTACAGAAAATGGCCAAGTTTTAGTATCGAATATAAAAAAGGTTTTAGCCAATTTGATGGAATCACAAATTCAAATTACAAAACTGATGCAATAATTTCGGATTTTGAGCATAGTTTTTTGAAATCGTGGACTAAGAAATTCGATTATGAAAACCTAAAAAATACAAATGAAAATAATCAGACTAACTTTTTTGAATTGGTAAATGCATCTTTGAGCTATCAAAAGAAAAATAGCCCGTTAATCTTTGAATTGATTGCAAATAATATTTTTGATATTAAAAAGAAGAATGATTTTTCGTTTTCTGATTATTTTATTTCAGAACAATCAACATTTATTTTACCAAGAGTTTTAATGATTTCAGTAAGCTATAAATTATAAAAAACTCAATTAAAAATTCGAACAATATTACCAACAACTTCTGTTCTATAAGCTTTCATTGGATATTGTTGACCAGATGCTAATCCAGTATACAAAAGATATTTTACATTATCACAAGTGCATTTTGCATTAATTCCGTCTAAAGTCATTGTCGAACAATCAGACAATGCTTGGTTTGGACAAGCAGCATCGTATGCCATAAAACCAGAACCTGTATTAAATAATATAACGCCACGAATACCAGCACCTTGTTGTGTTATCAAGTAACCGTTGCCAGGAAATCCTAAAGTGGTGCTGTATTGAGGTAAAGTTATATTGATATCTACCGAAAATGTATAATTCGGCAAATAAGGATTGTTGGTTTGCGTATCGTTATCAGAACAAGAAATTGTTAGTAAAACAATACAAATTATGAAAAATATTCTTTTCATTGAATAAAAATTAAAAAAATTATTGAAAAACAAATTTAATTTATTTAACTTTGATTTCAATATGATTAACATATAATTAAAATTTTAAAAATAAAATTAATATCTTTGTAGGCAGAAATCCCGACACTAGTGGGATTTTTTCTATTTTATATAAACGAGCAATTATGAGCGCAGTATCTTATTACACAGCAGAAGGATTAAAAAAATTACGTGACGAACTAGACCATTTAAAAGGTGTAATGCGACCAAAAGCATCGGCAGATATTGCAGAAGCTAGAGACAAAGGCGATTTGTCTGAAAACGCAGAGTATGACGCTGCCAAAGAAGCACAAGGAATGTTAGAAATGCGTATTGCCAAACTTGAAGAGGTTCACTCTAACGCTAGATTAATAGACGAAACAAACCTTGATTTTTCTAAGGTTTTAGCACTTTCAAACGTCAAAATTAAGAATCAAGCTAACGGAATGGAAATGAAATATTTGCTTGTTGCCGAAAGCGAAGCAGATCTAAAAACTGGAAAAATATCTGTAACGTCACCAATCGGAAAAGGTTTATTGGGTAAAAAAGTCGGAGAAATTGCCGAAATAACTGTACCAAGTGGTGTTATTCAATTTGAAATTTTAGAAATATGGAGAGATTAATGTAACAAGTTTTCAGATTCTAGTTTTCAGATTTTTCAGTTTAATTTGGCTACGGTCTAAATAATATATTTGTTTTCAGTTTATTTCGCCACAGATTTAAAGGATTTTAAAGATTTTCTTCATTTTAGTGATAAAAATCTGTGCTAATCTTTGTAATCAGTGGTATAAAAAAAGCATACGCCTATCAGACTAAAGCCTTAAATTTTAAATTTTTACAAAATGTCTACAATTTTTTCTAAAATAATCAACGGTGAAATCCCAAGTTATAAAATTGCTGAAGACGACAATTTTTTGGCTTTTCTTGATGTAAACCCAAATGCAAAAGGTCATACTTTGTGCGTTACAAAGTTAGAAATCAATAAAATTTTCGATATTGAAGATGATTTGTACATTGGTTTGATGCAGTTTTCTAAAAAAATTGCAATCGCTTTAGAAAAATCTATTCCTTGTAAACGAATAGGAATGGCTGTTATTGGTCTTGAAATTCCGCACGCACACGTGCATTTAATTCCGTTAAACGAAATGGACGAAATGCGTTTTCAGAACAAAGTTAGTTTGACAAAAGAAGAGTTTGAAGAATTAGTTTTGAAAATTCAAGAAAATTTATAAAATCTAAATTTTCTTGTAACTCAAAACCATAGTTGTGCCTTTGTCCATCTCTGAAATTAGAACTTTTATTTTGCCTTTGTGGTATTCTTCGACAATTCTTTTTGTTAAAGACAAACCCAATCCCCAACCGCGTTTTTTGGTTGTAAATCCAGGTTCGAATACTCGCTTGAATTGGTTTTTTGCAATGCCTTTTCCAGAATCTGATACATATATTTTCACAAAACCGGTGGCTTGGTTGACAATTTTTATTTCTAAATTGCCTTTGCCTTTCATGGCATCAATAGCGTTTTTGACCAAATTTTCTATAGTCCAACTATGCAAAGCCTGATTGATCGAAACCATAATTTGGTTTTCGGGAGCAATAAAAGAAAAAACGACTTGTTTAGAAAACCTTGATTGTAAATAATCACAAGATTGCTTGGTTTCTGCAACAATATCTAGTGTTTCTAAAATTGGTTCTGAACCAATTTTAGAGAACCTATCGGTTATGGTTTGTAGTCTGTTAATGTCTTTTTCAATTTCAGAAATTGTCGTTTGGTCAACATTATCTGCTTTCATAATCTCTAGCCAACCTATTAATGACGACAATGGTGTGCCAATTTGGTGTGCAGTTTCTTTTGCCATTCCTGCCCAAAGTTTGTTTTGAGTAGCCATTTTTGTAGTTCGGTAAAAATTATAAACCAATCCGCCAAACAAAACAATTATGAGCAGCAATGCTATTGGATAATATTTTAATTTATTTAGCAAACTCGAATCACCATAATATAATTTTTGAAATTTTCCAGGAATATATTCAATAACAATCGGATTGTTTTGACTTTTCAAGTTTTGAAGGATTTGTTTTAATTTGACTATATCATCAACATTTTTTTCTTCAATATTAATTTGGTTTATTATGGAGTCGTTTTGAGTCAATATAATCGGAATATTAGCATTCTGAATAATTTTTAAAG
>JAYTMQ010000072.1:0-8038 GCA_043728355.1 Bacteroidota bacterium
ACTTCATCAACATATTTTTTAGTGCGTTTGGGCTGCAATCCGAGAGAATTACCTGTAAAATAGATTACGTTTTTATTGTTATGTTGTGGAAAATGAAATTCTTCTCTATATTTTGATAACTCGTCTTGAGCATCGAGTTGTTTGGCGAATTCTAAGTTGTTTTCGAAAATCATAATATTGTATTTGATGGTAAAAATATAAAAATGATTTTAAATTAAAATCTATTATTTGTAAAGAATAATAATTATTTTTACCAAATATAAATTTTTATGCAAAGTCCTAGAAAAATTGCTGTTGTTGGGTCTGGTTTAGTTGGTTCGTTATTGGCGATTTATCTAAAAAAACGTGGTCATCAGGTCGATGTTTTTGATCGAAGTCCAGATATTCGGAATATTAATTTTTCGGGGCGTTCTATTAATTTAGTAATGTCGAACCGTGGTTGGAAAACTTTAAAAGACATTGGTCTAGAAAAAGAAATTGAAAAAATAGGAATTCCAGTAGATAAACGAGCTATTCATTTGGCTGATGGAACAATAACGTATCAAAATTATGGTAAAGATGGCGAATGCATTTATTCGCTTTCTAGAGGTGTTTTGAATAAAAAAATGATTGACCTTGCCGAACAAGCAGGAGTAAATTTTAAGTTTGAACAAAAAGTTTGGGATGTAAATTTAAAAACTGCAACTATTCAAATTGGCGAAGACGAAAGAGGCGAATGGACAGCACACGATTATGACATGTGTTTTGGATCTGATGGTGCTTTTTCGAGAATTAGACACCGAATGCAACGCCAAAGTATGTTTAATTATTCTCAAGAATTTTTAGAAATTGGATATAAAGAATTGCACATTCCTGCAAATACAGATGGCTCTTATAAATTAGATAAAAACTCATTGCATATTTGGCCTCGTGGTAAATTTATGTTAATGGCTTTGGCTAATTTGGATGGCAGTTTTACTTGTACACTTTTTATGCCCCATGATGGAGAAAATTCATTTGATTCATTGAAGAATAAAGCTCAATTGGGAAGTTTTTTTAGTTTGCATTTTCCAGATACAAAAGAAGCAATTCCAGATTTGATTGATGATTTTTTTAAAAATCCAACAAGTTATTTAGTAACGATGAAATGTTTTCCGTGGACTTATTCTGATAAAGTTGGATTAATTGGCGATGCTTGTCATGCCATTGTTCCTTTTTATGGTCATGGAATGAATGCTGGTTTTGAAGATATTACTGTTCTAAATGAATTGATCGATAAATATGGTGACGATTGGGCAAATCTTTTAAACGAATATGAAAATTGTCGCAAACCTAATACCGATGCGATTGCAGAACTTTCGTATCGTAACTTTATGGAAATGAGTGCCAAAACTGCCGACACAAATTTCTTACTTCAAAAGAAAATAGAAAAATGGTTTTCGGACAAACATCCAGACAAATGGATGCCTCTTTATAGTCGAGTAACTTTTAGTTTGCAACCTTATTCGGAAGCATTAGCCGAGGGTGATAAACAAAATACTATTATGCAAGAAGTTTTGAAAATAGAAAATATTGAGAATGTTTGGAATTCTGATGAAGTTGAGAATAAAATATTGAGTCTTTTAAACAACAATTAATATATTAATTCTCTAAATATTTCTCTAGAATAGTGTTTAGTTTTGAACTATCTATTGGTTTAGCTAGAAAATCATCGCAACCCGCTATTTTTATGAAACACAAACTAATGCAAATGCAGAAAGATTAAACGGTAAAATCGAGAGATTTTTATCAAACAATTATGGTGTGAGAGATTTAGATTTTTCAATATATCGAACCGACGGTTATTTCTCATAGCACTCCAAAAAAAGAATTAACCTTAACATTTACTCTTCACGATGGACTTTTGTAAAATCAAACGCAGGTTTGCATACTGCAATGTATTCACAAGTTTCGTCAAATGGGTTGGAATATTGAACACGAGTATTTGCTTCAATTTTTATAGATTGTCCAGCTTCGAGAATAATAATTTCATCATCAATGATAAACTGTTTTTTACCAGAAATGATAAAAGTATATTCTTCGAATTCTGGTGTTTGAAATGGCTCAGCCCAATGTGGTGGTGCAATCATGTGTGCAATTGAAATATCTTTGTTGCTAGTTGTGGCATTTCCATGGTGTTCTTTAATAATTTTTCCATCGGTTGTTGGAACAATAAATGGTGATTTTTGTAAAGTGTATTTTTTCATTTTTTTTTAGTTTTTACTTATTATTTTCATTAATCCAAATATACTAACAATTGCCCAAGTTCCTTCCAAAATTATAAATGGTTTGTAATTGATTAATAAAGAAGCATAACAAGCCAAACTAGCGCCAAATATATTCATTAGGAAATATAATTTTCCATCTTTTTCAATTAATGAAAAAATATTAAGAAAATAAGCAATAAGTATCATTCCAACTCCAATTGTTCCTATTATGTCATTGAAATTCATTGCTATGGAATTAATAAAATTTTACTAGAACTATGGCCACTTTCTAAATATTCGTGTGCTTTTCGACCATCAGATAATTGAAATTTTACTGGTTCTGCCATTACAATATCGCCATTCAAAATCCATTCAAATAATTGTTTTGAGCGAGAAATTCGTTGTTCGTGCGAATTAATGTAACTCCATAAATCGCCACCAGTCAAGGTTTTGCTCGTGTCCATTAACATTCTTGGATCAACTGGTGCTGGATCGCCACCACTCATTCCGTAAAAAACTACAGTGCCGCATTCTTTGGTAACTTCAAAACTATCCAGTAAAGTCGAACCCACGCTATCGAAAACAACATCAACACCTTTATTATTTGTAATTTCCATCACTTTTTGTTTCCAGTTTTCGTTTAATGCAATCGCAAAATCGGCTTTATTATCTGAAATAATTTTCAATTTACTTTCGTTTCTTGATAATCCAATCACTTTTGCGCCTTTCATTTTGCAAATTTGAGTCAGAATTTGTCCAACACCACCAGATGCCGCGTGAATCAAAACAAAATCATCTTTTTTAACTTTATAACTATCATTCGATAAATAATGTGCAGTTAAACCTTGTAATAAAACCGAAGCTGCCAAATCAAAACTAATATTATCTTGAAGCGGAATAATGTGTGCTTCTGGAACAATTACAAATTCGGCATTGGCAAAAGGAACATCGGTAAAAGCAACTCTATCGCCAATTTTTATGGACGAAACATTCGATTCTGCAACAATTCCTGCTCCTTCGTAACCCGCAATAAACGGCGGATTTCCTTTGAGATGGTAATTTCCTTTTCTCCTATATATGTCTGCATAATTAAGTCCGATAGATTCCATTTTTACCAAAACTTCATTTTGCAACATGATTGGCTTCGGTATTTCGATATATTCTAATACTTCAGATGAACCGAATTTTGAGAATGTAAGTGCTTTCATTTGAGTTGTATAATTTTTTGAAATTGATTTTTGAAATTGAAATTGATTTTATCGTTTTAAAACCTTCATCAATACACTAAACGCACCTCGAATAAAACTCGCACTGGTAACTACTTTCAATACCGATTTTCCAACAACTGATGCTGTACTAGGTTCTTTTGATTCTTGTTTTTCAACTTCAGCGGTTTCAACTTGTGCAGAAATATCCTCGATTTTTTTGGTTAGAATTTCATAAGCACTTTCGCGATCAATTTCTTCGGCATATTTTTTAACTAATTTAGAATTTGTGTTAATTTCATCGATTTCAGTTTGTGATAAAATATCCATTCTGCTTTCTGGCGCACGCATCATTGTGGCTGCAAGTGGCGTTGGAATTCCTTTTTCATTCAAAGCCGTAACTAGTGCTTCGCCAATTCCTAAAGAAGTTAATAATTCTTCGGTTTTATAAAAATCAGATGTTGGGTAATTATCTGCAGTTTGATTAATCGCTTGCCTGTCATTGGCAGTAAATGCTCGTAATGCATGTTGAATTTTTAATCCCAATTGAGCCAAAACACCTTTCGGAATATCCATCGGATTTTGGGTAATGAAGAAAACACCAACTCCTTTTGAACGAATTAATTTAATAATAGTTTCTATTTGATCTAGCAATGTTTTACTCGCTTCATTAAATATAAGGTGTGCTTCGTCAATAAAAATAACCAATTCTGGTTGGTCTAAATCGCCTTTTTCTGGCATTTGTTGGTAAATTTCTGCCAATAAGTTCAACATAAAAGTCGAAAATAATTTTGGTTTATCTTGAATGTCGGTCAATCGTACTATATTAATGAAAGCAAAACCATTATCATCATAACGCATTAAATCTTCAATTTCGAATGATTTTTCGCCAAAGAAAATATCTGCTCCTTGTTGTTCGAGTTCAATTATTTTTCTAAGAATAGTTCCTGTTGTAGATGTTGAAATTTTGCCATATTGCTCAGAAATTTCATCTTTGCCTTCCTCGGTTATGTAATTCATCACTTTTTTAATGTCTTTCAAATCCAAAAGTGGCATTTTATTATCATCGCAATATTTAAATATTACAGAAATCACTCCAGATTGCGTATCATTTAAATCAAGAATTCTTGAAAATAATACAGGCCCAAATTCAGAAACCGTTGCACGCAACCGAACGCCGTTTTGATTTGAAAGCGTCATCAATTCGGTTGAATAACCAGTTGGTTCAAACGGAATATTGATTTTAGTATGTCTTTCTGTGATAAACGATTTTTCTTCTCCAGCTTTTGCAATGCCCGAAAAATCTCCTTTAATGTCCATCATTAAAACTGGTACACCGTTTTGAGCCAATTGTTCCGACAAAACTTGAATGGTTTTTGTTTTACCTGTTCCAGTCGCTCCAGCAATCAGTCCGTGTCGGTTCATTGTTTTTAGCGGAATATTAATTGGCACTTCCGAAATTGCTTCGCCTTCTAACATCGCTGCGCCCAAAGTAATGGTTGCACCTTTCGAAGTATAACCTTCGTTTATTTTCGAAATAAAATCGTCTTTTTTACTCATTGTATATAAGGTATGATTTGTAAGTGGTTTTCATTTGTTGAAAAGTATATGCAAGGTATTAAAAACTTTGTTTTTTTCGAATTTCTTAACACAAAAAAAATATTTTATAATTTTTATAATATAATTAGTATTTGTAGCGTTATGTTATGTAGTTATTAATGAATTGTTCAAAACAAGTTCAAAATATAAATTTTATGTAACATAAATATCAAAGTTTTCCACAATATTTTTTAATTACTAAAGATAATTATCAAAAAAAACGAAAAAAGTTTTTTTATTTGAACTAAAAAATTAAATTTGTGCCTATACAATTTATGTACAAACAAAATTAAAATCAATAAACTTAAAAATTAAAATTTATTAAAATGGCAAACGTTAAAAAAAGCAACGATTCAGGTGCAGACTTAGGTGGAATGACAACAGCAATTATCATCGTTGGATGTGTATTTGTAGGTTGGATTATTTGGAAATTTATCATGGGTGCTGGAGGTAACTTCGTTGGTGGGGTAAATACTGGCGAACCATTACCAGGAAATTACCTTGCAATGGTTTATAAAGGTGGTCCAATTGTACCTGTACTTTTAGGTTGTTTCTTAATGGTAATAGTATTTTCTGTAGAGCGTTTTATGGTTATTTCTAAAGCCTCTGGTAAAGATTCTATAGATAAATTCATGAAAAAAATTCAAGGAAATATTTCTACAAATAATATTGATGCTGCAATCGAAGATTGTGACAAGCAAAAAGGTTCAGTTGCTAACGCAATAAAAGCAGCTTTATTGAAACACAACGAAGTTAAAAAAGAAGGTATGGACAGCGAAGCAGCAGCCGAATCAATTTCTAAAGAAATCGAAGAAGCAACTTCTCTTGAAATGCCAATGTTAGAAAAACACATGACAATTCTTTCTACACTTGTATCTTTAGGTACTCTTGCTGGGTTATTAGGAACAGTTACTGGTATGATTAAAGCTTTTGGTGCATTAGCATCTTCTGGAACTCCAGACCAAGCTGCACTTGCGAGTGGTATTTCTGAAGCATTGATTAACACAGCAACTGGAATTGCAACTTCTGCATTAGCAATAGTAATGTATAATTTCTTTACTTCTAAAATCGATACATTGACCTATTCTATCGACGAAGCTGGTTCTGCAATTGTTAAAACATACAGAAGATTTAAAAACTAAATAAATAATTTTCGAATAAATCGATTTTGAATTCAATTTCAATTCATTTGATAATAAATAAAATAATATGAGTAAAGTAAAAATGTCCAAAAAAGCTTCGTCTATTGACATGACGGCTATGTGTGACGTTGCCTTTCTTTTGCTTACGTTCTTTATTCTTACCGCTACAGCAAAACAACAAGAAGCACTTCCTGTTGATATGCCAGCATCAACCAACCAGACCAAATTGCCAGAAAGTGATTTGGCAACCATAACAATTGGTGGAAAAGATAAAGTCTTTTTTAGCGTACTCGGAAGAGAAGTTAGAAAAAGAACATTAGAATTAATGGCAATAAAATACGGCATAAAATTTACACCCGAAGAAAGTGAAAAATTTTCTATTATGGAAACTTTTGGTGTACCAATTGAAGGAATGTCTGGTTTGTTAGCTCTAAAAGGAGACGAAAGAAACAAAGCTGGAGTGCAATTAGGTATTCCGAAAGATTCTTTGAATAACCAATTAAAAGAATGGGTTTACAACGCAAGAATTGCAACTAACGAAATTAGTACCAAAGAACTTCAGCTTGCAATTAAAGGCGATGCAAAAGAACAGTATCCTGCAATTCAAAAAGTAATGGATATTCTGCAAGACCAACAAATTAATAATTTTAATTTGGTAACTGGTCTTAGAGGTAAAGATTTTTAATTAAAATAAAACACACAAAATGGCAGAATTAAATACTGGCGACGGCGGTGGTGGAAAAGGCAAAAAAGTAAGAAGTAAAAAACAAAACTCTAAAGTAGATTTAACTGCAATGGTAGATTTAGCTTTTCTTTTGATTACTTTCTTTATGCTAACAACCTCATTGTCCAAACCAAAATCTATGGATTTGTCTTTACCCGATAAAGAGGATAATCCTGAGAATAAAAAAGATGTTAATGTTGATGAAAATAGAACAATGACAATCTTGATAGATGGAGATAATAAGTTAAAATGGTATATGGGTATGTTAGCTACTCCAATATCTCCTCCAAAATCAATTGCTTATGGAAAAAATGGTTTAAGAAAGGAACTTTTATCAAGAAAAAAATCTGTTCTCGAGTATTCTACTGCAAAAGGTAAACCTGATCAAGGAATTATTGTAATTATTAAACCAAGTAAAAAATCAAATTATAAAAATTTGGTTGATATTTTGGATGAAATGGCAATATCTGGCGTAGAAACTTATGCAATTGTAAACGAGATTACAGCAGAAGAAAAAAAATTATTAACTCCTGATTCAGGAACTACTGCTCCTGTTGCAGTTGATCCAAACACTGGTAAATAATTTTTAAATCAATTATATGAAATCGCAAATTATAAGAGTTTGTGCAAACAAACATAAATCAAAATAGCGATAACATAAATGATCAAATAACATACAATATCTACATTTATGAAATTAGACTTATTTAAAAAACAATGGCTCGATGTAGTCTTTGAGGGTCGTAATAAAAATTACGGAGCTTACGATTTACGCCAAAAAAGCTCAAAAACATCTCTGATAGCCTTAGGAATCGGTGCTGTTTTGTTCGCTTTTTCAGTTGGAGCACCAGGTTTGTTGGGTAATTTGTTCGATGGATTGGGTAAAGAAGATGCTTCTTTAGACAAAAAAATCGTAACGATAAAATTGCCACCTAAAGAAAAACCGAAAGATTTATTACCACCGCCACCACCGCCACCGCCACCACCCGTGCAAAGTCAAGTAAAATTTGTTAAGCCAGTTGTTGCAAAAGCAGAAGAAGTTGTAGAAGAACCGCCAAAAGTTAAAGAACTTGAAAAAGTTAAAACTGGTGCAGAAACTATTAAAGGAGATCCAGACGCTCCAATAACAATAGAAAAACCAGG
>JAYTMQ010000073.1:0-14548 GCA_043728355.1 Bacteroidota bacterium
GCTTATCATTTTCAGATTTTTAATTGTTATTTAATAATTTGAAACTTATCTTTGTAAGCAAAATTATACAGAGCAATGCAATCAGACCAATTAAGTTACTTGCCAATACTAATACAATTCTTGCTAGCAGCAGGTTTTGTTGTAGGAACAATATTTATTTCAGGTAAACTTGGACCAAGTAGATCTTCAAAAATCAAAGATGCCAATTTCGAATGCGGAATAGAATCTATTGGTAATGCTCGTATTCCTTTTTCAGTAAAATATTTCTTAGTAGCAATTCTATTTGTATTGTTCGATGTTGAAGTAATTTTTCTATATCCTTGGGCAATCAATTTCAAAGATTTAGGTGTAGAAGGATTAATTAAAATGCTGGTTTTTATGGGTTTATTATTGGTAGGTTTTTTCTATATCATAAAAAAGAAAGCATTAATTTGGGAGTAAAAATATTAAATTTTAGATTTTAAATATTAAATATTTCAAATCTAAGATATATTTAAAATTTAATATCTAATATTATAATGAGTAATTCAAACACAAATATAGTAGAAGCACCAGACGGAGTTGTCGGAGAAGGTTTTTTCGCCACCAAACTCAATGATGTTGTAGGTTTAGCAAGAGCCAATTCGCTTTGGCCATTGCCATTTGCTACTTCTTGTTGTGGAATCGAATTTATGGCAACAATGGCATCGCATTACGATTTGGCTAGATTTGGATCCGAAAGAGTATCTTTCTCTCCACGTCAAGCGGATATGTTAATGGTAATGGGAACTATTTCTAAAAAAATGGCACCCATTTTACGTCAAGTTTACGAGCAAATGTCAGAACCTAAATGGGTTATTGCAGTTGGCGCATGTGCTAGTTCAGGCGGAATTTTCGATACATATTCAGTTCTTCAAGGGATTGATAAGGTTATTCCAGTAGATGTATACGTTCCTGGGTGTCCGCCAAGACCAGAACAAATTGTTGACGGAGTAATGTTACTTCAAGATATCGTAAAAAACGAATCCGTTCGAAGAAGAAGTTCTCCAGAATATGTCGAATTATTAGCATCTTACGGAATTAAATAAATCTGATTGCTAAATTTAAAATCTGTGAAAATTCGTGAAATCTGTGGCAAAAAAATAATATGGCTTTAGAAAATATAGAAATACAAGAAAAATTACAAGAAACATTTGGTTTAGATGTTTTCGATTTCAAACAAGAAAAAGATATTTTCTCTTTCGAAATCAATGCCGATAAAAATACAGCCGTAATTTTATTCTTGAAAAACAGTCCAGAATTACGTTTTCATTTCCTAACCGATTTGTGTGGTATTCATTATCCTGACAACGAAGAAAACCGACAATTTGCAATCGTTTATCATTTACACAATTGGTACGAAAACAAACGAATTAAAATAAAAGCATATTTAAACGGAACAATTCCAGACATCAAAACCACCATTAACATTCACAAATGTGCAAATTGGATGGAACGTGAAACTTGGGATTTTTACGGAATCAATTTCGCTGGACATCCACAGTTAAAACGAATGTTGAACATGGACGAAATGATTTCGCACCCAATGCGCAAAGAATTCCCGATGGAAGACTCAGGACGAACCGACAAAGATGACCGATTTTTCGGAAGAACAATGTCAAATAATTAAAAATTAAATTTGCGCCAATTTGTGTAATTTGTGGTCAAAGAAAATAAAATGTCAGAACTATTATTATCACCAGAGCATCGATATGCTAAAATAATCGAAACCAGCCGCAACGAAGATGGTAGTGAACTTTCGATTCTAAATTTAGGACCGACACACCCAGCAACACACGGTATTTTTCAGAATATCTTGCTTATGGATGGCGAGCGCATTCTAGAAGCCGAACCAACAATTGGATACATTCATCGTGCATTCGAAAAAATTGCCGAAAACCGTCCTTTCTATCAAATTACGCCATTAACTGATAGAATGAATTATTGCTCATCGCCAATAAACAATATGGGTTGGTGGATGACTTTAGAAAAATTACTCGATATCGAAGTACCAAAAAGAGCGCAATATCTTCGAGTAATCGTAATGGAATTGGCGAGAATTACCGATCATATTATTTGTAATTCAATTCTTGGTGTAGATACTGGTGCTTATACTGGATTTCTTTATGTTTTTCAATTCAGAGAAAAAATATACGAAATCTACGAAGAAATTTGTGGAGCACGTCTTACGACAAATATGGGGCGAATTGGCGGTTTCGAAAGAGATTGGTCGCCAAAAGCATTTGAACTTTTAGATAAATTTTTAGTAGAATTTCCAGTATGTTGGCAAGAATTTCAAAATCTTTTTGAAAGAAACAGAATATTTATTGACAGAACAGTAAACGTTGGACCAATAACTTCCGAAATGGCAATGGATTACGGATTTACAGGTCCAAATCTTCGTGCCGCAGGAGTAGATTATGATGTTCGAAAAGCACAACCTTATTCTTCGTATGAAGATTTTGAGTTTGAAATTCCAGTAGGAAAATCAGGCGATACTTATGATCGTTTCTGCGTTCGTAACGAAGAAGTTTGGCAAAGTTTGAGCATCATTCGTCAAGCATTAGATAAAATGCCAGCTGGAAATGAGTACCATGCCGAAGTTCCTGATTATTATTTGCCTCCAAAAGAGGATGTTTATAATTCGATGGAAAGTTTAATTTATCATTTCAAGATTGTAATGGGAGAAGTTCCAGTTCCAGTTGCAGAAATTTACCATCCAGTCGAAGGCGGAAACGGTGAACTTGGATTTTATCTTGTAACCGATGGAAGTAGAACACCTTATAGATTACATTTCCGCAGACCGTGTTTCATATATTATCAAGCCTATCCAGAAATGATAAAAGGAGCAATGCTGTCTGATGCAATCGTAATTTTATCAAGTTTGAATGTAATTGCAGGAGAATTAGATGCTTAAACTAATTAACTCAAAATTGAGAATAAAAATTAAAATTTGATTCTCGAAAAATAAATCTTTGTGAACTTTGTGCCTGCTTTGTGCACTTTGTGGTTATAAGAAAAACAAATGGAAAAAACGGATATCAAACAAGAAATAAACATAACCGAAGCGTTACTAACACGCATAGAAGAATTGTGCAGTCATTATCCAAACGACAAACGAAAATCGGCATTGTTGCCAGTTTTGCATGAAGTACAAGATGCTCATAATGATTGGTTAAGCTTCGAATTACAAGACAAAGTTGCCGAAATTTTGCGTATCAAACCTGTTGAAGTCTACGAAGTTGTAACTTTTTACACAATGTACAACCAACGACCAATTGGTAAACATATGTTTGAATTTTGTCAAACTGGTCCTTGCGCATTGAACGGAGTTGAAAATCTTATGGATTATACTTGTTCTAAATTAGGCGTAAAAGTCGGTGAACCAACCCAAGACGGACTTTTCGAAGTTCGTGGCGTGGAATGCCTTGGTGCTTGCGGATATGCACCAATGATGCAATTGGGTGATTTCTATCAAGAACATCTTAACGAACAAAAAATCGATCGATTGATTGCAGATTGCAAAGAAGAAAAAATAGTTTTACACGATAAATAAAAATTGGAAAACAATCATTTAACATATTTCAAAGTCGAAAATTTCAAGAAGTTTGAATCTCTTGAGATTAACGATATTGGACAATTTAATTTGATTGTTGGTGATAACAATGTTGGAAAAACTTGTTTGTTGGAGGCGTTGTTGTTTGATGAGGATGCAAATCAAATGATTTCTAATTTCTATTTAGCATTAACTAAAAGAGGTTTAAAATTTGAAATAAAAGAAATAACAACGAAGATTGGTAATACAGAAACGATCGAAAAGGCTAGTCCAAAAGAAAATTATTTTAAAAAAAATATAATTAAACAAGATTCGAAAGAATTGAGAATATTTGCAAAAACAGATGCAAATCTAGAAATTTCAATTAGCACTTTCTCTTCAACATCTTTGGCTATACATAATGCTTTTGCAAATAAAATAGATTTTTTAATAAATAGATTCAACGAAGAAATTGAAATTAAAAAAAATATAAATCAATTTGTAAGTATTAGTTTAAACAAACAAAAAAATAACTTAATTTGGATATATAATTATGAATTAGATATTTGGAACTTTCCATTAATAACTTTTAATGATTCATCATTAGACAAAGTAACAATCGATTTATACAATAATTTAGATATTGAAGGCGAAGATGTTTTATTAGATACATTAAAAATAATAAATCCTGAATTATTCAAAATCGGTTTTAAAAATGAATTCGAAGATTTAAAAGATGTATTTGTTTTAAGTTTTAATGGAGAAAAAAAACAAATTCCATTAAATTTCCTAGGTGACGGTTTCAAAAGAATATTCTATATAATCTTAAAAACCATTTCGTTAAAAGGAAAAAGAATAATGATTGACGAAATCGAAATTGGAATTCATCATTCCAAAATGAAAGATTTTTGGGTTAACATTTTCAAAGTTTGCAAAGAACTCGATGTGCAATTATTTGCAACTACGCATTCAGAAGAATGTATTGAAGCCTATGTTGAAGCAGCAAAAGAAGTTAATGAGCAAAACATTAGATTAATACGTTTGCAAGAAAATAAAGATAAATCTATAAAAGCAATTTGTTATCCATATAACGCATTTGAAGATATAGCCGAATCGAAAACAGAAAATCGTTAATTTATGAATGATTTTAATATTAGAATTTTTTGTGAAGGCATTTCGGATCAAAGATTTTTGAGAGATTTCTTAAAAATTCATTACAATTTAGATTTTTCCGATAAAGAATTAGAACAAAATAATTTTATAAATAAATTAAACTCTTATAACAAACTCAAAGACAGAAAAAGTCTAATAACAGAAACTTTTTCAGAATTTACCTCTCTAATTTTTCTAGATGCTGATGATAAAAAAGTATTAGATAAAGCAGGTTTTGAAGGAACTAATAAATTTGTAAATGATTTAATGACAAGTTGGAATTGGACAAAATTTGATATTTTTGTGCTTCCTAACAATCAAGATTCAGGAACAGTTGAAGATTTATTGGAAAATGTAATTAATAAAAAACATTCACAAATTTTTGAATGTTGGAACGAATTCGAAAAGTGTTTATCAAAAGATGAATCTTTAAAAATCCCAGCAAAAAAGTCAAAAATTTATAGTTATTTGGAATGTTTAAATGAAAAAGATAATTGTTCGGACAGAAATAGAAATTTTCAAGACGAAAATTTATGGGAAATAAGGAATTTAGAAAATCCTTACATTTTAAAATTAAAAGAATTTTTAGACCAATATTTAATATAATATGTCACAAAAAATATTATTAGACAAAATCAATGTTCCAGGCATAAAAACCTACGAAGTATATCGTCGTGAAGGCGGTTATGCGTCTGTAGAAAAAGCCATAAAAACATTAACACCAGATGAAGTTGTAGAAGAAGTAAAAACTTCTGGCCTTCGAGGTCGTGGTGGAGCAGGATTTCCTGCAGGAATGAAATGGAGTTTCATCGACAAAAAATCAGGAAAACCAAGACATTTGGTTTGTAATGCCGATGAATCTGAACCAGGAACTTTCAAAGATCGTTATTTGATGGAATTTCTTCCGCACCTATTAATCGAAGGAATGATAACTTCAAGTTATGCACTAGGAGCCAACTTATCTTACATTTATATACGAGGCGAGTACATGTGGATATACAAAATCCTAGAACGTGCTATTGCAGAAGCAAAAAATGCAGGTTGGTTGGGTAAAAACATTCTAAATTCTGGTTATGATCTCGAACTTCACGTTCAGATAGGTGGTGGTGCTTACATTTGTGGAGAAGAAACCGCATTAATTGAATCTTTAGAAGGAAAACGAGGCAATCCAAGAATCAAACCACCATTTCCAGCAGTTTCAGGACTATGGAGCAACCCAACAGTTGTCAATAATGTCGAAACTATTGCGGCAGTGCCGTGGATTGTAAATAATTCTGGTGCAGAATATGCCAAAATCGGGATCGGTCGCTCAACAGGAACCAAACTAATTTCGGCATCTGGACACATAAAAAATCCTGGAGTTTACGAAATAGATTTAGGATTATCAGTTTACGAATTTATGAATTCAGACGAATATTTGGGCGGAATGAGTTCTGATAGACCTTTAAAAGCATTGGTTCCGGGTGGAAGTTCGGTGCCAATTTTGCCATCCAATTTAATTTATAAAACAGCAACAGGCGAAGACCGATTAATGACCTACGAAAGTCTGTCAGATGGCGGATTCGCAACTGGTTCAATGCTAGGTTCAGGCGGATTTATAGTTTACAATGACACCGCTTGTATTGTCAGAAATACTTGGAATTTTGCTCGATTTTACCACCACGAATCTTGCGGACAATGTACACCTTGCCGCGAAGGTACTGGTTGGTTAGAAAAAATATTAAACAGAATAGAAAACGGATTAGGCCGCGAAGAAGACATCGATTTACTTTGGAACATCCAATCCAAAATCGAAGGAAACACTATTTGCCCATTAGGCGATGCCGCATCATGGCCAGTAGCAGCAGCAATTCGTCATTTCCGTGACGAGTTCGAATATCATGTTCGTTTTCCAGAAAAAATTAAAAATAGAGAACATTTTGTTGCTGAACCTTTCGAAAATGTGAAGCATTTAATTGGGAAACAATTAGCGTAACCAAGTATTGGAAAAAATTAAAAACATATCAATAACCAATTTTAAATCTATTAAGCATTTAGAAATAAATGATTGTAATAAGATAAATGTGTTTATTGGTATGCCAAATGCTGGCAAAAGTAATATTTTGGAGGCTTTGGGGTTGTTTGGCTATTTTAATAACCATGGAATTTTGAAAGATTATGTAAGATATGAATTTGATTATGAATTATTTTTTAAAGGAATTACTGTTGATCCCATATCTATTAATTTGGATAAAAAAATTGAACTTAACATTGTTGATAAAAATAGAAACAATTCGTCAGAGTTCGGAATAATTGAAGGAACGAATTTAAAATATAAAGAAGATTTTTTTACAGATGATTTTTTTTATCATGATATTAAGAAATATATTTTTGATAATAAAAGAATACAAAACAGAGGAAATTCGGTTCTCGAATTTCCTTTTGGAGAAAATATTGGTCAAATTATTTCAATGAATACCATGCTACGTGAAACAGTTTCAAAATATTTAAACTCAAATGGATTGAAAATAGTTATTAAGTCTGGGACTTATGATCTTGTTCTACAAAAAGAATTAGAAGACGGAACTGTTTTTGAATTACCATATTCAATGATTGCAGATACTTTACAAAGATTAATCTTTTACAAAGCAGCAATTATGAGTAATAAAAATGCTGTTTTATTATTCGAAGAACCAGAAGCACATTGTTTTGAACCTTACATTTTAGAATTTACAAATTCGGTTAAATATGACGAAAATGACAATCAATTTTTTATAGTTACCCATAGTGATTTCATTATTCAAGAATTTTTGCGAGATGAAGAAAGTAACAAAAATACTAACATTTATTTGGTAAATAATGTTGATGGCGAAACCAAAGTAAAACTATTGGATAAAGAAAAAAATGATGATGTATATGAGTTTGGTATGAATGCTTTTTTTAATTTTGAAAGTTTATGGGAATCTAATTAGTTTTAAATATGAAATTAATTGGTGTAGAATGTTGGGCAGATAAATATTTTTTCGGAAGATTATTAAATGATAACAATTTAATAAGAAAAGAGAAAAATAAACAAGAAGTAATAAAAGGAGCTGTTGTAAGAAGCAAAGGAAATTTTAGCATAGGAATTATCGATATCGATGATGATAATCAAAAGATAAATGGATTTGAAAGAATTTTTGAAAGTGAAAATTCAAAAATTTTGAAACACAATAGTAAGTATCAATTTTTAATTTTAATTGGTCCAAAAGAATTTGAAAATTGGATTGAAGAATATTTAAAAACAAAAAATGTCAACGTAAAAGATTTTGGGTTTATTGATTTTAATGATTTTAAGAAAAAATCAAAAACTATAAAACCTGAAAGCGACGAAAGATTTAGAAATTTAATAAATTATATTTTTGAAAATTTTAATAACGATGAAAATCATATTTTAAAATTAAAAAAACAATTAGAATATATTTTACAAAAGAAATATCAATTTAAAATTGATGAATTTCAAAAAATTTAAAAAACTACTCCGTAGGAGTTAAATATCGGTAGATGAAAGTAACAATAGACGGACAAAGCATCGAAGTCGAACCAGGAACCACAATCCTGCAAGCAGCCCGAATGATTGGTGGCGAAGTCGTGCCACCAGCAATGTGCTATTATTCAAAATTAAAAGGAAGCGGTGGCAAGTGCCGTTGTTGCCTTGTTGATGTAACCAAAGGTAGCGAAGCCGACCCAAGACCAATGCCAAAATTAATGGCATCGTGCGTAACAGGTTGCCAAGACGGAATGGAAATTGCCAGCAAAGCATCAGCAAGAGTGCAAGAAGCAAGAAAATCGGTTACCGAATTTTTGCTAATCAATCATCCGCTAGATTGCCCAGTTTGCGATCAAGCAGGCGAATGTGATTTGCAAAATTTAAGTTTCGAACACGGCAATCCAAAATCACGTTTCATCGAAGAAAAACGAACTTTTGAACCCGAAGACATTGGACCAAACATACAATTGCATATGAATCGTTGTATTCTTTGCCAACGTTGCGTGCAAGTTGCCGACCAGTTGTGCGACGACCGAGTTCACGGCGTTATGGATCGTGGCGATCATTCCAACATTTCGACAATGATTTCTAAAGCAATCGACAATGAATTTTCAGGAAATATGATAGATGTTTGCCCAGTAGGCGCATTAACCGATAAAACCTTCCGTTTCAAACAACGAGTTTGGTTCAACAAACCTTATAATGCGCATAGAGATTGCGATAAATGTTCAGGAAAAGTTACTGCTTGGATGTTTGGTGGGGAAATTCAAAGAATAACTGGTAGAAAAGACGAATACCACGAGGTTGATGAATTTATCTGTAACGGTTGTCGTTTTGATCATAAAAATGTTTCTGATTGGACAATCGAAGGGCCAAGAAAAGTAGAAAAAGATTCAGTTATTGGACAAAATAATTATACCCAAAAGTTAGAAAAAGTCGAAATTGCAACCGAAGAATTCATTCTTGAAGGTCGTGAACAAGACCGTGATAAAATTAGTATGGCATCAATTCCATTAGTTAAAAATAAAAACTCTTAAAAATGGAAACCGCATTTATAATAGAAAAAAGCGTTGTCATTTTTGCAGTTTTTGCAATAACAATGCTAATGGCAATGTATTCTACTTGGGCAGAACGTAAAGTTGCAGCTTATTTACAAGATAGAGTAGGCCCAAACCGTGCAGGTTGGGGCGGATTGTTGCAACCACTTGCTGACGGATTAAAATTATTTTCAAAGGAAGAATTTGAACCCAACACACCAAACAAAATTTTGTTTATGGTTGGTCCGGCAATAGCAATGACCACAGCATTAATGACAAGCGCGGTCATTCCTTGGGGCGATAGATTGCACTTGTTTGGTCAAGACATTTTATTGCAAGCCACCGATATTGATGTGGCATTGTTGTACATTTTCGGAGTAGTTTCTGTTGGAGTTTATGGAATTATGATAGGCGGTTGGGCATCTAACAATAAATTTTCTTTGATGGGCGCTGTTCGGGCAGCTTCGCAAATGGTAAGTTACGAAGTTGCGATGGGATTGTCGATGATTGCACTTTTAATGATGACAGGAACATTAAGTTTAAGAGAAATATCATTGAAACAAGCAGGAATGGATTGGAATGTTTTTTATCAACCATTATCTTTCCTAATATTCTTGATTTGCGCTTTTGCTGAAACAAACCGAACACCATTTGACTTAGCAGAATGCGAAACCGAATTAATTGGTGGTTATCATACCGAATATTCATCAATGAAAATGGGATTTTATTTGTTTGCAGAATATGCTAATATGTTTATTTCGGCAACAATTTTGGCAGTTTTATTCTTCGGCGGTTACAATTATCCAGGAATGAGTTGGATTGTTGAAAATTGGGGAGTGAATATTGGTAATATTCTCGGAATTATTGTTTTATTTGCAAAAATTTGTGGATTCATATTTTTCTTTATGTGGATACGATGGACAATTCCACGTTTTCGTTATGATCAATTGATGAATTTAGGTTGGAGAATATTAATTCCGCTTTCGATTGCTAATATAGTTGTAGTTGGAATTGTGCTTTTGAGAAGTGAGATTGTAACTTATTTTGGGTTTTAAATTTTAAGGAGTCAATTTGGCACCTTAAAATAAGTTTACGGTATCACAAAATGTGATATCTAATGTAAAAAAATATAAAATATACCATCTTAAAATAATATAAATTCTTCAAAAACAATTACTTAATTCACATTATATAAAGTAAAACTAAAGGTATCGCGAAATGCGATACCTTATAAAAATTTAGAATGAAAGAAATTATTATTATTCCAAACGAAATTATTGAAAAATAAAATTTATTTGATTCGGAATACTAAAGTAATGTTAGATAGGGATTTAGCAGTATTGTTTGATGTGAAACCATATCGATTACGAGAACAAATCGCTAGAAACCCAGATAAGTTTCCTGAACATTTTATGTTTAGATTGAATGAAATTGAAACAGAAATTATGGTATCGCAAAATGCGATACCTTCAAAACAAGCATTAGGAGGTTCGTTGCCTTATGTTTTTACAGAACACGGAATTTTACAATTGTCAAATGTTGTAAAAAGTGATAAAGCAACACAAATGAGTATTAAGATTATTGAAATTTTTGTAAGTATGCGAGAATTTCTTTCAAATAATTTGAATTTAAAAATCGATATTGCAGAAATTAAGAAGCGATTGGATAATAATGATAAAAATACTGAATTGCTTTTTTCTTATCTAGACGAAATGATGGATAAATCCGAAAATAAAGTCGAAAGAACAAAAATTGGTTATAAAAATTAAAATATTGAAATAAAACGGATACCCTAGCCCTGATAGCAGTGGAAATCCTTTTTTAAAGTTTGCGGCGAAGCAAGCAAATTTTAAAAAAGATTGCAACGAATAGCAGGATTGGCTCCAAAAAAATAATTAAAAAATGTCTATAGAAACAATTTCGCTTTCTGGAAGTAAAAAGCAAGTCTCGAATAAAGAGATGACTTTTTTTGAAAGTATGTATTTGATCGCCATTGTAAAAGGGCTTTTAATTACTATCAAACACTTTTTTAGAAAAAAAGCAACGATTCATTATCCGGAGCAAGTTCGAGAAATGAGTCCAGTGTATCGTGGGCAACATCAATTAAAACGTGATGAACAAGGTCGTGAAAACTGCACGGCTTGTGGACTTTGTGCGCTTTCGTGTCCTGCAGAAGCTATAACAATGACGGCTGCGGAACGCACGAAAGACGAAAAGCATTTGTATCGCGAAGAGAAATATGCTTCGATTTATGAAATTAATATGTTGCGTTGTATTTTTTGTGGTTTGTGCGAAGAGGCGTGTCCAAAAGATGCGATTTATTTGACAACTTCGAAACTTTTAGTGCCATCGAGTGGCAAACGCGAAGATTTTATTTTCGGAAAAGACAGATTAGTAATGCCGTTGGACATTGCGATGCAAAATTCTCAACTTCAAAACGCTAACTAATGAGTACTTTTTTGATTATATTTTACCTTTTATCGGCAGTTACACTTGGTACTGCATTTATGACAATTTACAGCAAAAACCCTATTCACAGTGCGATTTACTTGGTGGTTTGTTTCTTTACCATCGCATTTCACTTTTTGTTGTTAAACTCGCAATTTTTGGCAATTGTACAAATAATTGTCTATTCGGGAGCAATTATGGTTTTGTTTCTGTTCACGATAATGTTGATGAATTTGAATAAAGAAAATGAAGTACATAAACCCAGAATTACTCGTTTGGGGGCAATTGTTTCGTTCGTGTCGATTTGTGTGATATTGGTTTTGATATTTATAAATGCTGTACCATTTATAGCAGATTATGACGTTTCAGGAACTGATTATCAATCAATTAAAAAACTTGGAGTCGTATTATTGGACGACAAAGAAGGTTATATGGTTCCGTTTGAATATGCTTCGATTTTGTTATTAGTTGCTATGATAGGAACAGTTTTATTATCTAAAAAAGAAGATTTAAAAAAATAAAAATGCAAAATATTTTACAAGAAATTGGCATTCAAAACTACATTTTCCTTTCGGCACTGATGTTCTGTATTGGAATTTTTGGAGTATTGTACCGCCGAAATGCAATTATCGTATTTATGTCGATAGAAATTATGCTCAATGCTGTTAACCTTTTATTTGTGGCGTTTTCGACTTATCATCAAGATGCAAACGGACAAGTTTTCGTGTTCTTTTCGATGGCAGTTGCTGCCGCAGAAGTTGCCGTTGGATTAGCAATTTTGGTTTCGGTTTTTAGGAATCTTGGTTCGATTGATATTGATAATTTAAAAAACTTAAAAGGATAAGCCACAATGGATAATACAATTTTGTCACTTATATTATTGCTATCGCCGTTTGTTGGATTTTTATTCAATGTTTTTTTCGGTAGAAGCGTTTCTAAAAATGTTTCGGGTTACGTCGGCACATTTGCAGTAATTGCTTCATTTATAGCAACTTTATTTTTATTTTTAGATGTAAATTCAAGTAAAGAAGCAATTGAAATTTCACTTTTCGATTGGATTTCATTAGATAAATTTACAGTTGATTTCGGCTTTTTATTTGATCAACTTTCTTTATTATGGTTGTTGTTTGTAACTGGAATAGGTTCGCTAATTCATTTATATTCTATAAGTTATATGCACGACGACGAGAATATGAATAAGTTTTTCGCATACTTAAACCTGTTTATTTTCTTTATGATTACACTAGTTATTGGCAACAATTTACTAGTAATGTTCATTGGTTGGGAAGGCGTGGGTTTGTGTTCCTATTTATTGATTGGTTTTTGGTATAAAAATCAAGACTATAACGATGCAGCTAAAAAAGCGTTCATAATGAACAGAATTGGCGATTTAGGTTTGCTAATTGGGATTTTTATTTTGGCATATAGTTTTGGATGTTTGGATTATACAACTTTACAAATAGCAATTGCCGATGACAAAGGTTTGCATTTAGACACATTGCCAATCGCTGCATTTTGCTTGTTTATTGGAGCTTGCGGAAAATCGGCTCAAATTCCATTATATACTTGGTTACCAGACGCAATGGCTGGACCAACGCCAGTTTCTGCATTGATTCACGCTGCGACGATGGTAACAGCGGGAATTTTTATGATTACTCGTTTGAATTATGTTTTCGATTTGGCTCCAGATGTTCAAACTTTAATAGCAATTATTGGTGCGATAACAGCTTTAGTCGCTGCAACAATTGGGTTGGTTCAAAACGATATCAAGAAAGTTTTGGCCTATTCGACAGTTTCTCAATTAGGATTAATGTTTTTGGCTCTTGGACTTGGTGCCTATGAAGTTGCGGTTTTTCACGTAATTACACACGCTTTTTTCAAGGCTTGTTTATTCTTAGGTTCAGGTTCTGTGATTCACGCATTACATGGCGAACAAGACATGCGCAATATGGGTGGATTAAAAAAAATAATGCCAATTACATTTTGGACAATGATGATTTCGACTTTGGCAATATCAGGAATTTTTCCTTTTGCAGGATTTTGGTCGAAAGACGAAATATTAATGACTGCATTTCACGGCAACATTGCACTTTGGGTTGTAGGTTCGATTGCATCGATTTTGACTGCTTTTTATATGTTTAGATTAATGTATTTAACATTCTTTAAAGAGTTTCGAGGTACAGAAAAACAGAAATCTCATTTGCACGAAAGTCCAGCATTAATAACGTTTCCACTAATAATTTTAGCAATTCTCGCTGCTGTTGGCGGCTTGATATCGTTACCAGGAAACAGCTGGCTGAATCATTATTTAACGCCAATTTTACCAAAATTAGGCGAGGAACATCACGTTTTGGGTCAAACAGATTATATCTTAATGGGAATTGCAACAGTTGGTGCATTGGTCGGAATTTTTATTGCGTACACAAAGTACATCAAGCAAAATCAAGTTCCGTCGCAAGACCATGAAATTAATGGTTTTGCTAAAGTTTTATACAACAAATATTACGTCGATGAAGGTTACAACGCAATTTTTGTAAAACCAATAAATGTATTATCAAAAATATTCAGAAATAATGTTGAACCAGCACTTTCTGGATTGGTTTTCGGATTAGGAACTGGAGCAAATTATTTCGGAAAGCAAGGAAAAAAATTGCAAAACGGAAATATTGGTTTGTATCTATTTGCATTTGTAATCGGCGTTTCGGCAATATTAATTTATTTATTTTTAGCACAATAATTTTTATCTAATGGACATATCTTATTTATTAATTATTCTTTTAGTCGGCGCATTTGCTACTTATTTTTCAGGCGATAAGTTGGCATCGAAAGTGGCTTTATTTTTTGGATTGG